>CAYMBR010000049.1:0-18068 GCA_964388725.1 uncultured Sangeribacter sp. | reverse complement strand
ACGTTATCTTTGTAGCAGAAAACCGGATAGGCGTTTCGGTTACTAATGATTTAACCTCAAAATTTAGAAGAGATGACAAAACCGTATGTATTGGGAATCGACATCGGCGGTACGAACACAGTGTTCGGTATCGTGGATGCCCGTGGACAAGTGATAGCCAGTGATTCCATAAAGACGAAGAAACATGCAGAATTTGACGACTATGTCAAGGAGCTGCATACAAGCGTAGCAAGACTGCTGAAGCTCAACGATGCAGAAGACAAAATCCAGGGTATCGGAATCGGTGCACCTAACGCCAACTACTATACCGGAGAAATTGTAAACCCGCCAAACCTCCCCTGGGGTCCGGTGATTCCTCTTGCTGATAAGGTTAGCGAAGCTTTCGGAGGTATTCCGGTGGCAGTAACCAACGACGCCAATGCTGCAGCCCTCGGCGAAATGACCTATGGCGCAGCCCGCGGTATGACTGATTTCATCATGATAACCCTCGGAACCGGTGTAGGTTCAGGTATCGTAATCAACGGACGCATGGTATATGGCCATGACGGCAACGCCGGAGAACTCGGACACCTCGTGATGAAGCGCAACAACGGACGTATGTGCGGATGCGGAAGAACCGGATGTCTGGAGGCTTACTGTTCCGCGACTGGTGTTGCCCGCACAGCACGCGAATTCCTCGAGATCCGTCAGGAACCGTCAATGCTCCGCAACATCGACATCGAAGACATAACATCTAAAGATGTCTATGACGCTGCAATTGCCGGCGACAAGATTGCAAAAGAGATCTTCGAATATACCGGCAAGATTCTCGGTGAGGCATTTGCCGACATGGTGGCATTCTCATCTCCACAGGCCATAATCCTTTTCGGAGGTCTTGCAAAGAGCGGCGACCTTCTCCTCAAACCGCTTAAGGAATCTTTTGAGAAGAGCGTGATGCCGATTTTCAGAGGAAAGACTGAGATAATCGTATCGCAGCTGAAGGAAAGCGATGCTGCAGTGCTTGGAGCTTCTGCTCTTGGATGGGAAGCAAAACGCAGGGTAGAGTCCCCTGTGTCTCCGGTTCAGGATACAGCAGCTTCGGCACAGTGATTTTTGATTAGAGTTTAGGGTTTAGGGTTTAGTTTACCTGAATGTCTGACTCTAATGATAATGATAAAATACAAAGGGCTTCAAATTTGAAGCCCTTTATTTTTTATGGTCTGAATCTAATCAGTTGGTGAAGACAAGCTGGTCATCCTTGACATCGATGACGATAGGATGGTCGCGGTCAACCTTCTGCGCAAGAATATCCTTGGCAAGCTGGTTGAGCACAAGACGCTGGATGGTACGTTTCACAGGACGTGCACCAAACTCCGGATCATAACCGTCCTCTGCAAGAAGTTCCATAGCCGATTTTGTTACCTCCAGTTTGACACCGTTGATTGCAAGCATCTTCTGAACGGAACGAACCTGAATACCGACAATCTCCTCAATCTCTTTCTTATTGAGCGGAGTGAACATCACAATCTCATCAATACGGTTGAGGAATTCCGGACGAATCTTCATCTTCAGAAGATCCATCACGTCCTGACGGGTCTTGTAGATTGTGGCCTGACGCTGTTCTGCATCTTTCTCATCAAGATCCTTGAAAGCCTCACGGATGATGGGGCTGCCTTCGTTGGAGGTCATGATGATGATGGTATTCTTGAAGTTGATGAAACGTCCCTTGTTGTCGGTCAGACGGCCATCATCGAGCACCTGCAGCAGAATGTTGAATACATCGGGGTTGGCCTTCTCAATCTCATCGAAAAGCACCACGCTGTATGGTTTACGGCGCACAGCCTCTGTGAGTTGACCACCCTCCTCATAACCAACGTATCCGGGAGGTGCTCCAACGAGACGGCTCACGGAGTGCTTCTCCATGTATTCCGACATGTCGATACGGGTCATCATGTCCTCATCATCAAAAAGATATTCAGCAAGTGCCTTGGCAAGTTCTGTCTTGCCGACACCGGTAGTGCCGAGGAATATAAATGAACCGAGAGGACGGCGCGGATCGTTAAGACCGGCGCGTGAACGACGCACAGCCTCGCTGACGGCACGGATGGCATCATCCTGCCCCACTACCCTCTTGTGTAGTTCCTCTTCAAGATGCAGAAGTTTCTCCTTCTCGCTCTGGGCCATTTTCTTTACGGGGATACCGGTCCAGCGGCTTACGATTTCGGCAATATCCTCAGCATCAACCTCCTCCTTGATCATGGCGCTGTCGCCCTGAAGTTCACGGAGTTTCTTCTGTGTAGCCTCAATCTCGTCGGTTTTCTGTTTGATTTTGGAGTATCTGATTTCGGCAACCTTTGCATAGTCACCCTCACGCTCGGCACGTTCGGCCTCATGGTTGAGTTGTTCAATGTCGATCTTATTCTGCTGAATCTTGTCAATCTCGTTTTTCTCAGCCTTCCATTTAGCTCGCAGCGAACTTTGGGTGTCGCGGATATTGGCAAGTTCCTCGTCAATCTCTTTAAGACGATACTTATTGTCCTCGCGTTTAAGAGCCTCACGCTCAATCTCGAGTTGCTGAATCTTGCGGGTGGCATCATCGAGAGCCTGAGGCATGGAGTCCATCTCAAGGCGGAGTTTTGAGGCAGCCTCATCAATAAGGTCGATTGCCTTGTCGGGGAGGAAACGATCTGTGATGTAACGCACACTCAGTTGGACTGCGGCAATGATAGCCTCATCCATAATGCGCACCTTATGGTGGTTTTCATATCTTTCCTTCAGACCACGGAGAATTGATATGGCAGCCATCTCATCCGGCTCATCAACCATAACTTTCTGGAAACGGCGTTCGAGAGCCTTATCCTTCTCAAAATATTTCTGATATTCATCGAGGGTAGTGGCACCGATGCTACGGAGTTCGCCACGCGCAAGGGCCGGTTTGAGGATATTGGCGGCATCCATTGCCCCCTCCCCTTTTCCGGCACCCACAAGAGTGTGGATCTCATCAATGAAGAGGATTATCTCGCCATCGCTTTGAGTGACCTCATTAACGATAGCCTTCAGACGCTCCTCAAACTCGCCTTTATATTTAGCACCGGCCACGAGGGCACCCATGTCGAGAGAGAAAATCTGTTTCGACTTAAGGTTTTCCGGTACATCACCACGCACAATACGCTGGGCGAGACCCTCGGCAATTGCCGTCTTACCGGTACCTGGTTCGCCGACAAGCATAGGATTGTTCTTCGTACGGCGTGACAGAATCTGAAGCACCCTTCTGATTTCCTCATCGCGCCCTATCACCGGGTCGAGTTTGCCATTTCTGGCACGGTCGTTGAGATTTATGGCATATTTGCTTAACGCCTGATAAGACTCCTCAGCACTTTGCCCTGTGACCTTATTTCCTTTGCGCAGCTCAAGAATTGCAGCCTCAAGACCCTGTTCGGTCACGCCGGCATCCTTTAGAATCCGGGAAGCGTTACACTTGGTCTGGAGTATACCCATGAGCATGGCCTCTACGGAGACATATTCGTCGCCATTTTTCTTGGAGAAATCCTGAGCCTTGCGCATAGCCTCGTTTGAGTCGCGGCTCAGCACCACATCGCCTCCAGTCACTTTCGGCAGAGACTTGATGTCGCTCTCGATAGCCATATTCACGGCGTTAAGGTTAGCTCCGAGTTTTTGGAATACGAAATTGACAATAGTCTCACCTTCAGAAATTATCGCCTTAAGGATGTGGACAGGCTCAATCTGTTGCTGACCGGCTTGCTGGGTATAGTCGATGGCTTTTTGGATTACCTCCTGCGATTTAATAGTGAAATTATTGAAATTCATAGTTATTTAAATTAAAATTCGCATAGCGAAAATTGAGT
This sequence comes from uncultured Sangeribacter sp., assembly GCA_964388725.1. Classification (GTDB taxonomy): domain Bacteria; phylum Bacteroidota; class Bacteroidia; order Bacteroidales; family Muribaculaceae; genus Lepagella. The sequence goes on along the minus strand of CAYMBR010000049.1, from coordinate 14,223 downwards.
AAAATAAGTGTTTTTCGTAAATATTAACAAATAGTGTTCCAATATGGTTTAAAAACAAAAAAAGCATCCATATGGACGCTTCCTTTAAGTCAAAATTGGCAAATTAGCCATTGGAGATTAATCAATCTTGGCAACAATGCCATAAGGGTCGATTTTAACAGTCCGAACGCCACGGTTGAGAAGATATTCATCTGAAATTCTTCCGTCGGCGAAATACTGGTTGTCGGCAGCCAAGCCGTCGGCTTTGATTACTTCGAGGGCGATATCCATGTCGTCATCAACACAAAGGGCGACATATTTCGCTCCGGTTCGTTCGGCTTCTCTTTCGAGTCGGACATTCCTGATGCGGCTCTCCGCATCCTTGATGCTCCAGAAATTCAATATGACGTCCTGGCCTTCAAAATCAGACATGTGGACCGTGTTTCCATTAGCATTTACGGCTGAAAATTCCGGAGCATGATTTCCAACCTCAAGCGGTACATTTTCGGTGGCAATGGCAGAAGTCAAAGCGACAACTCCTAAAATTCCGACGAATATGCCCGCCAAATTCAGTTTAAAATTCATAAATAAAAATTTAGGTGAAACATACCCGGAAACGGCATCGCATCACGCGGGCCGGGAAAAGCACCGGGGTGTTTTGGCAACCCCTCCGGGTTGCACTCCAAAGATTATAACGATGAAATCGGAGGGATTGTTCAAGAAAAATATGTTTTATAACATATTTTAAGGAAAATTTATCTTGATTAAACTTGATTACGCTTGATTAATCTTGATTACGCTTGATTGCGCTTGATTGCGCTTGGAAATAATCGTTAGCGGGCGAGGGACATGTTGATGGAGACGCCGAAGTTTGAGTTGCTGGTAGGATAGGCACTGGAGGAGACAAGAGGCGTATTTACCTGATGATCAAAGTATGCAGAGAGTGTGATACGGCGGCTCAATACATAACTTGCCATAAAATTGAGAGAGAACGACTGTGTTCCCTGGGTGGCCTGAGTGTAGGCCGTCTCAATCTTTCTTATAAGACTTGAGTTGTTGGCAAAATTCAAGTCGAGATCCACCGTAAGGTCATTGCTGATACTACCCTGACGACTGCCAATCTTAATTATCTTATTGAAATTGGCAATCTTATATCCAGCACCAATGGTGATCTGTCGCGAACCTGTCTCCACAATCTGCCCCGCCTGAGAGTTGAGGTTGAGAGTGCGGCTATCGACATACTGCATGTTAAGTTTCAAATCATTATTGAGAGTGATATTCACACCAATAAGAGGATTGAAACGCTCAGTGATGGCTACAGAAGAAATATTGTAGGGGGAAGAGGGAATCGGCTCCTGGGTAGATTCATTCAGGGTGAAACCATAGTCGCCATCCACACTTATCCAGTTTAGATAGGATGTATAGCTTCCGACTGAATAGGTACAGTTGTAGGCATGACTGATGGTGAACGACTTAAACCACTTCTTCATATTGCCAAGATTGACAAAACCATCGTAGGTGATTTTCCAGTTTGGCAACATCGAAGAAAGTCCGGGGAAGAGATTGAGAGTGGTCTTCTTGGGGTCGCTACCGGTGTAGGCAGCAAGGAAGGCGGGAATCAAGACATCGCTCGACGTCTGGCTAACACTGCCGACCTCCGGGTTATAGAGAGTGCCACCAAGAGGATTTCCATCCATAAAACCGGTCTTGGGATAATACAAGCCGCTATACTTCTCCTCATAGCGGTTTGCTATGATAGGAATGTATTCGAGGAATCGGTTGAACGCCTCGGAATAGTAACCATCGGCGGCATTGCTCGACCGAAGAGCCGTCATGATAGCCACATGAGTGCGGGTGTAGCTACCTGTGCGGGAAGTAGGCATACCGCTATACATGAACTGCACCTGGTTTGTGCGGTTTTCGGTGAGATTGTCTGTAAGTGTAATCTTAAGGCCACGGATTGGTTCGAGAGTGAGTTCAAAGTGGAATTCCTCACCCTTGTTCCAGACGGCCGGCGAAGTACTTGAACCATCGGTAAGCAACCACCCACGCTCAAGAGCCTTGTCGACGTAAGATTCGTCATAAAAACCGAAGGCAAAGTCAAGACCCGGTGCCATAGGGCCATATTTTTGCGACTGACCGAAGATGTCACCAATGTCTGGACTGAAAAGAGGAAGATTAAGAGAATGACTCTGACGCCATCTAAAGGAGAAACTGCGAGGCATCATGATGAAGCGGAGAGAATAATCACGCAATTCCTTAGCCCAGTTTGTCTTTTTATCATCCACCTTTTCCCTGACAGTAATATCCACGATTTGATTTCCTTGAGTTAGGATTTCAATCTTATTATTGTCTATTACCTTTGTATTGAGTCTGAATGGTTTGCCATCAACCTTTGCAGTAACTGTTACTTTTTTTGTTTTCAGATTGTGCACAAAAACGGTGGCAGAGTCTGGAGAAAGTTGGATGCTCTTCTCAACTTTTTTTACTCCATCATCGGCATCGTCGTTCTTACCATTTTTGCCATTTTGGGTATTTTTGGCATTATTCAGATTATTTTTATTATTCTTGTTATTCTTACTGTTTTTGTTGTTTTTATTTAGATTGTTGCGGCTTGAAAAACGCTGATTTACTGCCTTAAGAAGTTTGCTGTGGTTGTAGAGAGTTTCGAAGTTAAACCTTGCATCGGCATTCCAAGTGGTCTGGTTTTGGATTGTATTGCCGATATCAACACCATCCACTTGCACACCGCGGTCCCACTGATAATTTGAGGAATAACTCAAATTGCCGGTAAGGTAATCGAGGAAAGGAATCTTATTGAAAGGAGCCTTATAACTGCCGGTGAATGTCTGGTTATAACTCCACGGGGTACCTAAATTCTTTATAGAATTAATCACGGTGTCTTTCCAATCGCGATACTTGTCGGGGAAGAGTTTCTTATTGACCGCACCTGCCGTTTCCTCAATTCTGGCTGTTGTGTTGCTTTCGAAAGAAAGAGTAAGCGACTGAAGCGGATTCCAGTTGAGAGAGAGCTGACGGTCCCAAAGGAAATTCTTGCTCACCTGCACCGGAAGTTGCATATTGGCATCAATATCAGAGCGTGTTTGCTGCTCATAATAGTGGCGCGACATACCTGTGTAGAAAGTCAGGTTGTTGAATAGCCAGTTGATCTGCCACTCCTTAAGGAATTTCTGAATTTTAGACTTACCCTTGATAAACGAGAAAGGCTTCCAAGGTTTGAAATAAGGGGAGTAGGAGTATTGGAACGAACCGCGATAATCGGAAGTGTTCTCATATTCAGTGGTAGGGTCATTATTACGCTGCTTGTTGAAGTTGAAAGCCACGGTGAAGTTTGCCGGATCCCAAGGCATGGCATTCTTGGAATTCACATTAAACCTAAGATTTGTAAGCGAGAATGATTCTGTGACTTTCTTTGTGACAGAATAGCTCTTTATTGAATCCTTTTCTGCCTTGGTAGTGGCCGCTTCGAGGGCATCTTTAAGCAAGATGTCCTGATCGAGAGGATTATACTTGGGTGTAGTGGTCTCACTGCTGCGAGAGTAATAAATAGGAGCATTGAGTTTCACCTTTTCAGGAAGAAGTTTTCCGACATTACCCTGTACAGCTATGTTATATTGATCATAATTGTCGAGACGTCGAGAAGACAGACCTTGATCAACGCTGCCGAAACCGGCGGTCTCCTTGTGCATTGCAAAATTGATTGTGGCTACGTCAGAGATAGCAAGATTGGCATTGACTTTTGCCGCCCAACCGCCATCCTGATTAAACTCAGTCACTTTCAACTCGTTGACCCAAACAGTACCGTTCTTAACAGTGTTGGACTTATTTCGGACACCAATCAGCATAGTACGCACATCACTTAGCGATGGATTGCCCATCACCGAAACAGTGTTGCGCTGATTGTTGGGGTCTCTTGTGGAGTATAATATACGATAACCGACATCCTGATGACCTTCCGACATAAGTTGGTTTCTCTCCACCTTTGCATCAGTGAAAAGATCAAGAGGAAGGTCAAGGAAGTTATTCTCCGGCCAAACGAGCCAACGGTCAACACTCGAAAGGTTGTTGTATGTGCCAGGTGCAGTTATATCGAGAGGAATCTCATATTCATAGTAGTTGTTTTTCACGTCTGAACCAACGCGAATGAATATGGCAAGGTCGCCATTCTTGAGATTGGTTGCGTCGTCCACATCAGCCTCGGCGTGTACCCACATCTGAAGGCGTTTGTAGATACGAAGGTCCATCTGAGTATTCTTGTAGATACCGCGGGCATCACCGGGCTGAATACCGGTGAGCTTCAACTGAAGCGACTGCTCATTGAGTTGGGTTGCCGTGGAAGCACTTGCATCCTGAATACGGGTTACGCCCGGAGGCAATACATAATTGACCGGTGTACGCTTTGAGTTTTCCTCAATATTTACCACACTCATGTCGAGTTCGCCCTCAGCCGGGGAATCATTGCGTGAGTTCAGGTTGAAGCCATAGTCGCGCCACTCCCCTCTCACCAGTTCGAGAGAGCCGAAGCGAAGGTGAGTCACTTCTGAGAAACCGGTCATGAAGATACGTGCAAAGCGAATGGTGGAGAAATCGGAGATACCGCCAACCACTTTGTCGGGACTTGACAAAGGAATTTTAAACTGATACCAGATGGCTTCCTGCGACCCTTCGCGGGTAGTAACCTGAGTCACCTGTTTGTCGGTGACGTAATTTTTGCCTACCTCGAGGTCTTCCGGGCGTATGGACACCTTATACTGATAGTAGCGTTCATACTCATTGAGGGTATTATCCTGATTGATGTCTTCCACATCGGGCACCGAACGGCTTGATTGATACTGGGAGTTAGTGCTTTGGTCGGGAGAAAGAGAGTTGCCCTCTACGCCGTTATAGTGCTTGTATCGACCAAGGATTGAAGTGTGCTGGGCATCATAGTAGTCGGAACGGAAGAAATGGTAATTGTCCTGAGCCGGGTCGTTCAATTCCGATAGAGGATCTTCCTGCATCTTAGCAATAGTCTCAGCCGGGAGTTTATTGCGAAGAGCCTCCACGAAATTGGCATAGGTGGGGAATGTGAACTCCTCCTCAGTGGAAATACCGTCGAGTCCGACATCTTGCAGGAGTCGTGCATCAGCAGTGTTCTCAAAGGCGTATGTCAAAGAAGTTTGGGTTGAAACCTTACCCCATACGGTTTCATCGATAAACTCATTGTTGCCATCCACCGGAAGACCATTCTCATAACTCTTCATGCCATCCTTGAGAATATCCTCGGAAAACTCACCGAAGTTGAAATAGAGGTCACCGCCCGGATTCTTTTTGCCATCCTCGTCAAGGAAAGGATCAAGAAGCCAGAACTGAAGATATTCCACATTGGAACTTTCAAAGTTGGAGTTTTCTATCTTACGCATTATGCCCCCCCATCTTTTCTCCGGATTTAGCAGACTACCATCGGAGTCAATGTTGTCTACATCCACATTATAGGGGCCACGCTCCCTCGGATAAAACGACAGGTTAAGAGTCTGGATATAGTTGGCATCGCCATAGTTTGTGTCACGTCCCGGATAAATCTCGCGAACCTGAATCTCACGCACGTATGGGTTGGATAGCTGCGCAAGGTCATTTTTGAGATAACCGGGAATCATCGAACTATTCTTTTGAGTGAAGATGCGGTCGATATAGTTCCATGCAAGCAAAGCACGGTTCTTGCCGTAGGCAGGGTCATTGCTCAAAGAAGCCTCAGGGAATAGAGCATCGGAAGAGTTGTCCTGTGGTGTTGAAGCCAAAAACCAGCTATAGGGATTTCTCAGATCCACACCGGTCTGGGATGTCTCAAAGTCATCTATGTAGGAACTGCCCTGATTGGTACCGGCCTTTTGCTTTGCGGGTATAAGTTGGGCATATTCAGCAGTAAGATTGAGCGAAGAAGGAGATGTGGCATTGATAGTGGGCACTTTGTTGATAAGGTCGGTAAGCCACATAAACTGCTTGTTGTAGTTCAGGTTGAATCCGAACATGGTATTGTTGATAAGTTCCTCGCCAATACCCACTTTCTCTGTAAGAGACTTCTCACCGAAATGAAGAAGCGTTCCGCCAATATTCAAATCCTTATTAACCTGATATTGCGCATCAAGACCAAGCAGAGTTTTCCTCTGCATCGAATATAGCGACTGGTTTTCAAGCGAAACACTTACATTGGTTCCAGACTCGATAATGCTTTGGTTGGTAATGGTAACTATACCCATGGAATAATCCACGGTATAGTCGCTGTTTTCTGTCAAGACAGCACCACCGGCAGTGACAATAACAGAACCTCTCGGAACATTCATGGCTCCAAGATTTATCGTACTACCCTTTTCGGATGTATATTGACCTTTCAGCGTAAATTTGTTTTTATCAGCGAACTGCTTAGCAACAACAAGGGTCGAGTCGTAAAGTTCCTGATAGACGTATTGTTCGGCAAGAGCGTCGTTGTTGATTGCCTTGCGAAGGTGAGAACCAAACGGTTCAGCCACTGGGAAAATTATCTTGCCATTTGATGTTTGGATTGTGTAACCCTCGATAAAGTCAAAGATACCGTCGCTCACATATTCGCCATTTGAATCAATATGGTCGAGACCCATCACCTGAACAAGTGTCTGGTTTGAGATGGAAGGAACGGGAAGATAAGGTAGTTCCACACCGGTGGTGTCGCTGAGGAACTTGATGTTCATCTTGAAATTATTCTTCTGAATCTGATAAGCTCCAAGACTATATATGTTCTTCATCGAGAGTTGCCACATCGGAAGATAGGGAGTAACAGTGGTGCCACGCAACAATTTAAGATACAGAGCATTTTCTGTGGTTGTCACATCGCCTGAGAATTCGCCTACCTGATATACCTTGCCATTGTATGTGTATTCAAAAGCAACAGCCAACACCTCGTCGGTGTTAAGGGCAGACTTTAAAGAAATATATCCGAGAGCCTCATTGAGTGTATATTCACTGGATGTAAGCAACCGCGCACTCTCCACCTTCTCAAAGTCCTTGCCACCTTCAATGCCGTATGCATTCAGCGGTTTAAGGACCTCTGTCACCTGATTAATGTTTCTGGCATTCGGATACTCCGTTTTCAATACCGTAAGTAGATTGTTGCTTTGGTTTGAAGGCACCGGCACAGACATATCCGGAATCCAATAGTCATTGCCGAGACGAGAATTTTCACCCAAGTCCATGAAACCCACGAAGTTTCGGCTTTCGTCAAACTTTTGGGTCTTATTTGTGACCCAAACCTCAATACGGGTGATATTTATACCGGATGATACGTAAGGGAGTTTTTCGCAAAACTTATCATAGTTCTCATAAAAATATTGACTGAGGAAGAAATGCCGGTTGGCATCATAGTCAGCGGCACTGATTTCAAATTCTGTGGTCTGCACACCTCCGGTTGTGGATATGGATTTGGATTCGGAGTTTTGCTGCGAAACAAGTCCGGTAAGTGTCAGTTTTCCAAACTGAAGTTTTGCTTTTACACCAAACAAAGCAGTACCACCACGTATAAGGCTGCTACCTGTGGTCATGCTTACATTACCAGCTTCCAAATTCTTTATGATTTCATCTTCCTTGCCCTCATACTGAAGTTTGAGTTTCTGCGAGTCAAAATTAAATGTAGCATCGGTATTATAGTTCATGTTGAACTTCATCTTGTCACCAACCGATGCATTGATAGTGGCCTGAATCTTCTGATTGAAATCGAAATAGGTCTTGCGGCGTGATTTCAGCGACAATGACGGATTGTCGGTCTTGTTGCTCTTTATTCCAGCCGACAACTGAATTGAGCCTTGGGTAGTCAGACGTACACCTCCAGGTCCGAACACCTTCTCAAGTGGGCCAAGAGAGAAATTCATGTCAAGAATGTTGAAAGGCTCCTTCCCCTTCTGCTCGAAATTGGCTGTGTTCTGCGAACGGAAATAGTCGTACATCTCACCACGGTTTATCATGTCATGGTATTCGTCAGCCGGCATCATAAATGGAGTGATGAGATCCTTTTCTCCGATTTTGGTATGAATCAGATACATACCCAATTCGGGATCATATATTGCCTCGGTCTTGATATTTGATGGGTCACGAAGGTCAAGGGGATATTCCTTACCTTTGACATCTTCAAGTTCAATTGCAACCGTAGGGCTGACCGGCGAAAGGAGTTGCACAGAGTCGCCACCTGTTACCGATGTATCGGGGACAGGCGGGGGCGGTGGAGCCGTAAGAGTCGATTTCGTGTATTGCGAATAAGACACAAGTGAAATCAGCAGCACTGAAATCAGAGCCACAACCACTCGAAAATGTAATATGTAAAGATTTCGTTTACTCAAGCTACAACATAGTAAGAGCCAATTTGATGGCCTTCTCTGTTGTCAGGTTCGGATTGTCGGTGAAAATCTTCTTAAGGGCAGTGCGACTTGCCTGCGGATTAAAACCAAGCATCACGAGAGCTGCGGAAGCATCATCGAAAGCCTCGCTGACAACGGATGTACTTGATATTAACGAAATGTCAGTGGCTTTTATTTTATCTTTTAAATCCACTATTATTCTTTGGGCGGTTTTTCCACCAATTCCCTTCACGCTTTTAAGTGCCGCAGGGTGATCATTGGCAATTGCATCAATAAGTTGTTCTTCTGTGAGTGACGACAATATTATTCTTGCAGTGTTGGGCCCGACACCACTGACACCTATGAGCATACGGAAAAGTTCACGGGATTGGCGTGATAAAAAGCCAAACAGGTCATGGGCATCTTCGCGAATTGATTCATGCACATAGAGTTTCACCTGCTTCATCTGCTGAAGTTTTGCATAATCCATGAGGGTGATGTTAACGCCATAGCCAACACCTCCACATTCTATCACTGCCACTGTTGGTTCCAAATCACCTATCGGTCCGTTGAGATATTCAATCATATAGGTTATGGGTTAAGGGTTAGGGGTTAGTTTATTGGTAATTTATGTTGATATTGATTTGCAAAATTAGCAAATAGTTGCTAATTTTGCAATATGAATCAGACATACAATTCACAATTGCTTGATAATGCGGTATCCGAATTGGGTAAATTGCCGGGGATAGGAAGAAAAACAGCCCTGCGACTTGCCCTACATCTATTGAGACAGGAAGAATGCGAGGCCGTTTCGCTCGGGGAAGCCATTATCAACATGCGGAAAAACATACGATACTGCAAGGTTTGCCACAATATCTCCGAAAAGGAGGTTTGCGACATCTGCTCTGACGTAAAACGTGATTCGAGCATAGTGTGTGTGGTGGAAAATGTGAAAGATCTGCTCACTATCGAATCAACCCATGAGCATTACGGTCTATACCACGTTTTGGGAGGTGTCATTTCCCCTCTGGATGGCGTATCACCATCAGATTTGGAAATCAGTTCATTGGTGGATAGAGTTGCCCAGGGTGGTATTAAAGAGGTTATCCTTGCACTCAGTCCCACAATGGAGGGCGACACTACAAATTTCTATATATCAAGAAAATTGACACCTTACGATGTTGAAATCAGTATGCTGGCACGAGGAGTAAGCATCGGCAACGACCTTGAATATACTGATGAGTTTACCTTGGGTAGGTCGATAGTTAATCGCGTACCATATAAGTAATGCACAATTCTCAATATTAAATGCTCAATGCACAATGCACAATGCACAATCAACCTTTGACAATACAAAATTCAAAATTCAAAATTCAAAATTAATTTTGCGTGCTTTGGAGCCGGAGGATGCTGACTTCATGTATGAAGTGGAGCAAGATCCGGCAGCGTGGGAATATTCCGATTATGTGGCGCCTCTCAGCCGGGAGATGCTCCGGCATTATGCACTGACCTACGATGCCGACCCATTTAGAAGCGGACAACTGCGTCTTATAGTGGAGTATCAGGGTAAACCAATAGGTATTGCAGATCTTTTCGACATATCAGCCAAGCATTTAAGAGGAGACACCGGTATCTATATACTTCCAGAAAACAGAGGCAAGGAATTGGGAGTAGAAACCCTTTTGGCATTAAAAGATTACTGCAGGAATCGTCTCGGTTTGCATCAAATTGTGGCGAATATCTCAAAACTAAATGCTTCGGCTTTGCGTTGTTTTGATAAAGCAGGATTCCGCGAAACTGGCATACGTCCCGACTGGTGGCGGACGCCAGACGGCTATGAGGATGTAGCAATGTTAACTTTAAAACTATAGATAAATTACTGATGAAAAACAATTTACTTGGCAAAGTTTATGCAGCCATGCAAAAAAGTTTGACCCGTGTGGGTATAGTTGCAATGGTTGTTTGCACGTCTGCACAAGGGTGGGCAGACAGATATGTGGGTGGAGATATTTCTTTGCTTCCGGAATACGAAGAAGCCGGAGCAGTCTATAAGACCCATGAGGGAGAACCAATCAGCGACTTGCTGCCCTGGCTGCATGATGAAGGAATGAACGCGATGCGTGTGCGTCTTTTCGTGAACCCTTCAGACCATAAAGCAAATTTTCCATCAAGCTATGACCCAAATGCCTGCCAGGATTTGGAATATATCACCCCACTCTGCCAAAGGATAGTGAACAATGGGTTCAAACTGATGCTTGACTTCCACTATTCCGACACATGGGCAGACCCGGCAAAACAATGGACACCGACTGCATGGAAAGACCTATCGGACGAGCAACTTTACGAAAAGATATATGAATACACCAAGGAATCGCTTGAGACACTGAAAGCTGCAGGCGTTGTGCCCTCGTTCATTCAGGTTGGCAACGAAATCAGTTATGGTATGCTCTGGGGTGCTGAAAACGCCTCCTCTTCATCTTTGAAGAAGACATTAATGGGCAGCAGTGCCAACTGGGATCGTCTTGGCAAATTACTAAATCATGGTATCAAAGCTTGCCATGAAGTTTGTCCGGATGCAAAAATTGTTATCCACACAGAAAGAGTGGCACAGGTGAATGTATTGACAAATTTCTACGACCAGATGAAGTCGCTTGATGTTGATTACGACATCATCGGACTCAGTTATTATCCTTATTACCATGGTGACTTGAGTACACTCAGCACTGCCCTTTCCACACTTCAGACCCGTTATCCGGAAAAGGGAATAATGATTGTGGAGACCGGCTATTCCTACAAATGGGAGGTACCAGACACAACCCATGACTATTCCGGCACATGGCCATACAGCGATGCCGGTCAGGATAAGTTTGCACAGGATCTTGTCAGCACACTTGGAAAATACGACCATGTGGATGGCCTTTTCTGGTGGTGGATGGAATACAACGCCTACAACACATCACTCTCGGGATGGTATAACGCGCCCCTATTCAGCAGCCTTGACGGATGTGCGACATCGGCACTGAAAACCATCTGCTCATTTGCAGACAATTCCGCCGTAGGGACAATCGATGCAGACCACAGCGAAGCCAATGAAATTTGGTATGATCTCAACGGAAGAATTGTCAAAGACCTATCTGCACCAGGCATAAGGGTATCCCATGACAAGAAAATCTTGGTGAAATAATTCAACATTACAAACACTTAAGGTTTATAGGTTTATTTTATTAGTATCATTCAATTGATGTTTTAAACTTATTGCGGATTTTTTCCATATTGTCAGATTCCCGACAAAATAAACCTATAAACCCATAAACCTATAAACATATTTATCGGATGTTGGCGATGCTGATTATGTCGGCGAAGACACCGGCGGCAGTCACTTCCGCACCGGCACCATAGCCTTTAATTTCCATAGGATATTCCTTATAGCGTTCAGTTGTGAGCAGGATGACATTGTTGCTACCCTCAAGGTTATAGAATGGGTGGGTGTGGTCAATGCTTCGAAGACCTACACTCACCTTGCCATTGTCGAGAGTGGCCACAAAGCGGAACTTCCTTCCATTGGCATATTCATCGGCACGGCGACGTTCAAATTCATCATCGAGAGATTTCAAATTGTCGATAAATTCTGAAGCCTTTCCTTCAAACAGATTATCCGGCACAAAGAGTTGTTTGTCAACGTCAGACTGTTCCACTATATACCCCGCTTCCCTTGCAAGAATCACAATCTTGCGCACCACATCAGTGCCAGAAAGGTCAATGCGCGGATCCGGCTCAGCATATCCGGACTCTTTTGCCATTTCAACTGCCTTGCTGAGACGTATATCTTCCGAAAGGACATCGAAGATATAGTTGAGAGTACCCGAAACCACCGCTTCGATTTTCAGTATTTTGTCGCCTGAATTGATCAGAGAATTTATGGTGTTGATGATGGGGAGACCGGCACCAACATTCGTTTCGAAAAGGTACTTCACATCGCGCTCACGGGCAGTATTTTTCAAGCGTTGGTATATGGGATATGACGATGATGCCGCTATTTTATTGGCTGTCACCACATTCACATTATTTCGAAGGAGGTCATAATATAATGCGGCAATCTCATGAGATGCCGTGCAATCCACAAATACAGAATTGTAGAGGTTCATCTTCAGCACCTCATCCATAAGCATTTGCGGAGTCGCGGATATCGAACTTTCATTAAGCAACTCACGATACCTTGCCACGTCGAGGCCTTCGCTGTTGAAGACTGCCTTCTTGCTTGATGCAATACCTACTACATTAATTTTCAGGTTTTTCTCTGATTTAAGTTTATCCTGCTGTTTTGCAATCTGACGTAGCAAATTGCCGCCGACATTTCCAACACCGACCACAAATACATTCAGCACCTGGGTTTCGGACAAGAAGAATGAGTCGTGGATAACATTGAGTGTTTTTGTAAGACTCTTCATGTCAACCACAAAAGATATATTGGTCTGGGCTGCTCCCTGGGCACAAGCTATGACATCTATACCGTTTCGACCAACCGTGTTGAAGAGTTTTCCGGCAATGCCAGTGCAATGTTTCATGTGTTCCCCGACCACGGCTACCGTAGCAAGGTCATGCTGTACCTCCACCTCGTTAAACATTCCATCGGCGAGTTCTGCCGCAAACTCCGCCTTCAGGGTCTCGGCGGCAAGTTCTGCGTCTGCATTTCTTACCGCAATAGTGGTGTTGTTTTCACTGGCGGCTTGAGAAACGAGGAAAACACTGACTCCTTTGTCGGTAAGGGCATTGAAGATTCTTGCATTCACACCAATCACACCCACCATGCAAAGGCTGCTGATGGTCACGAGTGCCGTATCATTGATTGATGATATTCCCTTTATTATTTTATCTGAAGGAAGGAGCTCATTACTTATTAGTGTTCCGGGTGCATCAGGATTGAATGTATTCTTTACTTTGATGGGTATATTCTTATGATAAACGGGGTAAATCGTTGGGGGATAGATAACCTTTGCTCCGAAATTGCAAAGTTCCATTGCCTCGGTAAATGTCAACTGGGGAATGACATAGGCATGGTCTATCACACGGGGATCGGCAGTCATAAAACCATCAACGTCGGTCCATATCTCCAGAATCTCCGCATCAAGGGCTGCAGCGATGATCGAAGCAGTGTAGTCGCTGCCGCCACGTCCAAGATTTGTGATTTCTCCGATACCATCTTTTGCTATGAATCCACCGCAAACGGCTGTGGTCCACTCGGAAGATGAAAACTCTTTTGCTATGAGATGATTTGTAAGATCGTTGTCAAGTATCTCTTCAAGATGCGGACCTCTTTTAGTTCGTATAAACTTAGGGGAATCAAAATGAACAGCACCTTCTATTATAGAAGCTACAATCACGCTCGACATTCTCTCCCCATAGCTTACAATTATCCTTTGGGCCCGAGGCGATAGGTCATGAAGGAGCATCACGCCTTTGTAGATGTTGGCGAGTTGCTCAAGCATTGTTCGGATGGTGCTGTGCACTTCAGCCCTTTTATCTGCAGGCACAATGGTATCAATCACCACTTTATGGCGATTGACGATAGTGGCATATTGCTCAAGATATTTCACGTCGTCATCTTTGGCAAGGCGGCCTGTGGAAAGGAGCAAATCAGTGATACCACCCAAGGCGGAAACCACAACTACCTTTTTGCCGGGAGTACTCTCGACAATTGACTTCACATTAGCAAGACTCTCGGGAGTTGCCACAGATGACCCTCCGAACTTCAGAACTTTCATAAACAGTCAGTAAAAAATTCCCACAAAATTACAAAAAATAAACGACACACAAAAACATAAATCACAAAATTACAATAGTTCGTTAAAATTTTGATGAATCAGGCAGAATCTCGGACACCGAA
>CAYMBR010000048.1:0-18784 GCA_964388725.1 uncultured Sangeribacter sp. | reverse complement strand
TATATCAAATCAACGTTTCCAGATGAGGTGGAAAAATATGGTGAAACTGCACTGAAAAATACTATAATAGCAAACTTAAATTACTTTGCACATGTTTAAGTTAACTTCCATTTGCAATATCATTTCGATATGCCTTCTAATATTCATTATAATCTGCAGCGTGATTATATTTACCTCCAACGACATCATACCGACTCATTGGGGTCTATCTGGTCATATTGACAGCTATGGAAAGTCTTATTCTGTATTTATCGACTTGTTCATTACTATTTTCATGTATTTGCTGCTAAGATTTATTGAAAAACATCCTCAATTTTGCAATTTGCCATGGTCTTTTTCCAACCAAAAAGAAAAGGCATTCTCCTTGATCCAACTAAACTTAGCAGTGCTAAATCTTTTGTTTCTCGTTTTTATGTCATATATGAGCATGGCAACATATATAAATGCAAATATAAACATGCTAATCATAGCCTTAATAGGAATACTTGGAATTTTCATAACTGTCTGTTGTTTTAAATCCCTTTCCAAGCTACACAAGAAAAGCAATGTAGACAATCAGACTCTATCCAAATAATTATATCCCCGGATTCCGCTTGTCATAAAAATTGAATTAGCAAATTTCCTACTATGCAATATATTGTGATTGTTCACTACTTATCCACAATATTTTTGGCTTTATATTTGTTATATCAAAGGGAGAGTATTGCCTTGGTTTTGGCAATACCCCCTTTAATTTATATTTAATCTCCACGATGACAAATATTTCTGATATAATAATCTCAGCAATACAAGACAAGAAAGGTCACGACATCAAGGTCCTTGACCTATCTAAGGTTGACGGTGCTCCTACCCAGCAGTTTGTGGTCTGCACCGGAAACTCCACCACCCAGGTCAGCGCTATCGCCGACAATGTAAGAGAGGAAGTGCGAAAACAAGCCGGCGAAAAACCCATCAACTACGACGGCTACCGCAACTGCCAATGGATTGTCGTTGACTACGGTGACATTATGCTCCACGTGTTCCTGCCCGACACCCGCTCATTTTATCGCCTCGAGCAACTCTGGAGCGACGCACCCTCAACCGAAATCCCCGACCCGGAATAACTCTAACCCCCAACCCCATATAAATGGCCCTCCTTCCTAATTCAAATAAAAACGGCAACTCCGGAAAACGCCCCCTTTTCAGCATGTACTGGATGTATGTGCTGATTGCCGCTTGCCTTTTCGGACTTTACTATTTCCAAGACGGCAGCCAGACGAAAAGCGTCGACTGGTCCGAATTTGAAGACGCCGCAAAAGCCGGCGATTTCACCAAAATTGAAGTTATTTCTGAGACCGGTACCGCCATCGGCATTCTCACAAAAGACGGCGAAAAACGACAGGGCATGAAAGAAGATGCCTATCAGGGTCCTGATTCCGAAAAACGGATGAAGACCACAATCCCGAGCGCAAACAAGATTCAGGACAAGATTGATGCCTGGAACGAACAATTGGCAGCCGAAGGAAAGCCGGAAATCACAGTGAAATATGAACGCGGAAGCGATTTCATGAAACTCTTCTGGGCATTCGGCCCCATCCTGCTCTTTGTTTTCCTTATGGTCTATATGTCGCGCCGAATGACCGGCGGCAGCGGCGGCCCCGGCGGTATCTTCAATGTCGGAAAGTCTAAGGCAAGGATCTTCGACAAGGAAAACAATACCAATGTCACTTTCAAGGACGTGGCTGGTCTCGCCGAAGCAAAGGTTGAGATTGAAGAGATTGTGGAGTTCCTCAAAAATCCGCAACGTTACACCGAACTGGGTGCCAAGATTCCCCGTGGAGCTCTCCTCGTAGGACCTCCGGGCACCGGTAAGACTCTGCTTGCCAAAGCTGTAGCCGGGGAGGCCGGCGTGCCGTTCCTCTCTCTATCCGGTTCCGATTTCACCGAAATGTTTGTCGGTGTCGGTGCAGCCCGCGTCCGAGACCTCTTCAAGCAGGCAAAAGACAAAGCCCCCTGTATAGTCTTTATCGACGAGATTGACGCCGTCGGTCGCGCCCGCGGCAAGAACCCCAATATGGGTGGCAACGACGAAAGGGAAAACACCCTCAACCAGATGCTTACCGAAATGGACGGGTTTGGTTCAAACAATGGCGTCATCATACTCGCCGCCACCAACCGCGCCGATATGCTCGACAAGGCTCTGATGCGCCCGGGCCGCTTCGACCGCCAGATATATGTTGACCTCCCGGAACTCAGCGACCGTGTGGAAATCTTCAACGTGCATCTGCGCAACATCAAGGTAAACTCCACCCTTGATGTGGAACAGCTCGCACGCCAGACCCAAGGTTTCTCCGGAGCCGACATAGCCAATGTCTGCAATGAGGCTGCCCTTATAGCTGCCCGCAACAACAAGCAGGCTGTTGACTGGTCCGACTTCATGGCGGCAATCGACCGAATCGTGGGTGGTCTTGAAAAACGCTCCCGCGTAATCACCGACGACGAGAAATTCGCAATCGCCACTCATGAGGCGGGACACGCCACTATCAGTTGGATGACTGAATTCGGCAACCCCCTTGTAAAAGTGACCATCGTCCCCCGCGGACGCGCCCTCGGAGCAGCTTGGTATGCCCCTGAAGCCCGACAGATTATCCCCACCCAGGCTCTGCTCGACACAATGTGCGGAATGCTCGCCGGACGTGCAGCTGAAGAAGTGTTCCTCGGCAAAATTGGTACCGGAGCTTCCGACGACCTCGAGAAAACCACAAAACTGGCCCGTGCAATGGTCATGATGTATGGCATGAGCGACAAACTCCCCAACATCAACTACAATGACTCTACAGGTCAAGACTACGGCTTTACAAAACCATACTCCGAGGAAACAGCCCGAATGATCGACGAGGAGGTAATCCGAATCATCAACGAGCAGTATGAGCGAGCAAAATCAATTCTTCGCGAATATGCCTCCCAGCACAACCAAATCCGCGACCTACTTGTGAAGAATGAGGTGATATATAATGATGACGTCAAGGCAATATTAGGACCACGCAAATGGAAGAGCCGCACCGACGAAATCATCGAGATCAACAAGAAGGAGGATAAAACAAAAAAGGCGATTGAATCCCAACCCGCCCCTGCCTCGTCTGAGGATGACAACGACCCTGGCACCCCGCCTCCATTCAACAAGGAACCCAATTCTTAACATACAGCACAAAAATAGTGTCAATAAAACAAAAATAGTGTTAATAAAACTTTATTGCTTTTATTTACACTATTTTTTTTGTAATTTTGTAGGCTATTCAGATTAAATACAATTTTATACACATACATAATGAAACATTTGCTTTTCAAGTCTTTTGCGGCAGCTGCAGTTTTAGCCTTAACAGGTATCGCAGCCGATGCCGCACCAAGACCTAATTTCGACCGGAGCAAACCATGGCAGAGAGTGCGCAAGGCCACACCTGCCCATCAATGGTATACCCCATCCGCTACACCCTCCGGCAGACAAAAAGTCTCTCCCGACCATTCGCTTCCACAAAGCGACTCCTTCCAGTATCTCTACGGACCCGACGGCTCCGAATGGTATGCCACCTGCACCTACGAAACTATAGAAGAAGAACTCTACGGAGGCTATTACACCCAGAGCGTTATAACCGGTTTCACCTATACAATTTATGACAGCAGCTTCAAAGAAATAGGATCTATTCATGACGACATATCTTTCGAAGAGGATGAAGTCAGATGCGCACAGGTGATGCTCGATGCAAACGTCTCCAAGAAATTCTTCAACTATGACGACAAATACGAGTTGATGGTGTCTTTATGTATGAACAAAGCCGACTACTCAATGAACGTCCGCACAAATGTCTATTCCATAGGCGGCACAAAAAATGATGGTAATGATGTGCCGGTCGATGTAATCCAAGGTTATCCAGTCGACGCTGTCAATCTCGCCACCGAATCATGGGACGAATACTTCTACATCACATTCCTTACTCAAGAACAAGGGAATCCCGATGATTACGTAGATTATCTGGACTACCTTGCCACTTATAAGGAAGTGCTCACCACTTATACAAAAGCCTCTTTCAGTTCTGAAGGAAAGGCTTCTGTTTTGTACGAGCATAAAATCCCCGACATGAATCTTCCAGGCGACCAGATGTCGTGTCCGATGATGTTTATGAAGAATGAGAATGGCACTCTGACCCTTGTCTATCAGCAATATGAACGATCTTTCTTCATTGACCCGACCGGGATGGGTGGTAATGAAGACATCACTCCCGACAACAACCTGGTAATAGATGTCTATCAGCTGACTGACAGCTACTCAAAGGAGATGACACACGTCAGCAACACCAAGATTGCCTCCACACCAGTCGAAAAGGACGGTACGCTGTATACTTTCTACGGCATTGGCAATCTCCTATATGAGGGCGACATCGACTTCAACAATTATTCATCCGACGGCACCCCTTGCTTCATCGTAAGTGTGGATGAATATATACTTGCTGATGATGACAACTACAACTCTTCCTACTACGTGTATGATGTCAATGGCAACCGCATCAAGACGCTATCTGAAGACACCTACAACTATGTACTCATGACCGACATTGCGGGCTTTGAACCTCAGGCTGCCTTTATCCACACAGGTGATGAGTGGACTTTTGAGTTTGTAAATCTGTATTCGGCTGAGACTGTGGCTTACGTGGATCAGATGTTCAGAGGCTACGGTCTCTCGGCTTCAATCGACAGAGTGCCGACAAAGGATGGATATATGTATGCAGTCGCCACCACCAACGGCATAGTTGAGTCGGATGAAAATGGAAGCGAGACAAACGTATACGCTCCAGTAGTCTGGCTCGACATGGATGGCGACCTCATACGCATCGACCAGATTCCAGTAGGATCCGGAGTGGAACTGGTGAGCTTCTATATCGCCTCCGAAGCATTGTCGCCCTACGTGTTCAACACTGATTCCGACATTGAATACATGTTGCTCGTAAAACGCCGCACTGAAAACGGGACCTCGCTTCAGGAGGAATTCATTGTGGCCACCGCCGAAAAGGGTGCTATCCACACATTCCTTCCCGATCCTGAGAAGGGCGTGATTGCCAATGTATCTCTTCTCACCGGCAATACCCCTCAGCTTATCATTGCGTACGTAGACAACTACAAATACATCTCCGACTCCTATTCCTTGCCTTTCACCAAGTTCAATGGCGGCAACGGCTCAGCTTCCGACCCATATCTGATTGCCACACCAGGCGACTTGATGCAGATCAAGGCAGATCCTTCTGCATCCTATCGTCTTGTGGCCGACATAGACTGCGGAGGTGTAACGCTGCCCACAGTGGATGAATTCACCGGAACACTCGACGGCGATGGTCGCACCATATCAAACGTGTCCATCTATTCATCCGGCAAAGCCGCCCTCTTCAACGACTGCTCTCAAGCTACAATAAAGAATCTAAATTTCTACAACTACAACCTGCATCTCTCAGGCTCCAGCGAAGCGGCCGCCATTGCTTATATGTCCCTCGGTTCGACTTTCGACAATGTCCATATCCGCAGGCTGAACGTGGATGGGGATTCTTTCAGTGATTCCTTCTCTCCAATCACGGCTCGCGCATGGACCGGCACAAGCATTTCCGAATGTGAGGTGAGCGGGGCTCAAATCAATCTTCCGGCCGCCAATGGTGTCAGTGGTATCGTTGGAAACATGCGCACCGGCTCCACCGTCTCAGCCTGTGCTTTCTCTGGCTCCATCACAGCCGCCAACAACGTGGGTGGAATCGTGGTTTCAACCACAACGGGTGATGAAATAATTGACAATTGCCACGTGGATGCCGACCTGAAGGCGGAACATACCATTGGCGGTATCGTGGCTTTCCTCGACCGTTCGAAAGTGAAACATTGTTATGTAGAAGGCACTCTTGAAGCCACTACCCCATCTAAATGGAACAAGGCCCTTTCTGTCGGAGGCATCGCCGGCGAACTTGAAGGCGACTGGCAAGGAACGGCCAACGTGCCTATCGTTCAAAACCTGATTGGCATATCTAAAATCACAATCCCCGACATGAGCAATGTTGTGGAGGATTATCCTCATCAATTAGCTACTGTCCACCGCGTCGTGGGTCGCACCAGCTATAATGCGCAACTTGATGAGGATGAGATGCAGAATGGTCCTATTTATGAGACTGGTGTTCTCAACAATCTCGTACTTTCCGACCTCGCCGTTATTGACGCTGATTTCGATGAAAATACTATCGAAGGTACTTCAATCGACAAAGATGAACTGACCACCGACCTACTTGAATCTCAGCTCGGATTCTCATACGGCAACAACGTGGAGTCTCCCTGGAACATCCAGGCCTGGTATGCCTACGATCCTTCTCTCTATTTCGAAAACTCCATTGTCATACCCTATTCCTCTATTGAAGTGGAGGAAGGGGAAACCTTTGATATTGAAATTGCTCTCCTATCCCGCGCTCCTCTTACTGCCGACGATGTGCTGGGAGGATTTATGTGTGACTTCAGCGAAGACCTCCTCGAGATGACCGGTGGCATGGATTTCGATGGCACTACCTTGAAGATAGAATTTAAGGCCCTAAAAGAGGGTGTGGCAAACTTCTCAACCTCGATTCTCGATGGCTCTGCAAGCTGCACTGTCAATATCATAAAGATTGTAACCGACAGCCCAGATTCTGTTGAGTCGATCGATACCACTGATTCTCTGAAAATAATCAATGGCATTTTGACAGCCCCGGGAATGTCTATCACTGTCTATGACATGCAAGGCAACATCATCCTATCCGGGAATGACACTCTCGATGCAACTTTGCTTTCATCAGGTATATACGTGGCTGTGGCCAAATCTGCCAATGCCCGAACCTCTGTCATCAAATTTGTCAAATAACTCTTCTGTCATTAAATTTGTCAAGTTACCCTTCCATTTAACAAATCACCTAATCCCGGGCCTTCAAGCCCGGGATTTTTACTATACATAAATTGTTTCACTTTTTCAATACCATTAGGCTGCCAACCATAATCAAAACGCCTCGTTTTTTGTTATAATTATATCGTTTTTTTTCGAGAGGAGTTTGTCGCTTATTTTTGCAAATCTCCTTTTTTTTTGGTAACTTTGCAACTTTGGCGACTCCGCCAAATACCAAATAAATTATAGACTATGAAATCAAGACGCTATATACTTTTATCGCTTATCGCCGCCATATCGCTTGGCCTGGCCGACTGGTCCGGAATATCCTACATCCTGGATTCTTACAACCTTGAATTCTTCAGTGCATATGCCGCGAAGAAGAAAACCTCAAAGAAATCTACCAAGAAAAGGAAGAAAAGAACCGCTAAACCGACCACTGCAAAACGACGTGCCGCTGCCACCATTCCCCCGGTAGAGACTCCAAGCAACGACTCGCTAACTCTATATGTCAACGAGCTGCTTATTAAGTCCATACCCCAATCTCAAAACCCCGGCGGATTGCGCGTCAATAGCGTAAAACCCAATTCCCAGACACATAAGGCCACTCTTAATCTCAACGAGAACTTTACATATCTTCCCATCAACAAGGAATATATCGAACTTCTCGAATCAAACGCGGCCGAATCTATGCCCGACTCCCTGGCGGAGTATAAAATCGAGTTGATGGTGAATGGAGAACCTCTCTCCTACTATATCAACACCATCGACAAACTGCCCAAGGAATACCGCGAGAATGTGCCTTTCGTACGCCAAGTCGATCCCCTGACGGATATCACCAAGGGCATGCAAGGTGACAACATTGCCCTATGGCATAGCCACGGCAAATACTATAAGTCGTCAAACGACCAATGGCAGTGGCAACGAGGTTTCCTCTTCCAATCAATAGAAGACACATACACTCTCGGCTATATACTCCCATATGTGGCCCCAATGCTTGAGAACGCAGGTGCCTACGTGATGCTACCCCGCGAAAGGGACATCAATCCTATAGAGGTGATCGTAGACAACGACCAACCGGATGATTCCACCATTCTTTATTCCCAAACCACCTACGGAGAGTCGGATGGTAAATATGAATTGGAAACAGGCGAAGGCGAGGGGTTCATCTATGACCTTCCGGATTTCCGAGACACTGAAAATCCCTTTGAAAACGGCACCTACCGCCAGGTGAAGACCACTACCGGCGACAATGTCTCGACTGCCGTATGGGCTGCTGACATACCCGAATCACGTGAATATGCCATCTACGTAAGCTATGAGTCTCTTCCCAATTCTTCCGAGGATGCTCTATACACTGTAAACTATGACGGCGGTTCTGAGCAATTCCTCGTAAACCAGAAACTCGGAGGTGGCACCTGGATATATCTCGGCACTTTCCCTCTCGAAAAGGGCCTTGACCTTGTAAATCCCGTGGTGACACTTTCCAACAAGAGTGCCAAAGGTGGCGACACTGTAGTCACGGCCGATGCTGTCAAAATCGGTGGCGGCATGGGCAACATCGCTCGCTCCCCTAACCGCAGCGACATCTACTGGAACAATACCACCCAAACTTACGACACTGACTCAATCTATGCTGCCGAAGCTGTGATTGATGAAGTTGCGTTGGGTGACTCATCTGCCCAGCGCAACCCCACATCTGTGAATCCCTACAAAAAAGAGGCTCAGGCTGCCGCCAACCAGTCTCCGATATTCAAGACATCAGGAGTTCCCCGATGGATGGAGGGCGCACGCTATTGGCTGCAATGGGCCGGTATGCCCGACAGTATCTATGCTCCATACGCCGGAGTTGACGACTATAAGGATGACTACACCAACCGTGGACTTTGGGTCAACTATCTTGCCGGTGGAAGCCGTGTGCTGCCAGATGAAAAGGGTCTTGGCATTCCTATCGATGCAGTGCTGGCACTCCACAGCGATGCCGGAAAGAGAGCCGACGATTCCATCGTCGGAACTTTGGGGATTTATTTCACTAATGGCAATGCCAACTATGCCGATGGAACACCCCGCAAAAACTCCAGAACTCTCACCGACATGCTGATGCGCCAGATCACCTGCGACATCCGTGCTAACTACGAACCCAACTGGACGCGCCGTTCGATGTGGGACAAAACTTACGTCGAGGCCCGCGTCCCGGAAGTTCCGACTTCTCTCATCGAACTTCTGAGCCACCAGAATTTCAGCGACATGCAGTATGGCAATGACCCGAGATTCCGTTTCACTGTTGGACGCGCCATCTACAAGGCTCTCGCCCGCTTTGTTGGCGAAAGAAAAGACCGCAAAGTGGTTATCCAACCGCTACCGGTGCATAATTTCGCTATTCAAAAGACAGGCAAGAAAACCTATCGCCTCTCTTGGCAGCCGACTCCCGATTCCACCGAACCCACGGCAATGCCAGAGGGATATCTTATCATGGAGCGCAGCGGCGACGACATGAGTTTCCACAAGATTGGGGAAACATCAAAGACTCATTTTGACATTGAGGCCGACGACAAAGAAATTCATTCTTTCCAGATCCTTGCCTTCAACAACGGCGGCCGATCCTTCCCATCCGAAACCCTCGCTTTCCGCTATTCAGGTACAGATTCGGAACCCGTATTAATAATCAATGGTTTCACTCGCACAAGTGCCCCTGCTATCATTAATGAGGGTGACAAGGCGGGATTCGACATCGACAAGGATTTCGGTGTGCCATATATATATGATGTCTCTTTCACAGGACCACAAACCGAATTCAACCGCAATGCCGGTGAGGCTTTCGGAAAGAGCAGCGACCGCTACGTGTCGAGTATTATTGCCGGCAACACTTTCGATTTCCCGGCAGTCCATGGCAAGGCTATAGAGGCGGCTGGACGCGGTTTCGTCAGCGCAAGTGTTGGTGCCGTGGAAGATGGCATAGTAAATTTAAACCATTACAAAGTGGTCGATCTCATACTTGGAAGCCAGAAGGCTACAATCATGGGGACCGGTCAAAACGGTGCTGAGTTTATAGCATTCCCCCGCAAACTGCGCAATGCCCTTACTTCTTTCCAAGAGAAAGGTGGCCGTCTTCTGGTCAGCGGACAGTACGTGGCAAGCGACCTTAAAGACACCCGTGGCGACTCCGATGCCGCCGAATGGGGACGCAAGGTGCTTGGCATCGAGAATGTGGATTCCGTGGCTCAACCCCTGTCAGGACGTGTCGATGGCGTTCAATCTCCGCTGAAATCTACCCTCAAGCAGCGCAGATATGCTTATTCCAATACCCTCAACGAAAAGCAATACATTGTGCAGCATCCCGATGCGCTTTCAGCATCCTCCTATGCGGATGAGACTGCGCCATTCCTTCGCTTCAGCGACACCGACCAGACCGCAGGTCTTCTTATTCGAAACGGAAAGAGCCGCAATGCTGTGATGAGTGTGCCATTCGAATCACTTACTGATGCCAACCAGCGGAATCTCCTCATGAAAGAGCTGCTCGATTGGCTCGAAAAATAATCCCTAACCCCTAAACCCTGAATTTTGACTATCAAAATTCAATTCCCATCATGATTCAGTTTCAAAACATAAGCCAACTTCGCGAAGCCATATTTGAGAATGGTCTCGGACAGTTTATTTTGATAAAAATAGGGCATAAGGATGTGAGGCTCTATGAGAATGCGGAGCGACGCATGATCGACCTTGCCGCAACCTGCGATATGCCCCTTACCTACTCGTGGTATCGCGAGACGGATGGCAACGGTAATGTCTCTGACCATCCCACTATCGATTATCAACTCGGTTCGCTCCGGGATGATTTCGATTTCGGGTCGCTTATTCTTCTTAATACCGCGGATGTCTTGAATGCCACCGATGATTTCGGAAATGCTCTCGACGAGTTTCCCGATGGAGGTTGGTATGCCCTTCGTCTTAAACTTCTTGCCGGTCGCGGTGCCCTTTGTATCAACGAGTATCTCTATGAGCAGACAAAAACCGATTTCCGCCTGAGCGGTCAGCAGCAACACGACTATGTGGATCCCCGCAATGCGGAGTATCAGGCTATAATGGAAGCTGTATGCACAGAACATCTTAGATATCTGAACGCTTTGGTACCCAAACCAAAACCGGCAGATGTCGGTGCCTCCATTTTCGGAGTAGAGGCAAGTGTCGTAATCCCGGTTCGCAACCGTGTCGCCACTATTATGGACGCCGTTGAGTCAGCCCTATCCCAACTCACAGACTTCCCCTTCAATGTGATTGTGGTCGATAACGGAAGCACCGACGGAACGCGTGCCGCACTGCATTCCATTCCCGACCAACGACTCCACATTATAGAGGTGGAACCAAATGAGGGTCTTGGCATTGGCGGATGTTGGAACAAGGCTATTCAGTCAGAACTCTGTGGGCGGTTTGCTGTACAACTCGACTCCGACGATATATATTCCGGCGCTGACACCTTGCAGCAGATAGTCGATAAGTTTTATGAGGATAACTGCGCGATGGTCGTTGGAAGTTACACACTTACCGATTTCAACCTAAATCCCATTCCTCCCGGACTTATTTCCCACTCCGAATGGACAGAAGACAATGGTGCCAACAATGCACTCCGCATAAATGGCTTCGGGGCACCAAGGGCTTTCTATACCCCCATTGCCCGCGATATCCTTTTCCCAAATGTCAGTTATGGCGAAGATTATGCAATGGCACTCCGCATATCGCGCACATGGAAAGTTGGGCGCATATATGAGTCTCTCTATAATTGCCGAAGATGGCAGGGCAATAGTGACGCCGCCCTTCCAATTGAGAAGGTGAATGAAAACAACATCTACAAGGATTTCATCAGAACCATCGAACTCCTTGCACGCATCCACGAAAACATTAACTACGAGGAGGACGATGATGATTGATTTCATTGACCGGCAGATTGCGGCTTGGCCGCTTGCCCGACAAAATTATCAGGCTCTTGGCAAGACTGAACGCAGGCAGATACAACTCGGGGACCTTACAGTCGGAATTCAGCACAATCCTGCCCGGATTGTATCCACTGCGGCAAAAACCGACATCCGCTCGATAGCAGAACGCCCATGTTTCCTATGCAAGAATAATCGTCCGGCAGAGCAAGAGCCATTAGAGATAATCGGGGGTTGGGAATTGCTGCTAAATCCTTTTCCTATATTTCCCACCCACTTCACGATTGTGAGTAAAAATCATTGTCCGCAGGCTGGTTTTCCTCTCGATATGGTTGAGATGGCAGAGAAATTGCCGGGACACACCGTGTTTTTCAACGGCAGTAAAGCGGGGGCTTCCTGCCCCGACCATTTGCATTGTCAGGCAGTCAAAACCATTGAACTGCCCCTGATGCAACTTGTGGAGAAAAGGCATATGCCAAAAATGGATGAAAAGGATGATTGGCGGATCGCCAACAATGAATCACTCGAACTTGATGCGCCCTTTGACTTTACAAGTGTAGTCATTACTCCAGACATTGAGGGAATGAAAATTCTTGCTGACATAGAGAATATTATTGGCAAGGAATATGTGGACGAAGGAAGACTGAATGCCTTTGTATGGATAGATTCAACAGGGCTTTTGAGAATTGTCGCAATTCCAAGAAATGCCCATCGTCCATCTTGTTATGGAGAGGGCGAAGGACATATGCTGATATCACCTGGGTGCATCGACATGGCCGGAGTCATCATAACCCCACGACAACAAGACTACGACTCCCTCACCGCATCCCAACTCCGCCAGATCTACTCCGAATGCGGCATCTGAAATTAGCAACCATCGTAGTGATATATGTGTAGAGAATTCTTTAATTCATAATTCAGGTGCTGAATTATGGATTAATGATTATAGGGAGTTGCCGATGAGACGGAGGAATTCATCCCGGAGGGATGGATCATCGGCAAAACGACCACAATAGTCGAAGGTGGTAGTGGCACTGTGTTGCTTTTCCACTCCACGCATCTTCATGCAGAGGTGCTCGGCAGTGCAAGCCACAATGACTCCATCATTAGGCATTGCCTCTGCAAGGAGATTGCATACCTGCGATGTCAACCGCTCCTGCACCTGAAGGCGGCGTGCAAACGACTCCACAATGCGTGCCAATTTTGAAAGGCCTATCATCTTCCCTTTGGGGATATAACCTACCGTCACTTTTCCGAAGAATGGCAATATGTGGTGTTCACACATACTATAGAATTCGATGTCGCGAACGATCACTATCCGCGAACCTGCATGCTCGAAGATTGCCTTTTGGGCTATCTCGAGTGGATTCTGCCGATAGCCTTGGGTAATATCCACCAAGGCCTTGGCAGCCCTTATTGGTGTCTTTTTAAGACCCTCTCTTTCCGGATCTTCTCCGATAAGCCTCAATATCTCACGATAATGGCCTGCTATTTCAGCTATCAGTTTTTCGTCATGCTCAATTTTCATCATCTCACGTTGATTTTAGATTTCACAATTCTCATTTCTGAACTGAAATTCGGAAAACTATTTTTTAATTCCTCAAGAGCCTTACGGGCTTCTTCCTCTGTGCGGAAGTTGCCAATGCGTGTGTACCAGTTTGGCGCACTTGAGAAGGTATAGACCTGACCGCGATATTTTGGAAATCTTGCAAGGATAGCGTTGCCACGCGCTTTAGCTCGCGCCTCAAGAGTACTTTGGTTGCGTCCGTCGCTGAATACCTGAATTCGGTATCCGTTGAGAGGAGCAGCCGGGTCTCTTGTAGTTTTTTTCTTGATTCCAAGATCAGGGTCGGTCAGAATAAGTTCAAGCAAATCCTGATCTATCTCAATTATGACATTACCATCGGATTCATTTTCTATACGCTGCACTATATTCTCATCGGGATTCAAGTCGGCATGAGAAAGCAATGCCCATCCCGGCAGCATAAAAGCTGCCAGGACGAGTATCCTTAAGTATCTTATGAATCTTTTTGTCATAATTTCATTGCCGTTTATAAACTTATAAACCTAAAGACTCATAAACCCATAAACAATTAGTCAAACGCCTCTACGATACCCATGAAAGAATCTGCCTTCAGGGCTGCGCCGCCGATAAGACCACCATCGACATCAGGTTTTGCAAAGAGTTCCTTTGCATTGGTCGGTTTGCAGCTGCCACCATAGAGAATGGAGGTGTTGTCGGCAAGTTCCTTGCCATATTTGCTTGCAATGACATTTCTGATGTGGGCGTGCATGTCTTGAGCCTGATCGGCTGTGGCAGTCTTGCCGGTTCCGATAGCCCAAACCGGTTCGTAGGCAATCACGATTTTTGCAAAGTCGTCTGCAGAGAGAGAGAAGAGTGCTTCCACCTGTCCTGCAACAACATCATTGTAGGTGCCATCTTCACGCTGCTCGAGCACTTCGCCCACGCAGAAGATAGGGGTAAGACCATTGGCGAGGGCAAGCTTTGTCTTGGCGAGAAGCTGCTTGTTGTTTTCGCCAAAATACTGACGGCGTTCGCTGTGGCCAAGTATAACATGGGTTGCGCCGGTGCTCTTCACCATCGGAGCACTTACTTCGCCAGTGTATGCGCCACTTTCATGTTCGGAGCAGTTTTCAGCACCGAGACCAAGAAATTCTGTATCGATGACACCATGCACAGAGGTGAGGTGTGTGAAAGGTACACAGATCACTACATCACAGTTGGCTTTCTTTGCTTTGAGTGCTGAGTTGACAGCATCGGCGAGTTCTACGCCTTCGGCAAGAGTGGTATTCATTTTCCAGTTGCCGGCAACTATATTCTTTCTCATTGTCTTTTAAATTTAAATGTCTTTTAAATTTAATAGGGTTATCCCATTGTTTTAACGTGCAAAATTAACAAATTCTGCCGACATCCCCAAATATTTTCCTCATTAAGTTTTGGATTAAGTTTTGGATAAACATGAAAGAATCCTGAAAAGGGGTGAACAATTATAAATTCAGGATTTCGAGGATGCGTGATTCCGGAAGGTTGCGTCGCCCAGCATAGTCCCGAATCTGGTCCTCCCCTATCGCTCCTATCATGAAATAGTGAGATGCGGGATTCGATATGTAGAGTCCACTCACAGTCGACGACGGCGACATCGCCCCGTTCTCGGTAATAGTCACCCGCTTTCCACTCTCCGGCATCAACAGGTCAAACACCTCCTTGTTGAGCAACTGGTCAGGGAGCATCGGATACCCCATAGCCGGACGAATTCCTGCATATTCACCTCTCAAAATCCTTGCCACATCTGGTTTCTCACTGGCTGCATATCCCCAATATTCCGTTCTCGTCAGATAGTGGAGGTATTCAGATGTGGCCTCTGCCAACCGGTCGGCAAGCGACTGAAGCAGCAAGGCCTTGTAGGAGTCCCCCTGTTCGGCCAATCGCAGATGTTCGGAATGTATATATTGTCCTGCACCGGCCATAAACACTCCGATGTAGTCGCCATCGGCATTGATGAAATCTGCAAGCGAGGCAAATTTGGAATCCGCTTTCTGCTGACGAAGCACAGGTACTACTTTGTCTCCAAGCCTTATGTCATCATCTGAGGATGAGGCCGGAAGAATGCGAACAAGGCCAAAACCGTCATACTGACCGCTTTCGGAGATTTCTTTGAGGCATTTTTTTGCATCTGTCAAAAGCGACTCAGCCTGGACGTTGCGCTCGCAACCGCAGTCACAACCCGGCGCATGCATACCCCAGGCATGGAGCAGCATCTTCCAGTTGATGAATGGTTCTATTTCTTCAATGTCAAAGCTTCTTACCACCAATTCTCCCACTCCGCAGACCGGCTCTGTCGCCTTATAATCTAAATTTGCCAAGGTTCTTTTTTCGCGGGCCTCTTTAAGACTTACAAACTCTCCACTCTCTTCAGCATGCTGCATTCGCAGATGTGCCTGCTGCATCTTCAGGTCTTTGATGAAATCATTTTTTTCATCCTGACTCAGAAGTTTTGCTGCAACAATCGGATTCTGCGATGCATCCTTCATGTGAAGCACCGGTCCTCCGTAGGCGGGGGCTATTTTGAGAGCAGTGTGGAGTGCGGATGTCGTTGCTCCTCCCACCAATAGTGGCATGTCCAGACCAGCGGCTTTCAGTGCCTTTGCCGTGGCTGCCATCTCTGCCAAGGAGGGGGTGATGAGTCCGGAAAGACAGATTATGTCCGGCTGCTCTTTCAGGGCGGTCTCCACAATATTTTCTGCCGGCACCATCACTCCAAGGTCTATGACCTCGAAGTTATTGCATGTCAAGACAATCGACACAATGTTCTTGCCGATGTCGTGCACATCACCCTTTACGGTGGCGAGCAATACCTTACCAGCCTTCTTGCCGTCGCCTCCGGTAGTAGCCGACAGCAACAGCGGTTCGAGATGATCCACTGCCATCTTCATAACCCGGGCAGTCTTCACCACCTGCGGCAAAAACATCTTCCCTTCTCCGAATAGGTCGCCGACCTTGCGCATTCCATCCATCAGCGGGCCCTCCACAATACGTACCGCGCTCATGGTTTTCGATAATTCGTCAAGGTCTTCAGCAAGATGGTCGGATTTTCCGGCAACTATGGCATTTTCAAGTCTTTTCTCCACGGCTACCGACAAATCCCTTGTCTCAGCTACGCTTTTGGTTTTAGCCGAGGCATCGTCCGAAGCCGCATACTCCGATAGTTCATCGGCCGACTCCGGACGGCGTGCCAGCACCACATCCTCAATCAGCGACCGTAATCCGGGTTCTATCTCATCGTAGGTCAACGCCGACGACGGATTCATGATGGCCATGTCGAGACCTGCCTTTATCGCATGATAGAGGAATACTGTGTGCATTGCTTCCCTGAGAGCGTTCTTGCCTCGGAATGCAAAGGAGAGGTTGCTGACTCCTCCGCTGGTCCTTGCTCCCGGAAGATTTTCCTTTATCCACCTTACAGCTTCAATGAAATCGATGCCATAGCGGGCATGTTCCTCAAGCCCGGTGGCCACTGCCATCACATTGACATCGAAAATGATGTCATCTGGATTATAACCGCATTTTTCTGTCAGGAGGCGATATGCTCTTTCGCTGACCTCAACCTTCCTCACAAAGGTGTCGGCCTGCCCTTTCTCGTCGAATGCCATCACTATGACAGCCGCTCCAAGTTCACGGATACGGGTGGCCTTGCGGATAAACGACTCCTCCCCTTCCTTGAGGGATATGGAATTGACAATCGACTTTCCCTGAAGATTTTTCAAAGCGGATTCAATAACTTCCCAAACGGATGAATCCACCATCACCGGCATCCGTGCCACTTCCGGTTCGGAGGCATACAGTCTCAGGAAATGGGTCATCTCGGCAGCGGCGTCAATCAGAGGGTCATCCATATTGACATCGATCATCGCGGCACCAGACTCCACTTGTTTTGCTGCTATGCTGATGGCCTCGTCATAGTTTTTTTCTTTTATAAGGCGGAGGAATTTTCTGGAACCAGCCACGTTGCACCGCTCGCCCACCACCATGAAATTGTTTTCCGGACGCACCTCGAGAATCTCCAGCCCCGACAGGCGTAGCGCGGGGGGAATCTGAGCCGGAACGTGGGGGGTGGCTGAGTCAGCCACTTTGCGCAGGGCCGCTATATGTTCGGGAGTTGTGCCACAGCATCCTCCTACTATGTTGACCGCCCCTTCCTCAAGCATTGGACGCAGTTGACCGGCGAAGTCTTCAGGGCTCACGTTGTAATTTCCCAAGGCATCTGGAAGTCCTGCGTTCGGGTGAGTGGATACATAAAGTGGCGAACATTCTCCAAGAGCTTTTACAACCGGTATGATGTCTTTTGGTCCGAAACTGCAGTTGAGACCTATGCTGACCACATGGGAATATCCTTCTATGGAAGTGACGAAAGCCTTGATGGTCTGTCCGCTGAGTGTTCGGCCGCTCTTGTCGGAGACTGTGGCGGAGATCATTATCGGAAGTTCACGTTTGCAGTGAGCTATCGCCTGTTGGGCTGCATCGAGACCTGCCTTGAGGTTGAGAGTGTCGAAGACAGTCTCGAAAAGCAGGAGGTCGGTGCCTCCCTCTATCAGTCCGATTATCTGGTCGAGATATGCGGAGTATAGTTCATCGTAGGAGACATTTCGGGCAGCCGGATCAGCCACATCCGGGCTCATAGTGGCAGCTTTGTTGGTTGGACCTATCGAACCGGCTACCAAGGCTCTGCCGCCCCAAGCGCGGAGTGGTGCATTTTCGGCTGCCTTAACGGCGAGAGCCGCCCCTGCTTTGTTTATCTCGCGGATCAGAGTGGCGTTCTCGTGCAAGTCGTAGTCTACAAGGGATATAGCATTGGCATTGAAGGTGTCGGTGCTGATGATGTCAGCGCCGGCTTTCAGGTATGCGGTGTGGATTTCCCCTATCACGTCCGGGCGGGTTAGACAAAGCACATCGTTGCATCCGGCAAGACGTGCCGGGTGAGCGGCAAACCGTTCACCCTTGAAATCCTCTTCCGAGAGACCGTATCTTTGTATCATGGTGCCCATTGCTCCGTCGAGCACCAGCACCCTATTGCCTATCAGTTTGCAGAAACTCTTTATCTCCATTCTGTTGCTTATACTCAAAATTGTCCATGTCAATGAAATGACAAGGTATTGGCTAAAAAATTTTTCAAAATTAATAAAATATTCCGAATTCCACAACCCCAGCCGCATAATTCAGCCTATAACTTAAGTTTTGCGAACTCACTTAAGGTTTATGGGTTTATCTGTTTATGGGTTTATTTTATCGGTTATAGACCTCTGGTCTGAAACTGACACATAGAATGGTGCAAAGATTCTTGGCCTTTGTTTCCGAGTGCAAAGTTAATGCGGATTTGAAGTGAAAATCCCTTATCGCCGTCAAATTGTATTTTTTAACCCTCGC
>CAYMBR010000047.1:0-19075 GCA_964388725.1 uncultured Sangeribacter sp. | reverse complement strand
GTGCAAATATGTTGTCATTCCGAAAAAGCAAAAGGAATTATTCGATTTGCATTATTCGATTTGCATTATTCGATTTGCATAATTTGGAATTTGCTTCAACTTTTGCAAGCGAAAGTTGAAGTTATTTTTGGAAGGGGAAAAAAAATTTAATAATTTTGCAGGCGGAAAGGGTGCAAAGCGTATCCGGGAGCGGAACGCGTACCTTTTCCTTTCTCGACATTTAGGGGTGCATCACCGCCCTTTGAAGGCGGTGGGGCTGAGATCAAACCCTTTTAACTTGATCCGGTTAGTACCGGCGTAAGAAACAATTCGAATCATGAAAAAAAGCTTTTCATGGGGTATGCTCTGCATTTCCATAGCAGCATCCCCTCTCTCGGCTGCAGCAGCCGATGAGGCTGTCTTTGCAGAAGAGGCAGACAGCATCGTGACCCAACTCTCTGCCATCGAGGTGACGGCCAATAGAGCGGGTGTGAAGACCCCGGTGGCCTACACCAATGTCTCCAAACAACAACTTGCCAAGTCGAACGACGGACGTGACATCCCGAGCCTGCTCGAGATGACCCCATCTATTGTCACCACCGGCGATGCCGGTGCCGGAATCGGCTACAGCAGTCTGCGTGTGCGCGGCACTGACGCAAGCCGCATCAACATCACCGCCAACGGTGTGCCGATCAACGACTCAGAGAGCCACAACGTCTATTGGGTCAATATGCCCGACCTCGCCTCCTCGCTCAACGACATCCAGATCCAGCGCGGCGCCGGAACATCAGTCAACGGAGCCGGTGCTTTCGGTGCCTCAGTCAATATGCTCACCGATTTCCCTTCCACCGAGAGAAGCGCGATGGTGTCGGCATCCTACGGCAGTTTCAACACCAACCGCGAGACAGTGAAAGTGTCGTCGGGTCTGTTCGGCAACCACTGGAGCGTCGACGCCCGGTTTAGCCACATCGGCTCCGACGGATATATCGACAGG
This sequence comes from uncultured Sangeribacter sp., assembly GCA_964388725.1. Lineage (GTDB taxonomy): Bacteria > Bacteroidota > Bacteroidia > Bacteroidales > Muribaculaceae > Lepagella. The sequence goes on along the minus strand of CAYMBR010000047.1, from coordinate 18,102 downwards.
GCTTTCTCCCAACTCTGGAGCTACATGGGGCAACTTGCCTACCGCAACGACAACACCACCCTGCGTCTGCTTGCTTTCGGAGGAAAGGAACGTACTTACATGGCTTGGGACTATGCTTCAAAGGAGGAGATGGAAGAATATGGCAGGAGATACAATCCCTGCGGAGAATATACAGACTCCGATGGCAAGACTGCCTACTACAAGGATCAGTGCGACAACTTCGTGCAGCATCATTTCCAGCTGCTCCTCAACCAATACATCGGTCAGTATGTGACTCTCAATGCCACGCTCCACTATACAAAAGGCGACGGCTACTACGAGCAATACAAGACGAAGCGTACTCTCGTGGAGTATGGGTTAGAACCCTACTATGACTCCGAGGGAAACAAGATCTCCAAGTCAGACCTCATACGCCTGAAATTCAATGACAACGACTTTGGAGGGGGCATGGTCAACGTTCGCTATCAGAAGGATGCCCTTGCGCTCGTGGCCGGAGGTGCAATCAACTGGTTTCGCGGCAAACACTTCGGGCAGGTACAATGGGTCAGAAATTATGTCGGGGCTCTCGACCCGCTACAGGAATACTACAACAACACCGGGCGCAAGTTTGACAGCAATGTATTCCTACGCGGCGACTATGATTTCGGTGCCGGATTCTCCGCCTACGCCGACCTCCAATACCGCCACATCGACTACACGATCAATGGGGTGAGCGACAACTACGACTGGAACACCGAGGGAATGGCAAAGCTTGACATCATACGCCACTGGAATTTCTTCAATCCGAAAGTGGGCCTGGCATGGAACCGCGACGGACACCGCGCATACGCTTCCTGGAGCGTGGCCCACAAGGAGCCGACACGCGACAACTTCACCGACAGCGATTCCAATATGTACCCGACAGCAGAGAGGATGATGGACTATGAGGCCGGCTACTCCTACAGCAGCAGCCTCTTCTCAGTGGGCGCGAACCTCTACTATATGGACTATAAGGACCAGCTTGTGGTGACCGGTCAGCTTTCCGACACTGGAAATGCAGTGAGCGTCAATGTGCCGGATTCCTACCGCATGGGCATCGAACTTCAGGGCACTTTGAAACCGGTAAGTTGGTTTGACTGGGCTATCAACGCCACCCTTTCGCGCAACCGCATCAAGAATTTTACAGAATACATATATGAAGACGAATGGACCAACCCCATCTCCTTCGACCTCGGCGAAACCCCCATCGCTTTCTCTCCTGACTTTATACTCCACAACTCGTTTAATTTCAACGTGGCCGGATTTGATGCCTCACTGATGAGCCGCTACGTCTCGAGCCAATACATGAACAATGCCAAAAGCGAGGAGGCGAAACTGGACTCATATTTCGTCAGCGACCTTGCCCTCGGCTATACCTTCAAGAAACTCCACGGTATCAAGGAACTCCGCATTGGATTCACCATCTACAATCTCTTCAACGAGAAATATTGCAACAATGGCTATTCCGGAGCGGGATATTATATGGAGGATGGCAAACCGGTGATCTACCGCTATGCGGGATTTGCGGCACAGGCCACAACCAACGTGCTCGGCACAGTGACAATGACTTTCTGATCTGATGAATTTTGACTTGATAATTGAAATATTGGGATTTTCGGTGGGTATTCTCTACCTTTGGTGGGAATACCACGCCGACAATCGCCTTTGGTTTGCATCGATGGTGATGCCAGCCATCTCGATGTGGATTTACTTCAGCAAGGGACTCTACGCTGATTTCAGCATCAACATCTATTATCTTGTGATAGCCATTTATGGCTATATCGTCTGGACCAAAGGCAAAAGAACCAATAGCAATATATCCAAGAGTAATCAGGAGTACCCAAGAGTATCCAAGAGTAATCAAAAGTACCCAAGAGTACCCAGGAGTAATCAGGATTCCCCTGACCCCCCCCAACCGACAACACCAATCACCCATACCCCTCGCCGGATGATTGCAGTTTGCATTGCCGGAGCACTGGTGCTCTGGGCACTACTTTATCTTGGCCTTAACTATCTGACCGACAGCACAGTGCCGGTGGCTGATGCCTTCACCACAGCCCTTAGCATTGTCGGTATGTGGATGCTGGCACGCAAATATCTGGAGCAGTGGCTGGTATGGATTGCAGTCGATGCCGTTTGTGTGGGCCTTTACATATATAAAGGAATATACCTTTACGCCATTCTTTATTTCCTATATACGATAATAGCCGTATTCGGCTATCGCAAATGGCTTCGCCTGATGCATTCACAACAAACCACATAAGACGGATATTCCGCAAATTTGGTCAATTTTTCCCATATGGAGCTGCGATTTTTGGGATATTTGGAAGTTTTTTTGTAATTTTGCAGATTGAATAAACGAAAAATCTAACGCAATATACAAATTATGAAAATCAAACAGACTCATGTGCTGGCAATGGTGCTGGCAGCCGGGAGTCTTGCGCTTCCATCCTGCAAGGGCAACACTCAGCAGGGTCAGGGCGCACAGGCACCGGAACTCGCAGTGATGACAATCTCGGAGCAGGATGAGGTGCTCAACACCGGCTATCCTACTTCTCTTGAAGGTGAAAACGATGTTGAAATCCGTCCGCAAGTGTCGGGTTTCCTTACCAAAGTGAATGTGGAAGAAGGTCAGAAGGTGAGCAAAGGTCAGGTGCTCTTCACCATCGACCAGGTTCAGCTTCAGGCTGCAGTAGAACAGGCACAGGCAGCTGTGGCAGTGGCCCAGGCCAACGTCAACACCGCCCAGACGAATGCCGACAACAACAAAATGCTCCTCGACAAGAATATCATCAGTGCATCTGCATATCAGACTTCAGTAGATGCGCTCAACTCTGCCAAGGCACAGCTAATGCAAGCTCAGGCAGGATTCACCTCTGCCAAGAAGAACCTTTCCTACACCACAGTGACCGCTCCGGTTTCAGGTGTGGTTGGCACTATACCTTATAAGGAAGGTACTCTTGTAAGCCCCTCAACTCTTCTTACCATCCTCTCCAACAACGGCGACATGCAGGCCAATTTCTCGATGAACGAGAAGGCAATCCTCGGAATTACAGAAAACGGCACCCGCACATTGAAACAGGCAGTGGCTTCATTTCCGGAAGTGGAATTGCGCCTTGCCACCGGCAACATCTATCCCTACAAAGGAAAAATCGTGTCAATCTCCGGAGTGCTCGACCAGGCTACCGGCAGTGCCAACGTGAAGGCAATCTTCCCCAACCCCGACGGTATGCTCCATAGCGGCAACACCGGCGAGGTGCTCATCCCCAATGTCCACAACAATGCCATCAGCATTCCGCAGAAAGCCACCTACGAGGTTCAGGACATCAAATTCTGCTTCGTGGTGGGAGACTCAGCTAAAGTACATTCTACTCCCATCACAGTCGCTTCGGAAAACGACGGCACCAACTACATAGTGACATCCGGACTGAAACCTGGCGACGTTATCGTGACTGAAGGCGTCGGCATCAGCGTGCGCGACGGTATGACCATAACCCCCAAAAAGTAATCGGAAATGAATCTATCAACGTTTATCAATAGGCCTGTGCTTTCGACGGTGATTTCGATATTCATCGTCATATTTGGTATTCTTGGTCTTTTCGGACTTCCGATCGAACAATATCCCGACATTGCGCCTCCGACAATCCAGGTTACGACCACTTACACCGGTGCGAATGCGCAGTCGGTGCTCAACTCAGTGATTGCCCCGCTTGAGGAGCAGATCAACGGTGCGGAAAACATGGACTACATGTATTCTTCTGCCACCAACACCGGATCTGCCACAATCACCGTATATTTCAAATCGGGCATGGACCCCGACATGGCGGCTGTCGATGTGCAGAACCGTGTGGCCAAGGCCACTGCCTACCTCCCGTCGGAGGTAAACCAGGTGGGTGTGATCACACAAAAGCGAATGTCGTCGATGCTCGTGGTGTTTGACCTCCACGACGAATCGGGCAAATATTCGGAAAACTTCATCGAAAACTACCTTGCCATCAACGTAATCCCCTCCATCAAACGCGTATATGGCGTGGGCGAGGCAATGGTGATGGGTGCCGACTATAGTATGCGTATCTGGCTGAAGCCAGACGTGATGGCACAGTATGGCCTGATGCCCTCCGACGTGTCGGCCGCACTTGCAGAGCAGAACATAGAGGCTGCCCCGGGTCAGTTTGGCGAAAACAGCGATAATGCATTCCAATACGTGATGCGCTACAAGGGTCGTCTGAGCGACGAACAGGAGTTTGACGACATCATTATCCGCGCCGCTTCCGACGGCGAAATTCTCCGACTTAAGGACGTGGCGGATGTAGAACTCGGACGTCTCTCCTACGGCTTCCACGCCACCGTCGACGGACACAAGGGTGTGGCGGCGATAGTGTTCCAGTCGCCGGGGTCAAACGCGACTCAGGTAGTGAACAATATCCTCAAGGAACTTGATACCTTCAGCAAGGATCTGCCAAAAGGTCTTAAGATAGGTGTCTCTCTCAGTGTGAACGACTTCCTCTTCGCATCTATCCATGAGGTGATCAAAACTCTTATCGAGGCATTTATCCTCGTGTTCCTTGTGGTGTTTGTGTTCCTCCAGGACTTCCGCTCCACCCTTATCCCGATGATTGCCATTCCGGTGGCATTGATCGGTACATTCTTCCTCCTCTATATCTTCGGGTTCTCCATCAACTTGCTGACCCTTTCCGCTCTCGTGCTTGCGATTGCTATTGTGGTCGACGATGCGATAGTGGTGGTGGAGGCGGTCCATGCCAAGCTTGACCAGGGCTACAAGTCGGCACGCCGCGCCTCCATAGATGCCATGAATGAGATTGCCGGCGCCCTTATATCCATTACCCTTGTGATGATGCTCGTGTTTATCCCCGTATCGTTCATGGGTGGACCTTCGGGTGTGTTCTATCGCCAGTTTGGTCTGACAATGGCAATGGCAATCGGTCTCTCTGCCCTCAACGCGCTTACCCTTTCGCCGGCTCTCTGCGCACTCTTCCTGAAACCTCATGTGGAGGAGATTGAGGAAGACCAGACGGGGGGCTACGACATCCCGGCAATGGCCCAGGAAAAGAAACTCCCCTTCCGCAAGAGATTCTTCTACTGGTTTAACGTCGGCTTCGACGCTCTCCTCAAGAAATACAAGAGTTCGGTTGGGTTCTTCCTAAACCACAAATGGATAGGATTCGGAGCAGTTGCCGCTTCAGTGGCAGTTCTTGTATGGCTTATGTCAACAACCGCCACCGGACTCGTTCCGAATGAGGACACCGGCGTCATAATGGGCGTTGTCGATATGCCTCCCGCCACCGGTCTTTCCAAGACCAAGGCCATCATGGACGAGGTGGACAGCATCTGCGGTACAATCCCGGCCATCCAGGACCGCACCGCAATCACAGGATATAGCTTTGTGGGTGGTCAGGGCAACACCTATGGTTCTTTTATCGTGAAACTGAAGAACTGGGACGAACGAAACATGAAGACCGAAAGCGCACAGGCGGTGCTCAACCAACTTTCGCAGAAGGTTTCGATCATCAAGGATGGCCGCATCATGTTCTTCCAGCCCCCTATGATCAACGGTTATGGTGCCACTAATGGTTTTGAGATTAAACTTCAGGACAAGACCGGTGGAGACCTTGAGAACTTCTTCCAAGTTTATCAGAAGTTTATCGCCGCACTCAACGCACGTCCGGAAATCGCCATAGCTTACTCAACCTTCAACCCGACATTCCCTCAGTATATGGTGGAAATAGATGTGGCCAAGGTCAAGCAGGCCGGACTCACCCAAAGCGCAATCCTCTCCGCTCTGCAAGGCTACTATGGCGGTATGTACATCTCCAACTTCAACAAATTCGGAAAACTCTACCGCGTGATGATGCAGGCAGCCCCGGAGACCCGCGTCAGCCCGGAGACCCTGAAACAGATAAAGGTGAGAAACGGTGCAACAATGGCCCCCATCGATAATTTCGTCAAACTGAAACGTGTCTATGGACCGGACGTGATCAACCGCTTCAACATGTATACATCAATCGCAATCACGGGTAACCCGGCAGCCGGCTTCTCTTCCGGCCAGGCCATCGAGGCTATTGCCCAGACCGCAGCCCAAACCCTTCCGACAGGTTTCGGCTACGACTGTTCCGGCCTTACCCGCGAGGAGGCGACTACAGGTTCCGGACAGACGGCATATATCTTCGGCCTTGTGCTGATTTTCGTATATCTCATTCTGTCGGCTCAGTATGAAAGTTATCTGCTCCCTTGGTCTGTGATTCTGTCAATCCCATTCGGACTTATGGGCTCATTCATCTTTGCCCGATTCATGGGAATCGACAACAACATCTACCTTCAGATTGCGCTCATCATGCTGATAGGTCTTTTGGCGAAGAATGCTATCCTGATCGTGGAGTTTGCGCTTGAACGCCGTCGCACCGGCATGAGCATCGTCAACTCCGCAATCCAGGGTGCTGTGGCTCGTCTGCGACCAATTCTCATGACCTCCCTGGCTATGATCATCGGTCTGATTCCTCTGATGCTGGCCAATGGCGCTGGCGCCAACGGCAACAACGCACTTGGCACAGGTGCAATCGGCGGTATGCTCATCGGCATGGTCCTGCAGGTAATCTTCGTGCCCGCTCTCTTCGTGGCTTTCCAGACATTGCAGGAGAGAATCTCACCGCCTAAATGGAAAGACACCGACAATTCAGGAGTTTCATCCGAATTGGAGCAGTATTCAATCGACCATAACTAAAGGTTTATGGGTTTATGGGTTTATAGGTTTATTTTATGTGTGATGATGACTGATTAAATCCATTTAAGAACCTTACCGATAAAATAAACCTATAAACCCATAAACCTATAAACCCCAACAAATAGAATATGAATAAGATAAAGATATGCGCCTTGGGCGCGGTGATGGCCATGACGATGTCGGGCTGCCACATCTATAATAAATACAGCCTGCCGACGGGCGAGAGCAGCATCGTGGCAGACTACGGCAAAGCCGCCGAAGCGGAGGTGGACTCAACCACCCTTCCCTATCTTGGGTGGGAGAAGATCTTCCAGGATCCCATGCTCCAGGATTTAATCCGCCAGGCCCTTGCCAACAACAAGGACCTGAAGAATGCGAAACTCAACGTGGATATAGCACGCGCACAACTTCAGGGTGCAAAACTCAGTTATCTCCCATCGCTGTCTTTTACTCCCAACGGTGGCTCCACAAGTTATGGTGGCAGCCACATGAACTGGAGCTATACCATTCCTCTTGCCGCTTCGTGGGAAGTCGATGTCTTTGCAAAGATTCTCAACCGCAAACGCGGGGCAAAGGCAAGCCTCGAAATGAGTGAGGACTATGAGAATGCCGTTCACTCGCAGATTGTATGCAGCGTGGCAAATGTGTATTATTCCCTCGTGATGCTTCATCAGCAACTCGACCTCACCAAGCGCACTTCCGAAATTTGGAAAGAGCAGGTGGCTTCGATGGAACTGATGAAGGAAGCAGGTCGCACCAATGAGGCAGCAGTGGTACAGAGCCGTGCCAACTACTACAATATCCTTGGCTCGATACCAACACTTGAGGAATCAATCAATCAGTTGCAAAACACCCTGTCGCTGCTGCTGAACACCTATCCAAGAGACTGGGAGGTGACAAACGACCTGAGTTTCTCCATCCCGGAGCAACTGGTCAATGGTATTCCAATCTCCTATCTGGCATGGCGGCCGGACGTGCGGGCAGCTGAAAGATCTCTTGCTGTGGCTTACTATGCAACCAATTCCGCACGGACCAACTTCTATCCGAGCATCGTGATCTCCGCCCAGGGTGGATTTACCAATCTTCTTGGCAGCGTAATCAAGAATCCCGGCGAATGGTTTATCCAGCTTGCCGGTCAGCTTACAGCCCCTATCTTTTCACGTGGCCAGAACTTAGCCACTCTGAAAGCTGCCAAGGCACAGCAGGAGCAGGCACTCAACACTTTTGAGTATGCCGTGCTCGGAGCGAGCTCCGATGTCAGCGATGCCCTTGTCAGCTACAACAAAAATGTGGAGAAATGCAAATATCTGGAGCTGCAGGTGGATCAACTCGAAAAGTCGGTGGAATATACCAACGAGCTCTTTATGTATAACCAGAACACCACATACCTTGAGGTGTTGACAGCCCGTTCGAGTCTTCTGAGCGCACAACTTGCAGTCATCTCCAACTGGCACGACCGCGCCGCAGCCCTTATCAGCCTCTATCAGGCAGTAGGCGGTGGTAAATAAAATCTAATTCTCAATTCTCAATTAAACTATGGCTAATATAAGTAATCTCGCGTATGTTCATCCGGAGGCGAAACTCGCCGACGATGTCGTAATCGGTGCATTCTGCTACATCGACAGAAATGTAGAGATTGGAGCCGGAACCAAAGTACACTCCCATGTCAGCATCCTTTCAGGTGCAAGAATCGGCAAAAACAATTTCATCTTCGAGGGAGCGATAATCTCTGCCATCCCCCAGGACTTCCGTTGGAAGGGAGAGGACTCATATGTCGTGATAGGCGACAACAACACAATCCGCGAACAGGTGATCATCAATCGCAGCATTCACAAGGAAGGAAAGACCACAATCGGCAACAAGTCTTTCATCTCGGCGCAGAGCCACATAGGACATGACTCTACGATTGGAGACTACTGTGTGTTGGGCAATTCGGTGAAAATAGCCGGTGACGTCAGGATTGGCAACTATTCAATCTTGTCATCCCATGCACTGGTGCATGAAAACTGTCAGATTGGCGATTGGGTGTTCATCAAGGGAGGATGCCGTGTGACTGGACACGTGCCTCCTTTCGTGATTATGGCCCACAATCCAATCTCATATTTCGGAGTGAATGCCTACGTGCTTGAGAAAGCGAAGAAGAGCGATTCTATAATCGCCGACATTGCCAAGTGCTATCGCCACGTGTATCAGAACAGCGCTTCGGTCTATAACGCCCTGCGGCGCATAAAGGAAGACATCGACCCATCGCCGGAGAGGGATGCAATCCTTGACTTCATCGAAGGACACAAGATGAAACTCGCCGGGGTTCAGATGCCCGACATTGATGACTGAATAAAAAAAGTCTTCCGCTCAAGCGGAAGACTTTTTTATTCAGAGGTAAGTAGGGGATTAGAGGATATGGACATCCGAGATGTCGATGATCTTGTGGACGATAGCAAAAATGGCGAGGGCGGCGGTGGAGTGGATGTTGAGTTTCTCGCTTATGTTGCGCCGGTGGGTGGTGACGGTGTGGAATGAGAGACAGAGCTTGTCGGCAATCTCCTTGTTTGAAAGCCCTTGTGCTACCAATTTCACAATCTCTCTCTCCCTCGTGCTCAAAGTCTCCACAACCGGCGGACTTGACTCATTGATACCCTCCTCCTCTTTCTGCGAACTTATCAGGTCTTGCTCAAGAAGCGTGATGTTGGGGAATAGAAGCTTATTTTCGATATTACAATGCTCCACGAGTTCTTTGCCACAACGCATTATCTGGTAGAGGGCATTATTGATCATCTCATTGTTCTGCTGATTGTATTGATACACGAACAATTCCTCCAGGTCATCGAGTTTCCCAGCCATGTGCTCATGGCTGTGGGAAAAATCCGACACCTTGAATCTGTCTTCCAGATTGCCCTCAATCAGGTTTTCCACATGTTTGAAAATAACGTCGTTTTCATACTCCATGTGTTTACGCACCTCCGTGACGTAGGTGTCGAAGAAATTCATTATATGAATTGAAATCTCCGATGGGGTAGTCTGGTGGATGCCCTCGATGAGCATTTTCTTGATCAGCGGAAGGGAATAGTCGATGAAATGCTCATGAGATTTGCGCAGATATCCGATAAGCGATGGAAGTGAAATCTTGTAAGCCTCCCAACGTTTGCCGCTGATGATATTGATTACGGCGAGGAAGGTGTCGATATCCACCTTGTTGTCGCGACATGTCTGCTCAACGGTGTTGTCGCCAAATCCTAACGAAATTTCGAAGCGGCAGAGCACCATCAGGATGTCGTTGTTATCGTTGATGATATCGCGAAGTCGGTCGTGGCGGCTATAGGAAGATTGATTCTGAATCATTTCTGTTGGGTTATCTTTGAGATGGCAAAATTAATAAAATTTAACCAAATTGACAATAACTAAAAATAGGTATTTTTTCTATATGCCCTGATTATCGGCCAAGATATGAACTGATTGAGGATGCCGGGTGTTGTAGTCATACTATTTAATCACCTTTTTAATTCGATTACCATGAGCTACAAAATTATTGACATAGAGGGTATCGGCGAGGTATTCGCTGAAAAACTCTCACAGGCGGGAGTGACGACTACCGAGGAGTTGCTCGAGCATGGCAAGCAACCGTGGGCCATCGGAAAAGAGATCGAGCGCATGGTGGAGCAAGCGAAGGAACTTCCCCCGGTAGTGGAATATTGATTGCAATATTTTATCCATATAACCTAAAATAGGTATTAAATAGTTAAGATTGGTAAAATTTCAGCGTTTGAGAGCTGAAATTTTACCAATTTTTGTGTATTTTTTATGTGAGAAATTGGCAGTAATTTTGCATTGTCAATAATTCAACGTCAATTTCAACGTCATAGAAATGATACGCAAGCACATCAAGACAAAGACCGCGGCAGCGGTGATCAGCCTCGCGGCACTGACCGGACTATCGGCAGCCGCACAGGAGCTCGCAGACACTGCGGGCTACAAGAAATTCCGTTTCGGAAGCTACGGCGAAGTCGTGGCTGCATTCAAAGACTATGGAATCAACCGTTTTCAGGCCGGCGGGGCCACAAAAGAACACCGCAACACAATCTCCATCCCACGTTTCACCCTCGGCATTGACTACAAATTCACTCCTAAGTGGATCTTAGGTGCAGAGATAGAGTTTGAGGCCGGTGGCACCGGAACCGCCGTGGAACTTGAAAACAACGAAAACGGCGAATATGAGACAGAAATCGAAAAGGGTGGAGAAGTGGCCCTCGAGCAACTCCACATCACCCGACTCATCATGCCGGAATTCAACGTCCGTGCCGGACATCAGGTGATTCCAATCGGACTTACCAACGCGCATCACGAACCGATCAACTTCTTCGGCACAACACGCCCGGAAAGCCAGACTGCAATGATGCCATCCACATGGCATGCTACCGGCATCTCCGTGTTTGGCACCTTCGGCAAAGGCTACGGCGTCTTTGACTATGAAGCAATGGTGGTGGCCGGACTGAACGCCAACGGCTTCGACCGCGACACATGGGTGGACGGAGGCAAACAGGGCTTCTTAGAGGATGACAACTTCACTTCACCCGGCTACGTGGTACGCCTTGACTGGCGCGGTGTGCCGGGACTGCGCACCGGAGTCTCATTCTATTATTGCAACAATGCCGGAGCCAACGCCGACAAGAGCCAGACCTACGCACAATATGGCAAAATCCCGGTGGAGATCTTCACCTGGGATGCACAGTATAAAAACAAGTATCTTACAGCCCGCGCCGATTTGACCTACGGACACATCGGCAACACCAAGGCTGTCAATGCGCAAAACAACCGCCTGCCGGGCGCATCCCCCTACAGCCGTCTGACACCGGTGGCGAAAAACGCTCTCAGCTATGGCGCGGAAGTGGGATTCAACTTCGGCAACACTTTCGGCATAGCAGGTTGCCCCACATTCATGCCATTCGCCCGCTATGAATATTTCAACCCACAAAAATCAGTAGCAAAGCCCTACACTGCCGACAACCGTCTGGAAGTCAGCAAGTGGATGGTGGGTCTCAACTGGTTTGCGCTTCCCAACCTCGTGGTGAAAGCCGACTACTCGATGCGCCAGATTGGCACCAACAAGGTATTCGGAAAGGGGAGCTACAACAGCGAGAATGAATTCTCAATTGGTGTGGCCTACGTCGGATGGTTTTTCAGAAAATGAAAAATGAAAAATAAAAATGAAAAATAAAATAAAAATGAAAAATAAAATAAAAATGAAAAAATTCACTTCAATCTTCAAGGCAACCGCACTTTTCTGCGGCACAGCCCTTCTCGCCACCGCTGCTCTGACAGCCTGCAGCGATGAGACAGATGATGACAACGAAAGCAACAACACCGATGTGGAACTTTCTGAGGCAATCGACCTCGACTACTCTTCCGAATATGCCGATGCATGGCACAACTATTCAGTGAAAGTGGCCGATCTTCTTGCCCGTGACTCTGAGGATCTCTACAACTCCTGGACCGTATCCTATGAAGGTGGAACCGCATTTGCCGACCTCTTCCGCAATCCCTCATCTGCAAGTTCCTACAAGAGCTACCGCGACTGCGTCGACCAGATCATCGAGGGATGCTCCGACATCGCAAACGAAGTGGGCGAGGCAAAAATCGGCGACCCCTACAATCTATACGTTTCCGGAAAGACCACAGAGGCCCTTTACGCTGTGGAATCTTGGTATAGCTGGCACTCACGCGAAGACTACCAGAACAATATATACTCTGTGCGCAACTCCTACTATGGCACTCTCGACGGAACAGTAGCCGAGCACTCCCTCTATAACCTTGTGAAGACTGTAAACTCTGATCTCAACGACAAGGTTGTCGCAGCCATCAGCAACGCCGCCGCCTCAATCTACGCCATCCCACAGCCTTTCCGCAACAACATCAACTCTTCCGAGGCAAGAAATGCCATGGATGCATGCGCAGAACTTTGCGACTACTTCGACAAGAACCTGAAGTCGTTCGTGGATGGTCTTGGCGATGCCTACGATTCTGAATTGGAAAACATTGTGAAAAACTATGTAGACAACGTGGTTCTCCCCACCTACGCTTCTCTCAAGGAACGCAATGCGGCTCTTCAGACTGCCATCAAGAACCTCGCAACCACCCGCACCGACGCCAATTTCAAGAATGCCTGCGAAGCATGGCTGAGCGCACGCGAACCATGGGAACGCAGCGAGGCATTTCTCTTCGGTCCGGTCGATGCACTTGGCCTTGACCCGAACATGGACAGCTGGCCTCTCGATCAGGTGGCAATCGTCAACCACCTGAAGAGCGGCAACTTCTCAGAACTGGAATGGGGCGACGATGATGACGACGACACCGTAGAGGCCGCCCAGAACGTACGTGGCTTCCACACCCTTGAATACCTTCTCTTCAAGGACGGACAGCCCCGCAAAGTCAACAACTGATGAATAAAAAGTTATTAGGATATATTTTAGTCGCGTCCATCCTTTCCTCCTGTGGGGAGGATGGACTCGATGTGCTTGACGTGGAAGTTCCGGCTGGCTATGAATTGTCGGCTGGAACGTCAACTCTTTTCGTCAACTCATCGAAAGCCTACGATCTCTCGGCCGACTGGGTGAGTGGCTCCTACCTGACGCGATTCAACCGTGGCGACCGACTCTACGACGACATGCGAACCAGTTCCAACGGCTACGGCGGAGGTCTCGGTCCGGTATATGCCGGCTATTCGTGTGGCAGCTGCCACAGCAATGCCGGACGCACCAAACCCGCCGGTTGGGCAGACCACGGAAGCGGCCCCTACGGGTTCACTTCCGCTTTGGTGTATGTTACCCGCAAGAACGGCTCCTTCTTCCAGGGCTATGGGCGTGTGCTCCATGACCAGTCGATCTATGGCGTGACTGCCGAAGGAAAATTCGAGGTGAGCTGGGACTACCAGACCTTTTCCTTCCCCGATGGCGAAACCTACGAACTGGCAAAACCTAACTACAAGATAACCGAATGGTATCTCGGCGACATTGACCCCGACGACCTCTTCTGCACAGTGCGCATTCCGCTGCGCCATGTGGGAATGGGGCAGATAATGTCGCTCGACCAGACCGAAATCGAGGCCCTTGCCAAAAAGAGCAATTATCCGGAATATGGCATCTCAGGACGCTGCAACTACATCAGCGAGCGCGGTGTGACCTGCCTCGGAGTCTCCGGCAACAAGGCGCAGCATGCCGACCTCACGGTGGAACTCGGTTTCTCGAGCGACATGGGCGTCACCAACAGCCGCTATCCGGAGGAAATCTGCGAGGGACAGCTCCAGATGACCGAGGGTTCAATGATGGGTCTCACCTACGACCAACTCGATGTCACGACCGAAGACATGGAAAATGTGGACCTCTACATGCAGTGTCTCGGAGTTCCGGCACGCCGCAACGTCAACGACCCGACTGTGCAGCTCGGCGAACAGAAGTTTTATGAGGCTAAATGCCATCTCTGCCACGTCACCACCCTCCACACCCGCAGTCGCGGCTCAGTGCTACTCAACGGCACACAGCTGCCCTGGCTCGGCGGACAGACCATCCACCCCTACAGCGACTTCCTGCTCCACGACATGGGAAGCGAGATTATGGGTGTCGGACTCAACGACAACTATCAGTCGGGACTTGCCATGGGCAACGAATGGCGCACCACCCCCCTCTGGGGCATAGGACTTCAGGAGAGAGTCAACGGACATACCTATTTCCTTCACGACGGACGCGCCCGCAACTTCACGGAAGCCATCATGTGGCACGGCGGCGAGGGAGAGGCATCCAAGAATCTATTCAAAAACATGCCGAAATCCGACCGCGACGCGATCATCCGTTTCCTCGAGTCCCTTTAAATCATTTTGTCAACATGTCATAATGTCAATATGTCATCACGACAAATTCACAAGCAAAACATTGTGCATTGTGCATTGTGCATTGTGCATTTTCTTAAGTCAAGCACATGAAAAAGATATTTTTAGCATCAATCCTCTCTCTCCTCACTCTTCCGGTATTCGCCCAATATGACGAAGACACGGAGAACGGAGTGGTTTCCTTCGCAGGCAGAAAAGGCTTTGTCTGGGAAAGCAAGGACCAAAAATTTGAGTTCAAACCATACCTGATGGTGCAGAGCGCAGTGGACTTCAACTGGTATGACAGCGAGGGTCTTGACCCCGCCTACAACCAGGATCATGTGCACAACACCGGATTTTCAATTCCTTATGCAGTGCTCGGATTTACCGGCCGTGCGTTCGGGTTCATCACCTACAACCTCTCAATCAACGCGGCAGCCTCCGGTGGCGGTCTGCTTCAGCAGGCCTGGGCCGACATGAAAGTGAGCGATGCTTTCGCTGTGCGCGTCGGCAAGTTCAAAACCCCCTTCACCCACGCAACCCTTACGACCCTCGGCGAGACACTGTTTCCTACTCTCCCCGTGTCGCTGACATCCACTGTCATCATGCCTCACTCCCTTAATGCAGTGACACCCACCATGATGACCGGCTTCGACCTTGGAATTGAATTCCACGGTATGATCAAGAACAAATGGGGCTATCAGGTGGGACTCTTCAACGGCACCGGAAGTTCCGTGAACACAGCCACCAAGACCTTCAGCGACGACTGGCATATCCCCTCGTTGCTTTATGCCGGCCGCGTCACCTTCCAGCCATGGGGAGTGATGCCGGGTACCCAGGGCAACCCCAACCAGTTGAACCTTAACCGTCTCCTGATAGGAGCATCTGCTTCGTTGAATGTGGAGAGCGAGAATGAAAGCACCAACGATGTTCGTGCCGGACTGGAAGTGGCGTGGATGCACAATCGCCTTTATCTTGCCGGCGAGGCATACTATATGCACATCGGCTTCACCAAGCGTCAGAAAATCAGCGATACTTTCGACTATATGGGCGGTTACGTGCAGGCCGGTTATTTCGTGACCGACCGTGTGCAGCCGGCCCTGCGCTATGATTTCTTCGACCGCAACGGTCTCGACAAGGGTGGTTTCCTGAATATGCCGGCAGTTGGAGTCAACTACTACTTTAAGGGAGTCAATCTCAAGCTTCAGGCCATGTATCGCTACATGGGGCGCACCGGCCACGAGACACAGCTTGACCGCGACAACGATGACCTTGGACTTGCCACCCACAATGCCACGGTGCAGATTCAATATACGTTTTAATTTTGATGAAATCAAAATTAAAAGTTTAAAAGTTTATAAGTTTATAAGTTTAGTTTATTGGTGTTTGCCAATTATTAAAGTTTATAAGTTTATGAGAATTAAGTATCTGAGTCTGGTTGCCGGGGCGTTGGCTCTCGCTGCCTGCGACGACGGAAAAATATATCCGGATGACGTTGTGGTCAGTGGGGATGGCCTTTCGGTCACAGTAAAAGGGGAATTCACCGGTTGCGACCAATACAACAGTTCAAGCTATAGCATAGTGGTGGCTGCTTTCAAGGAAGACGACGATTATGCCGTGGTCTCAAAACCGCTTTCCAACGGCAGCGACGACATCGAGCTTAAGAATGTGGATGCAAATGTCAACACGGTGGAAATCTGTGTGATCACTCGACTGAGGGAGAGAGTCCTGACGTTGGCATCAATGGAAATCGATGCCACTTCCGGCAATACAGATTTCGTTTTCAATGCCGGGGAGGTCAATGTTGCCCCTTTCAATGCCATCAACCACAATATTTTTGCCACCACATGCGTTCAATGTCATGGGGCCACAGGCACTTCGGCGGCATCTCTCAATCTGCTTGAAGCCGAGGCTTACCAAAACTTGGTCAATGTGCCATCCACTGTGATTGAGGGTGAGTTGCGGGTGAATCCGCGCAATGCAGAGGCCTCCACACTCTGGCAGGTCCTCGCTACTGACATCTCCGAGGCATGGAGGTTTGATCATTCCAATCTTCTGACACCCGAACGTTCGGGATTTGTGGAATATTGGATTAACAATGGTGCAAATGATTGAAAAGAAAGATCTTGTCTCTTCCGATGGAGGACGTGAGACTCATGCAATAATACAGATAACCGACCCCAGGCTGACGCTTGCCCAACAGATTCGTCAGGTTGAGGAGGATTTTCGTGCGCTCCGAAAGGAATGTGGCGATAATATGAAACCGGTGTTTTGCCGCTGGTTTCTCAGCGATGCTGCCAATCAGGCGCGGTTGCTTCCAAAAATTGCCGACTGCGCCACATCGGTAGTGGAACAGGCACCGCTATCGCTTACCAGAGTGGCACTGTGGGTATGGATGATGGAGGATGTGGATGTGGAGTGCATCTCCGACAATGTCTATTCCGTAAGCCATGGTTGCTATACCCAGATTTTCGAGGCTCAGCGTTGTCGCCCGGAGGAAAATTCGGAGGCTGCCACCTACGATGTGCTGATGACCACGGAGAAGACACTTCGCGGACTTGATGCCAGCCTGATCGACAACTGCGTGCGCACATGGTTTTTTGTGCAGAATGTGGATGTCAACTATGCCGGGGTGGTGAAAGGGCGCAACCGGGCTTTTCAGGAACTCGGACTTACGCCGGCAACGCGCTTCATAGCCAGCACCGGAATCGGCGGCCGACACGGCGACAAGTCCGTGACCGTCCAGATGGATTCCTACTCAGTGAAGGGTCTGGTAAAGGGTCAGATGAAGCAGATAAATGCTCCCGACTATCTTAATCCCACATACGAATATGGAGTGGCTTTCGAGAGGGCTTCAAGTGTGGATTATGGCGACCGCCGGCAACTCTTTGTCTCCGGCACTGCGAGCATCAACAACCAGGGCCTTGTGGTATGGGAAGGCGACATCCGCCGGCAGACACTGCGGATGTGGGCTAACGTTGAGGCTCTTCTCAAAGCCGCCGCGTGCGATTGGGAGGATGTCGGGCAGATGTTGGTGTATCTGCGCGATCCGGCTGATTATGCGGTGGTAAAGGAGATGTATGAGGAGAGATTTCCCGATATACCTCATGTGATTTTATTGGCACCGGTATGTCGCCCCGGCTGGCTCATAGAGATGGAGTGCATGGCGATGAAACCGATCCGCACTTCCTACCCAAACTTTTGAGTAATTGAGAATTCAGAATTGAGAATTGAGAATTCTACAATTTCGACAAAAAAACTTCTACAATTTCGACAAAAAAACCTCTACAATTTCGACATTTTATGCCGAAATTGTTGGAATATAACAATTTTTTTCATTATCTTTGCAGCCATAAAATTAAATTTTATGGCTGAATTTATTTACTCAAGTTTCGGATTTAGACTTTTGTCAACAAAATAAAATACAACATTATGGATTCTGAATTTTTCAATTATTTGTACTGTTAATCGAGCTTGACGGTTTTTGGCT
>CAYMBR010000046.1:0-19395 GCA_964388725.1 uncultured Sangeribacter sp. | reverse complement strand
AAAAATATCCATTTGATAGCCATAAAATCGTAAATTTTTGCAAAAATAACACTATTTTGCTTAAAATCTCAATTTTTTTGCCTTTAAATAGTTATTATTTCAAAAAAAATCACGATATTTGCACTCGCAAAACGGAACAAGCGTAAAAATCATGTTTATTTTTACGCTTGCCTCCCCCGTATAGGGGAAATTAATTCAATCCAAAACCAACAAATACTTCACTAAAATGACTAAGGCAGACATCGTCAACGAAATTTCGCGCAACACAGGCATCGAGAAAGCCGCTGTGTTGTCTGTAGTGGAAAATTTCATGGAAGTAATGAAGGATTCCATGGCTGGTGGCAACAATGTGTATCTCCGTGGATTCGGTAGCTTCATCATCAAGACGCGCAAGGAGAAAACTGCTCGTAATATCTCCAAGAACACCTCTATCAAAGTACCCGAGCACAAAATCCCTGCTTTCAAACCTTCTAAGGTTTTCCTCGAGCTCGTGAAATAATCCGCATCCAAGAATCTTTGAATATTATATAAATCTTTAAAATAATCTATTATGCCAAGCGGAAAGAAAAGAAAGGGCCACAAGATGGCTACGCACAAGCGTAAAAAAAGACTGAGAAAGAATCGTCATAAGAAGAAGTAAGCCGGTCGCCGACCGCAGGTCTTCTCTGACCTTTTTCAGCATTAAGGCAGTTTCTTATCGCCACTGCCTAAAAGCATAAGGACAAGCCGGATGGATGGGTATTTTATCTTGCCTTCCCCGGCTTGCCCTCTTTTTTTATCTCTCAATACCCTATTCCTAACCCCTAACCCTTAACCCTTTAATGGAACAGTTGAAAAGCGAACTCTTCGTCGATGTGCAGCCAAAGGATATTTCCATTGCCCTGCTCGAAGATTCCCGCCTGGTTTCCTTGCAGAAAGAGAGCCGTAATGTCTTCTACGCTGTAGGCGACCTCTATCTCGCTAAGGTCAAGAAAATCATGCCGGGTCTCAACGCCGCCTTCATCGACGTCGGATATGAAAAAGACGCTTTTCTTCATTATCTCGATCTCGGCCCACAGTTCTCTACTTATTCTGAACTTCTGAAGCAGGCATTTGATAACCCTCATTCCGCCCCAGACATCTCTGCCATCCCACGTCTTCCCGACATCCCAAAACAGGGTAAGATTGCCGAACTCCTGCAACCCGGTCAGAAACTACTTGTCCAGATTGCTAAGGAGCCTATATCCACAAAGGGTCCGCGACTCACTACCGAACTGTCGCTCACTGGCAGATTCATGGTGCTTATTCCCTTCGGCTCCAAAATTTCTATCTCTCAAAAAATTAAATCTTCTGAAGAAAAAGTGCGCCTTCGCCAGCTTATCAGTAGCATTAAGCCCGAGGGTTTCGGTGTTATTGTCCGTACTTCTGCTGAAGGTAAGAGAGTCGCTGAACTTATCAATGAACTCCGTTCGCTCGTGGAGGCTTGGAAAAATTCGGTGTCTAAAATGCAGATTAGCACTCCCCCTTCCCTTATTTATGAGGAAGACTCTCGCGCTGTCAGCATCATTCGCGACATCTTCAATCCTTCGTTCGAAAGTGTCTATGTCAATGACGCCGAGATTTTCGATCAGATTCAGTCTTACGTCTCGATGATTGCCCCGGACAGAAAGGATATCGTAAAACTATACACTAAAGATATCCCGATGTTCGACCATTTCAGTATTACCCGACAGATTAAGTCGGCTTTCGGTAAGACTGTCTCTTTCAAGTCTGGCGCATATCTGATAATCGAACATACTGAAGCCCTGCATGTCATCGACGTTAATTCTGGCAATAGAAGCAAAGCTTCACAAGATCAGGAGACTAATGCTCTCGATGTGAATCTCCGTGCCGCTGATGAAATCGCTCGTCAGTTGCGCCTGCGCGACATGGGGGGCATTATTGTGGTGGATTTCATTGATATGGCTCAGGCGGAACATCGCCAGCAACTCGTCGAACACATGCGCGACGTCATGTCGAAAGACCGCGCTCGCCACAACATCCTCCCGCTTTCCAAATTCGGCCTGATGCAGATCACACGTCAGCGGGTACGTCCGGCTATGGATATCACCACCGAGGAGTCTTGCCCCTGTTGCTTCGGTAAAGGCGTGGTGCAACCCTCGCTTCTCTTTACTGATAAGTTGGAGGAAAAACTCGAGTATCTCACTCAGAATCTCGATGTCAAGAAGTTCACGATGTATATCCATCCCTTCGTGGATGCTTACATCAAAAAAGGTGTATTCTCTATCTATGGCAAATGGCGGCGTAAGTTTGGTCGCGGTTTCAAGGTAGTCCCTGATGAGTCGTTGGCATATCTCCAATATCGTGTCCTCGACGCCGACGGTATGGAGATTTATCTCCACGAGGAGAGCGACATGAGCTCTGCCCAGAGCAAAAACAAAACCCGCTCCGACCGCAACTCTGAAGATGCCACTTCCTCCGACGCCTAACTCCTCAATAATGAAGAAAAAGCTTGCGGAAATAATGAAGAAAAAGCTTGCGGACGAATTCCTTATTGGATTTCGTCCGCTTTTTAATTCTCAATTCTCAATTCTCAATTATTGAGCAGGTCCGCCACCACAAACGTGCTTCCCCCTATATAGACCACATCCTCCGCCGCCGATTCCTCTCTTGCTGCCTTTGCCGCTTCCTTGGGCGTCGAATAGCATTTCCCCTCTATGCCATGCTCCTGGAATTTTTTCCGTAGCTCATCCACTGGAAGCGCTCTCGGAATGGACGCTTGCGTGAAATAATATCTCGCATCTTTCGGGAGAAGCTCTATGATGTCGTCGATGGCCTTGTCTGCCACAAATCCAATCACTATATGTTTCTTCCCGTTCCTCTTAGTGGCTCTCCTTTCCAATTGTTCCATCGTATATCGGATTCCTGCCTCATTGTGCCCGGTGTCGCATATAGTCAGTGGTTTGTCTGCCAGTTGCATCCATCTCCCCGCAAGTCCGGTCAATTCACACACCTCCGACATCCCTTTTCTCACTGATTCATCCGAAATCTCAATCTGAAGGCGACGCATCTCATAGATGGCTGCAAGCACAGTGTTGATGTTTTTTCTTTGGTAGTCTCCTTCCAACTCACAGTGAAATTCCCCGCAAATGGGGCTTTTGCAGTCGAGTCCGCCCGCCGGATTTTCCTCGCAATTTTGCAATGGCATGAAATCCTCGGCAAAGAGTATTGTGGTCCCTTCCTGACTTGCTTTCTCCTCAAATACTTCCCGAATAGTCCCTGTGGCTTCTCCCACTACCACAGGCACACCTTCCTTTATGATGCCCGCTTTCTCACTCGCTATGGCTTCAAGTGTCTTCCCCAAAAATTGTGTGTGGTCCTTCGATATGTTGGTTACTACGCTTAGTAATGGTGTTATTATGTTGGTAGAGTCGAGCCTTCCGCCCATGCCGACTTCTATCACTGCGTAATCCACCATTTCCTTGGCAAAATAATCAAACGCCATCATCATGGTCAATTCGAAGAAACTCGGATGCCCTTCATATCCGCTCGCGCGGTATCTCTCCACGAAATCTACCACATCCTTTTTGGGTATCATCTCGCCGTTGACCCTTATTCTCTCCCGGAAATCCACAAGATGTGGCGATGTGTAAAGTCCTACCTTGTAACCTTGGCTCCAGAGTATGGCGGCAATCATATGGCTTGTGCTCCCTTTGCCGTTGGTCCCTCCGATATGTATGCTCTTGAATTTTTCGTGAGGATGCCCGAAATGTGCGTCAATGTCAAGACTCGTCTGAAGTCCCGGTTTATATGCCGCGCCTCCTGTCCTTGAAAACATCGGCAGTTGCTGAAAAAGCCACTCTAAAGTCTTTTCGTATTCCATTTTAGTCCTTATTAATAATACAACATGAATCCTACCAATCCCATTATGCAAATCACCAATATCGGGTGAAGCCCACGCTTCTTGCCCTTGATATTTACCTTGAAATAAACAAGGCAAAACGACACCGCACATATCGCTATGCTGCTTATGAGAGTCTTTGTCTCATGGTCCGGTGCAAAGTTTGCCCGGTTCATAAGCATGATGGCTGCGGATGCTATCAGTCCTACCACCACCGGCCTCAGCCCGGCGAATATGGCCTTGATCACTCCGCTTTCATTGTGCTTCCTGATGAAATGTGATGCCTTTATCACGAGGATGAAAGATGGTATGGTGACTGCCAGGGTGCATAAGATACTTCCCAGTATGCCCCATACCGGCGACGATAGCGCGCCGGCTGTGACTTGTCCAGGTGCCACATAGCCAATGTAGGTTGCCGAGTTGATGCCAATAGGCCCTGGTGTCATCTGCGAGATGGCAACTATGTCCGTAAACATCTGTTCGCTTATCCATCCGGGCCCTACCACAGACCTCTCCACCAGTGAAAGCATGGCATATCCGCCCCCGAATCCAAATATGCCTATCTTCAGATAGGCCCAGATCATCTTCAAATATATATCCATATCATTCTAATTCTCAATTCTCAATTTCCTCTTGCTGTATTCCCAGTGCAGATACCCTCCGATTGCCCCCAATGCTATCCAGGTGATGGGATTCGAGATGATTCCCACATCTAATGATATCATCAGCGCGGCAACTGCCGGAATCCAGATGGTGGTGAGCTTAAGTTTCGCTGCCTTGGCTGTCGTTATCACCGGGGCCATGATTAGCGCTACCACTGCCGGACGTATCCCCATAAAGATACTGCTCAGCACACTGCTGTTTTTGATGGTCTCTGGCGTGAGAAATATCGCTATCGTCAATATTATCAGAAAGGATGGTAGGATAGTGCCCAGCGATGCCACTATGCCTCCTTTCACTCCCCTTAGCCGGTCGCCGATTGATGTCGCTATGTTCACTGCCAATATGCCGGGAAGTGACTGCGCTATCGCAAGTAGGTCCAGAAACTCCTCCCTCTCTATCCAGTGGTGCTTGTCTACTATCTCTTTCTCTATGATTGAGATCATCGCCCATCCACCCCCAAAGGTGAAGGCCCCTATCTTGAAAAATGTTACAAACAGTTGATAATAGATATTCATATTATTTCAATTATTCCAAGTTTAGTCTGACTGCATCATGACTCATCACTATATTAAAACATTTATTAAGATAATTATTGCTATCTTTTCCAAAAATATTTTATAATCGCTAATTTTTGACTCCATTTTAAGCGCATATTTCAATTTTTATTGTTAACTTTGCAGTTGCGCTTCTGTTGCGCGATTATATAACTCTAAAATTTAGATCTCACAATGGCACTCTGGTTTGAAACCAAGATTCGATACGACCGTATGCAGGAAAATGGCGCGGTCAAGAAAGTGACAGAACCTTATCTCGTAGATGCTCTGACCTTTACTGATGCTGAGGCTCGCATCATTGAGAAAATCACACCCTATATTTCGGGCGAATTCTCTGTCTCGGCAGTAAAGAAAACCAAAATCTCAGAAATCTTCTTCGACGAGTCGGACTATGCAGACAAATACTATATGGTGAAGGTCAATTTCATCACCCTCGACGAGAAAAGCGGCAAGGAGAAAAAATCTGCAAGTTTTATACTCGTTCAGGCGGGCGACTTCCAAAATGCCCTTGGCCGTTTTCAAGACGGAATGAAAGGCACTATGGCCGACTATCAGATAGCTTCCATCTCCGAAACTCCCCTCATGGATGTCTATCCCTATGAATACTCCTCCCCTGAAAAATCCGCTTCCCCAGCTTGATTTTTAATTTTAATTTTTAATTCCAAAAAATGATTGCCGCCGAAATCAAAAATATCCACCAGGAATTGCCCGCAGGCGTCAGCCTTTGCGCGGTCAGCAAATTCCACCCGGCTGAGGCTGTCTTGGAGGCTTACAATGCCGGGCAGCGAATTTTCGGTGAAAGCCGTGTGCAGGAGTTGCTCGGAAAGTGTAAGGCGCTTCCCGTCGATATCAAGTGGCATTTCATTGGGCATCTTCAGACTAATAAGGTGCGCCAGCTTATTCCGCACGTTTCTCTTATTGAAAGCGTCGATAGCGAGCGCCTTCTTAACCTGATTGATGAGGAGTCGGCTAAGGTCGGGATTGTTAGCAGGGTTCTGATGCAGGTTCATGTGGCTAAAGAAGAAACGAAGTTCGGCTTCCTTCCCGAAGAATTGCTTGATTATTTCAAAGCAAGGAAATTCAAATCTCTGAAGGCTACTCATATATGCGGTGTGATGGGAATGGCTTCCAACACTGATGATATGGTGCGTGTCAGAAGCGACTTCCGCGAAATTGCTTCTGTCCATAGGGAGATCATCGCTCTTTGCCCTGATCTTGTCGGTTTCGACACCATCTCAATGGGTATGTCGGGCGACTGGAACGTAGCAGTTGAAGAGGGATCCAATCTGGTCCGTATCGGTACCGCCATCTTCGGACTCCGCCAATATTAAAAATTTAAAGTTTAAAGTTTATTGTTTAATTTCTCTCCCCATCCTATAAATTAAACCCTAAACCTTAAACCTTAAACAATAAAAAATTATTAACCTTAAAATATATTTTAAAATGAGTAAATCAGCAGCAGCAGCCACTCCCGGTTCGGGACGTACAGTTGCAATCATCACGATGTTCTTCATCTTCGCGATGATATCCTTCGTGACAAACATGGCAGCCCCTTTCGGCAACATCTGGGGCTTCAAATATGAATGGGCAGGCATGGCCGGTAACCTTATGAACTTCACAGCTTACCTCTTCATGGGTATCCCGGCAGGTAATATGCTTATTAAATATGGCTATAAAAAAACGGCTCTCATAGCTCTCGCTGTCGGTGCCATTGGCCTTTTCATCCAGCTTGCCTCAAGTTGGTTGGAAGTTGGCGAACCCGCGCTTTTCGTCTATCTTCTCGGTGCCCTCGTATGCGGTTTCTGTGTTTGTATGTTGAACACTGTTGTCAACCCGATGCTCAACCTCCTCGGTGGTGGTGGCAACAAGGGAAATCAGCTTATCCAGACCGGTGGCTCGCTCAACTCTCTGTCTGGCACCCTTACCCCGATGCTTGTTGGTGTACTCGTAGGTACTCTCACCAAGGAAACCACAATGGCTGCTGTCGCTCCTCTCGTGATCACCGGTATCGTCATTTTCGTTGTTGCATTCATAGTGATTTCATTCATCAAGATTGAAGAACCCCAGAAAAACCTCAAAAAGGCTACCTACGAACATTCTCCATTCGCTTTCCGCCACTGCACTCTCGGAATCATCGCTATCTTCTTCTATGTTGGCGTTGAGATTGGTATCCCGGGCGAAATGAATGCTTGGATTAGCCGTGAAAGCTTCGAAGGCGCTGCCGCTGTGGCTGGTTCTCTCGCTGCTCTCTACTGGTTGCTGATGCTCGTCGGCCGTTTCGTTAGCTCTATCATCAGTGGTAAGGTCTCTACCCGCACTCAGCTCGTATGTGTGTCTTCTGTAGCTATGGCTCTTCTTCTCGTGGCTATCCTTCTTCCGGAAACGGTCACTTTCCAGTCTCCGAGCATTAAGGCTCTCAATATCACAAGCGGTGAAGTGCCGTTGAAGTGTCTGTTCCTATTCCTCTGTGGTCTTTGCACCTCTGTTATGTGGGGTGGCATATTCAACCTCGCAACTGAAGGTCTTGGCAAATATACAGCAAAGGCTTCAGGTCTTTTCATGACTATGGTCGTTGGCGGTGGTATAATGCCGTTTATCCAGGACTGGATCGCTCGTAACTTCGGTTATGTCAACAGCTACTGGCTCGTATTTGCTATGGTGGCCTATATCTTCTACTATGCTCTCATCGGTAGCAAGAATGTCAACACCGACATCCCTGTCGATGAAGTCAACTAATACCAGGTCTTCAATGCCGGATAATTCGTAGTTCCGATTGCTTATGAAGGCCGGAGACCTTGAATTTTGTTAACCGGGGGTGCTCGACACCCCCGGAATAAATACAAAAGATTTCAGCCCCGGAGGGGCTGCCCTTTTAAATTAAATCAAATATTTACTATACTATGTCTAAGACAATCGATTCAAACCTTCTCACTCGCGGTGCCGACAATATGCGCGTCCTTATCGCTGAAATGGTGGAAAAGGCCAAGTCTGGCCACCCTGGCGGTGCCATGGGCGGCGCTGACTTCGTCAATGTCCTTTACTCTTCTTTCCTCAACTATGACCCTGAAGATCCCAACTGGTTTGCTCGCGACCGCTTCTTCCTCGACCCCGGTCACATGAGCACCATGCTCTATTCTGTTCTCGCTCTCGCTGGCAAATACACTATGGAGGAACTCCAGGGCTTCCGTCAGTGGGATACCGCAACTCCCGGCCATCCGGAACTCAACGTTGCCCGTGGCATCGAAAACAGCTCCGGTCCTCTCGGCCAGGGCCATGTATATGCCGTTGGTTGCGCCATAGCTGAGCGTTTCCTCGCTGCCCGCTTCGGTAAGGTCGTGGAGCACAAGACCTACGCTTTCATCTCCGATGGCGGCATTCAGGAGGAAATCTCTCAGGGTGCCGGCCGAATCGCCGGAAACCTCGGTCTGCACAACCTTATTATGTTCTACGACAGCAATGAAGTGCAACTTTCCACCAAAGTTAAGGATGTCACTTCCGAAGACACTGCCGCCAAGTATCGCGCTTGGAATTGGAATGTTCTCGAGGTTGACGGCACTGATCCTCTTGCCATTGCCGGTGCTATCGAGGAGGCCCGCAACGAAAAGGAACGTCCTACTCTTATCATCGGCCACACCGTAATGGCTCGCAAGACCCTTGCCGCTGATGGCAGCAGCCTTGAAGGTCATGTTGCCACCCACGGTCAACCCCTTTCTGCCGCTGGTGCTGATCTCGACAAAACTGTCGCTAATCTCGGCGGTGACCCCAAGAATCCCTGGCAAATTTGGGATGACGTTAAGAAATTGTATGCCGACCGTCGTGAAGAACTTATCAAGAATGCTAAAGCTCGCAAGGCTGAGTATGCTGAATGGGCCAAGCAGAATTCGGAGGAGGCCAAGACTCTTCAGGATTGGATTGATGGCAAACTTCCCGACCTCGATTGGACAAAGGTTGCACTCAAGCCCAACATGGCATCCCGTGCTTCTTCTGCGGCTGTCCTCTCATTCCTCGCCGATCATGTCCATAATATGATTGTCAGCTCCGCCGACCTCGCCAATTCCGATAAGACCGACGGTTTCCTGAAGAAAACCCACGCTTTCGTCAAGGGTGATTTCTCCGGTGCATTCCTCCAGAGCGGCGTTGCCGAGCTCACTATGGCTTGTATCTGCAATGGTATCGCTCTCCATGGCGGTTGCATCGCTGCTTGTGGCACTTTCTTCGTATTCTCCGATTATATGAAACCTGCCATCCGTATGGCAGCCCTCATGGAACTCCCCGTGAAGTTCATTTTCACCCACGACGCTTTCCGCGTTGGCGAAGACGGTCCTACCCACGAACCGGTGGAACAGGAGGCTCAGATTCGTCTGCTCGAACAGATGGACAACCTTGCCGGTCATCAGGCTGCTCTCGTGCTTCGTCCTTGCGACAGTGCTGAGACTGTGGAAAGCTACCGCATAGCGCTTGAAAACAAGAAGTCGCCGACAGTTCTCGTATTCTCACGCCAGAATCTTGAGGATCTCCCGGCTGCCGACCGCGCTGCCGACGCCAAGAAGACCGAGATGGGTGGATATGTAGTTTATGACGCTCCGACCACCAAGATTGTGCTCGTTGCAAATGGCTCTGAGGTTGCTCTTGCCATGCACGTTGCCGAAAAACTTGGTGAAGAGGGTATAGGTGCTCGCGTCGTTTCTGTTCCTTCTGTCGGTCTTTTCTGCCGCCAGCCTAAGGCTTATCGCGATGAGGTGATTCCAGCTGGTGTCAAGGTGTTCGGTATCACAGCCGGTCTTCCCGCAGCTCTCTATCCCGTGATGAAGGGTGATTGGAAAGTGTTCGGTATGGAACGCTTCGGTGCTTCCGCTCCTCTGAAAGTCCTCGACGAGAAATTCGGCTACACAGTCGATAATGTCCTCTCCAAAGTGAAGGCATTCCTCGCCGAATAATCCCATAGGCCGTCTCCGCAGGAGACTTCTTACATCAAATGTCGTCTCCGCCGGAGACCTCTTACATCAAATGTCGTCTCCGTAGGAGACCGATTTAGCAGTAACCCGGCACGTCGAAGCCAAAGGCGAGACGTGCCGGGATTTTATATCCACAATCTCAGGTGTCCGTAGGACGCCGATTTTAACTTTTTGAATTTTTTTTATTGTATTTTGATAGATTTTTATTAATTTTGCACATTATTATGCAAATAACTTTAAAACCCTTAATATTTTCATAAAAACGATCAGATTATGAGCAATCAAAAGCAATTTCTGACCTGTGATGGTAACCAGGCTGCCGCTCACGTAAGCTACATGTTTACTGAAGTTGCCGCCATCTATCCCATCACCCCGTCTTCTACTATGGCTGAATATGTAGATGACTGGAGCGCAGCAGGCAGAAAAAACATCTTCGGTGAAACCGTACATGTGCAGGAAATGCAGTCTGAAGCCGGTGCTGCCGGTGCTGTTCACGGTTCTCTCCAGACTGGTACTCTAACATCAACCTACACCGCTTCTCAGGGCTTGCTCCTGATGATTCCGAACATGTATAAGATTGCCGGTGAACTCCTTCCCTGCGTCTTCAACGTGTCCGCTCGTACCATTGCAAGCCATACGCTCTCTATTTTCGGCGACCATCAGGATGTCTTGGCTACTCGCCAGACCGGTTTCGCTATGCTTGCCGAAGGTAGCGTGCAGGAAGTTATGGACCTCTCAGGTGTGGCTCACCTCGCTACTATTAAGAGCAGTGTGCCTTTCGTAAACTTCTTCGACGGTTTCCGTACTTCCCACGAAATTCAGAAAATCGAGGTTATTGACCAGGACGCTCTTGCAGCTCTCATTGATAAGGACGCTCTCGCCGCTTTCCGCAAACGTGGTCTAAACCCCGATGCTCCCGTCGCTCGCGGTATGGCTGAAAACCCCGACGTCTTCTTCCAACACAGAGAGTCTTGCAACAGATTCTATGATGCTGTCCCCGAAATCGTTGAGCAATACATGAAGGAAGTGAGCAAAATCACTGGCCGCAACTATTCACTTTTCGACTACTATGGTGACCCAGAGGCTGAAAATGTCGTTGTCGCTATGGGTTCTGTCACTGAAACTGCCAAGGAAGTTGTTGACTACCTACGCGCTCAAGGAAAGAAAGTCGGTCTCGTTTGCGTTCACCTCTATCGTCCCTTCAGCGTGAAACATCTCCGCGCTGCTGTGCCGGCAACCTGTAAGAAACTCTGTGTACTCGACCGCACTAAAGAACCCGGTGCCAATGGCGAACCTCTCGCTCTCGATGTGAAAGACGCTTTCTATGGCGTTGAAAACGCTCCTATGATTGTAAGCGGTCGCTACGGTCTTGCTTCCAATGATACCACTCCCGCTGTTGTTCTCGCAGTTTATGAGAACCTCGAACTCGAGCAGCCAAGAGATCGCTTCACCGTCGGTATCAACGATGATGTGACTGGACTCTCACTTCCCAAGCTTCCCGAAATCAACGTCGGCGGCAAGGGTATGTTCCAGGCTAAGTTCTATGGCCTCGGTGCTGACGGTACTGTAGGTGCCAACAAGAACTCCGTTAAGATTATCGGCGAGAACACCAACAAGTATTGCCAGGCTTATTTCAGCTACGACTCCAAGAAGTCAGGCGGTTTCACTTGCTCTCACCTCCGTTTCGGTGATGATCCTATCCGCAGCACTTACCTCGTGAATACTCCTAACTTTGTGGCTTGCCACGTTCAGGCTTATCTTCATATGTACGACGTGCTTCGTGGTCTGCAGGATGGCGGCACATTCCTTCTCAACACTATCTGGGAAGGTGACGAACTTGCTGCTAACCTCCCCAACAAGGTAAAACGCTACCTCGCTAAGCACAACATCACCCTCTATTATATCAACGCTTCCAAGATTGCTCAGGAGATTGGTCTTGGCAACCGTACCAACACTATCCTCCAGTCTGCTTTCTTCCGTATCACTGAGGTTATCCCTGTTGATCTCGCCGTAGAGCAGATGAAGAAGTTCATCAAGAAGAGCTATGGTAAGAAGGGCGACAACGTTGTCAACATGAACAATGCTGCCGTCGACCGTGGTGGTGAATACAAGACTCTCGCTGTTGATCCCGCTTGGGCTAACCTCGAGGATGACGCTCCTGTAAAACGCGACGAACCCGAATTCATCACTAATGTGGTGCGTCCGATCAACGCTCAGGATGGAGATCTTCTCCCGGTAAGCGCATTCAAGGGTATCGAAGACGGTACTTGGGCTCAGGGAACTGCCGCTTACGAAAAACGAGGTGTGGCTGCTTTCGTTCCCGAATGGAATCCTGAAAACTGTATCCAGTGTAATATCTGCTCCTACGTTTGTCCTCACGCTGCTATCCGTCCGTTCCTCCTCAACGCCGAGGAAATGGCTGCTGCTCCTTTCGGCGAGGACCACACTCTTCCCGCTATCGGCAAGGGTCTCGAGGGTCTCCGCTTCGTTCAGCAGGTCGATGTACTCGACTGCCTTGGTTGTGGCAACTGTGCTGATGTTTGCCCGGGTAAGAAGGGTGAGAAGGCTCTCGTCATGAAGCACTTCGAAACTCAGGAGGCTGAAGACAAGAACTGGGAGTATCTCGTTAAGAATGTCAAGAGCAAACAGGATCTTGTCAACATTCAGCAGAATGTCAAGATGAGCCAGTTCGCTACCCCGCTCTTCGAGTTCTCCGGCGCTTGCTCAGGTTGCGGTGAAACTCCTTATGTTAAACTCGTTTCTCAGCTCTTCGGTACTAATGAAATCGTGGCTAACGCTACTGGCTGTTCTTCTATCTACTCCGGTTCCGTTCCTTCCACTCCTTACACTACCGACGAAAATGGTCATGGTCCCGCTTGGGCCAACTCCCTCTTCGAGGACTTCTGCGAGTTCGGTCTCGGCATGAACATTGCATACGAGAAGATGCGTGCTCGCCTCATTGATACCTGCAACAAGATCCAGACTTGCGACTGCTGCACCGACGACATCAAGGCTTGCGCTGCTAAGTGGCTCGAGGTGCGCGAGGATGCTAAACTCTCACGCGTTGCCGGTGAGGCTCTCAAGGCTGCCTGCAGCAAGTGCGACTGCGACCTCTGCAAGACCATCCTCAATACCTCTTCATTCCTCACAAAACGTAGCCAGTGGATTATCGGTGGCGACGGCGCTTCCTACGATATCGGTTTCGGCGGTCTCGACCATGTAATCGCTTCAGGCAAGAACGTAAATATCATTGTTCTCGACACTGAGGTTTACTCCAACACCGGTGGTCAGAGCTCCAAGGCTACTCCTATCGGCGCAATCGCCAAGTTCGCTGCTTCCGGCAAACGTGTCCGCAAGAAAGACCTTGGTCTCATCGCCACTACCTATGGTTATGTTTATGTAGCTCAGATTGCAATGGGCGCCAACAACGCCCAGACTCTCCAGGCTATCCGTGAGGCTGAGGCCTACGACGGTCCTTCTTTGATCATCGCTTATGCTCCTTGTATCAACCATGGCATCAAGTCCGGTATGGGCAAGAGCCAGGCTGAGGAGAAGAGGGCTGTGGAATGTGGCTACTGGCATCTCTGGCGTTACAATCCCGCGCTCGAAGAGGAAGGTAAGAATCCGTTCACTCTCGACAGCAAGGCTCCCGACTGGAGCAAGTTCCAGGACTATCTCGCTGGCGAGGTTCGCTTCGCTTCTGTTAAGAAGATGTGTCCGGAAGCTGCCGACGAACTCTTCAAGGCTTGTGAGGAAAACGCTCGCTGGCGCTACAACAACTATGTTCGTCTGTCGCAGCAGAACTGGGGCTCTGACCCAGAACTCACTGCCGATGAAATCGGTCTCCGCAAATAATTTTGCTCCAATAATAAGAATTAGGGTCTGCAATTCCAATTGCAGACCCTTTTCCCTTTTTCCTTTTTCCTTTTTCCTTTTTCATTTTCCATTTTTCCTTTTTCCTTTTTCCTTTTTCATTTTTCATTTTTCATTTTTAAATTATGATAAGCTTCCTCTTCGTCCCCTTAATCTTCGCTGATTCAAGCTTCTTTAGCAATTCCTTTGCCTTGCCAGTAGGCACCGCCACCAGCGCATGATGGTCTGAAAGAGTGATGTTCCCGATCTCTGATGCAGCGAGTCCTCCTTCCTTGCATAGGAATCCTACTATGTCCCCCTTCGATAGTTTCTCCTTCCTTCCTGCGCTGATTCTGATTGTGACTTTGTCGCTGGTCAGTTTTGACTCTGCTTCAGGATTCACCTTATAGGCACCGTCCACACTGATATATGGCTTCAGTTCCTCATCAGGACCTG
Source organism: uncultured Sangeribacter sp. (assembly GCA_964388725.1). Lineage (GTDB taxonomy): Bacteria > Bacteroidota > Bacteroidia > Bacteroidales > Muribaculaceae > Lepagella. Next base: position 5,035 of record CAYMBR010000046.1, on the reverse strand, counting down.
TCAGGACATAGATGTCTCCTGTGGCATCCACTCGCGCCGTTCGTCCGTTGCGGTGCGTATTGGTTTCCTCTGTCAGGGGCTGGTGATAATGGATGATGTTGTTCACACCTTGTATGTCAAGGCCTCTCGCTGCAAGGTCTGTGGCAACGAGTATCGGTGCCGAACCGTTGTTGAACATCGAAATGGCATCCTCCCTCTGAAACTGGTCAAGTTCTCCATGATAAAGGGCGCAAGCCACCTTGTGTTTCTTAAGGAATTCCGCAACTCTAACCGCGCTTTCGCGATAATTGACAAAGACTATTGTCTTTTCAGGTATGTCGCCGGTGGTTATGCTCTTAAGCAGTTGCAAAAGTGATTCTAATTTGTCTTTTTCCGTGAATACCTGATATATCTTCATTCGCTCTCGCACACTTCCGGATTCCTTCGTGAAGTCTATCTCCAGTGGATTGAGGAGTTTCAGAAAAGAGGGTAGGGCAGTGCTTCTTGTGGCGGATGTCAGTATAAAGCGGCTTACATTTTTCAGTCGGTTGAAAATCTTCCGCATATCATCCTCAAAACCGAGTTCAAGCGATTTGTCATATTCGTCGAGTATCAGGATTCTTGTCGAGGATGGATCCACGTTGCCTCTTTTCAGGTGGTCGAGGAGTCGCCCCGGTGTCGCTATGATGATGTCGGGTGTCACGCTGAGGGTATTCACCTCATCCTCCACATTGTGACCTCCATAAAGTGCCGATACCTTATATCCCGATGCAAGTTCGCGGACCACGCCGGCTATTTGTATCACCAACTCTCGCGATGGGGCTATGATGATGGCCTGCACTCGTCCGGCTGCCGGATTCAGCCATTTCAGCATTGGCAGCGTGAATGCCACTGTCTTTCCGGATCCTGTTGGTGACACCAGTATTATCTCTTTGCTCTCCGTTGCAGCGGCCATAGCCTTTTTCTGCATCTCATTTATCTCCTTGATGCCAATCTTCTCCAGATTTGGCAGAAATTCTTTCTCTCTCATGGCATTTTTGATTTATGTGTTTATGTACGGCGGCTAAAGCGGCCGCTTCCATGCAAGACCTCGTTAGTATTACCGCGTCTTAGTATGGAACTTTCGACTTTAGTCGAAAGACGGTATCATCAAAATTTTTAAATTTTAATTTTTAATTCAAAAAAAATGCTGACCTTTCTAAAAAGGTCAGCATTTTTTTGATTGGTGGCGGGAGCAGGACTCGAACCTGCGACCTTTGGGTTATGAGCCCAACGAGCTACCACTGCTCCATCCCGCGGTGTATTGCAAATGCAAAATTACTACATTTTTGCCCTCTTGTCAATAGTTTCTGTGTTAAAATTTCTTAATACTCTCGTTTTTTCAACCCATTTAGCAAAATTGAGGTCAAAATCTTTGCCAATTCATCCTTATCAACTCCCGTTTCTGAAATATCCTCGCGAATATATGGCACATCCAGACCTTGGATTGTCTTGGTTATCACCATCGCCATACGCGGTATGTTTTCAATCTCGAAAATACCTTCTGCCACTCCCTCGCTAAGTATCTGATGTAGCAAGATGGTCTCCTTTCTGCTTACTGCCCTTCGCGCCCTGTCTACTTTCCTTATGTCGCGGAAAAACCAGGCGCGGAGTGATCCGTTGCGCGACACTACCTCTCGCATCGTCTCGAAATGCGCCTCTACATATTCCTGAAGTTTCACATCTGCCGGAACCGCCTTTGCCACTATCGTGCGTAGTCGCGACATAACAATGTCGGTCTCCTGTTCGATCACGGCATTGTAGATATCCTTTTTGCTTTTGAAGTATGTGTAGATGGTGCGCCGCCCCTTTTCTGATGCAGATGCGATATCATTCATGGTGGTGTTCTCGACACCTTTTCTTGCAAAAAGTTGTCGGGCCACTTCTATGAATTTCTCTCGTGTCTTCAATCCCATGGTGTAGCGTTCGGTTATTCTTGTTAGTTCTTTGGTTAATGCAAAAGTAATATATTTTTTAGGCAAATGCAAATTATTTGCCAAGAATTTTTTCCATCTCCGGTAGGGGAGTGGTCTCCACAGATATCGGTTCTTTAGAGACAGGATGGATAAACTCAATCTTCTTTGCCAAGAGTGATATGCCCCCTCCGGGGTTGCTCCGCTTTGCTCCATATTTCAAGTCCCCTTTGATTGGAGTGCCGGTACTCGACAGTTGCACCCTTATCTGGTGCTTCCTTCCTGTCAGCAGTTTCACCTCAAGAAGCGAGTATCGTTCCCCCTCCGCTATCACCTTGTAGGTCAGTTTTGAGAGTTTTGCATCTGGTGCGTCTTTTTCCACAACTCTTGTCTTGTTTAGTCGTCCATCCGATTGAAGCCACGATTCAATCTCCCCCTCTTTGTCTTTCCGTTTCCCCTCCACCAAGGCCCAGTAGGTCTTGTGTATTTCCCCCTTTTTCAACATCTCGTTGAGTCTGGTTAAGGCTTTGGATGTCTTGGCAAACAGCACGACACCGGCCACCGGACGGTCTATTCGGTGCACAACCCCGCAGAAGACATTCCCCGGTTTTTGGTATTTCTCTTTCAGATATGCCTTGATGGTTTCGGAAAGTGGGGTGTCGCCGGTCTTGTCGCCCTGCACAATCTCCCCGGCCTCTTTCCTAACTATTATCACATGGTTGTCCTCGTAAAGCGGAGTCATATAAAAATTAAAAATTAAAAATTAAAAATTAAAAATTTTTCGGCTATCTGGAAATCTATTGGATAAGTCACTTTGATATTCATCGGATCTCCATCATATATCCGCACCGGTTGCCCATACCATTCCACCACACTCGCATCATCGGTAAAAGTCACCCCGTCGGCTTTCTCTGCCGCTGCGTATGCTTTCTTTAGCAATGCAATGTCAAAAACCTGCGGTGTCTGCACACTGAAATATCTTGACCTGTCTACGCTCTTGCTCTTTTCCTTTGTCCCTTCGCGCAGGGAATCCGATACGGCAACTCCAGGAATAACCGCATCATATTCCTCGGCAAATTTCCAGCCGTTGCCAATCAGTTTTGAGGATGCAAGAGGACGTGCCGCATCGTGCACCGCCACAAGTCCATTCTCATCATCCGGCACCAGAGCTAATCCTGCTGCCACCGATGCCGTCCGGGTCGCACCTCCGGCTACTATGGCGTGCGGTGCAGAGTCCTCTCCCTTGATCTCATCCCAATAATCAATGAAGTCCTTATGCATCACCACTATCAGCTTTGTGTCGGCATTCTCCTGCTGAAAGGCACGCAGTGTCCACCAGAGCATCGGATGCCCGGCCAACTCATGGAATTGCTTGGGAAGAGAATCGCCGGAGCGGCTTCCAACCCCTCCGGCGACTATTATTGCATATCTCATAATTTGATTTTTGCAAATGTAATGTTTACATATTCATGCCGCCATCAACTTGGATTACCTGACCGGTTACGTAGCTTGACATGTCGCTGGCGAGGAAGAGAGCCACATTGGCGATGTCCTCAACCTGACCGCCACGGCGCAATGGAATCTTCTTGCACCAGTCGGCGCGTACCTCTTCAGGCAGTGCTGCTGTCATTGCTGTCTCGATGAAGCCGGGGGCGATTGCATTGGCGCGGATGCCACGGCTGCCCACCTCCTGTGCGATGCTCTTCGCCAGTGCGATGAGTCCTGCCTTCGATGCCGCATAGTTGGCTTGGCCGGCGTTGCCGTGTACTCCAACCACAGATGCCATGTTGATGATGGAACCGCTGCGTTGGCGCATCATGATGGGAAGCACAGCGTGTATGAAGTTGAAGGCTGACTTAAGGTTGACAGCTATCACTGCGTCCCACTGGGCCTCGCTCATGCGCATCATCAATCCGTCTTTTGTGATGCCGGCATTGTTGACGAGGATGTCGATCGAACCGAAATCCTCCTTTATTTTGTTGATAACTTCTTCTGTCTGTGCGAAGTCGGCTGCGTTGGAGGCGTAACCTTTGGCTTTAACGCCGTAGGCGGCTATTTCTTCTTCGGTTTTCTTACCGTTTTCATCGATTACGAGGTCGGTGAATGCCACGTTTGCTCCTTCTGAAGCAAATTTGAGGGCGAGTGCCTTGCCGATGCCGCGGGCGGCGCCGGTGACTACTGCTGTCTTTCCTGCTAAAAGATTCATGTTGTATTGTTTTATTTTGTGTTTCAGACTGCAAATTTAGCAAAATTTCACGACTTTTCCAAATCTGTGCATTTTTCTCATAAATTTGGCTGTTTCATTTTGATTTTATAATTTTGTAAGAAAATGAAGTTATGGCTGACAATTACTTGGAGAGAAGGATGGAAGACATGAAAGCCGGAAGACTGAAACCCTCGGTATCGGCAAAACTTTCTGCCACGCGCAAGGGATTCGTGGAGTTCCCTTTTCCGCCACGCCGTGTCCTCGTTATGGGAGGCACAGCAGGTGAACCCCTACGTCTTGTCCGCGCCTACCTCAAGACTGGCAGCAAAGTCGCTGTCTTCGACCCCGACAAAGCCTCCGGCGAAGCCCTCGCATATAAAGAAGGTATACGCTACTACAACTCTGACATCGACGATATCCAAGCAGTATCAGAATCTTTCTCCAACCTCCTCGACGCATGGCGTGATGTTGATATAGTGATCTTGTCAAAATGGAATGAAGCAGCAGAATCAATCGTAAATCGCTGGGCATCCCATCGCGACCGTTATCCCGTCCCCTTCGGCTACGGCGGCCGCCTCATCCTCCTCAATTTTGGAATAGCCCCTTCAGATTCCGACTCTACCTCCAACTCTTCATCCACTGACTCTCTGCTCCGTCAGCTACACTCCAAACTCTCTCCTCACCGTATCGTGGTCAATGCCATTGCAAAGATTTGTGAAAAAGAATCATCAACGGTAAGTGATAAAGACCCTTCCCCCGAACCCCGCGACCTTGTCAGGACCTGCCTTCTCCTCTCCCTCCCCGGCTCCGACTCCCTCTTCTCCCTCCACATCCACCTCTAAAAACTCAAGTTTCGGTTTTAAAAACATTCACTTAATGGATGGCTAAAATTTGACCT
>CAYMBR010000045.1:0-19935 GCA_964388725.1 uncultured Sangeribacter sp. | reverse complement strand
AAACGATTTTCGATTAAAATTGTAGTAAGGATAGAGGAAGAATTTTCCTCAAAACAGGTTTTCAAAAAAGATTAAAACACATTCAGGCGTAATGATTGCGACACTTCTTGTGATATTCATTGTGGGCTACCTACTTATAGCCTGCGAACACGTTCTAGGCATCAACAAGGCCACCTTTGCCTTGATAATGTGTGCATTACTTTGGGCTGTATATGCCATGGGAGGACATGACCCATCCCTATCGTCCGACTTGATCGAGGCACTTGGCGACACGTGTGAGATTGTGGTGTTCCTTATTGGTGCAATGACAATAGTGGAACTGATTGACCGCTATGGCGGCTTCCGTGTCATCACCGACAGGATACATGCCAAAGACAAACGAAAACTGATGTGGATACTGACACTCTTCGCATTCTTTCTTTCGAGTGTACTCGACAACATGACCACCACCATCATCATGGTGATGATGCTCAGGCGCATGATTAAGGAGCGGAACGAACGTTGGCTTTTCGCTTGTGTCATTGTCTTGGCAGCAAATGCGGGCGGAGCCTGGTCGCCAATCGGCGATATCACCACCATTATGCTCTGGATGAAGAATTATGTATCGTCGGTAGATTTGATAATGAATCTGCTTATTCCATCGTTAGTTTCAGTATGCGTTCCGGTCTTTATCGCATCTCAAATGATACCCAAGACCAACGTAGAACCACTTAACGCCCACGACAAGATGATCGGATATGACCTTTATGAGGAACGCCCTCATCTTTCGATACTCATTCTTTGCTGCGGAATAGCCGGACTACTTTTTGTGCCGGTTTTCAAGACCTTCACACATTTGCCTCCATATATGGGAATACTTTTCTCATTAGGAGTGCTATGGCTACTGACAGAGTTATTGGTTAGGCATTTCAACCTTGACGGCAAGATTGAGGGAAGAATATCACAAGTGATTAGGGCCATCGACATGTCAACCATCCTTTTCTTCTTGGGAATTCTGATGGCGGTGGCAGCCCTGAGCCAAGCCGGAATACTTGGTGCATTGGCAGGTTGGCTCAACGACCAATTCCACGATGCATACGTAATCAACGGTATTATCGGAGTGCTGTCTTCGATTGTTGACAATGTTCCGCTTGTGGCAGCATGCATGGAGATGTATCCAGTGGCAAACGATGCCATGATAGCGGCGTCAACAGATCCGGCATTTACCTCACTTTTCGTGGAAGACGGACTCTTCTGGCATCTGCTGACATTCTGCGCCGGAGTCGGAGGCAGCATGCTGATAATCGGTTCCGCGGCGGGGGTTGTAGCCATGGGTATTGAGAAGATACCCTTCACATGGTATCTGAAGAAAATCACCTGGCTTGCGCTAATCGGCTACCTTTGCGGCATAGCCACCATCTGGCTCGAAACTCTCCTGATCTAACATAAATTTTGAGGTGGAATGATGATTTTTGAATAAAGATTGCATATAATTCGGATTTTTTGATTACCTTTGCACGATTTTTACGCTCTAAAGAAACAGTTTTAGCCATGAAAAGCATGGCTTAAACTGTTTCTCATCTGCACAAAAGTCTAAATCAACAATAGTTCGGAAAAACTTCAACGAAATGCAAATCAACAACATCACAGTGAAATTTGCTACACCCGATGAAGCCAAGCACGCTGAAACCATCGTAAGGCTGATCTACGAGTCGGCCCTACAGCGCGGGACAGGCATCGCCAAACGAACGCCGGAATACATTGCCCAGAAGATAACCAGCGGCAAAAGTGTTGTGGCCCTCGACGGCGACAAATTGATAGGGTTTAGCTACATTGAAAGCTGGGGACATGGAGATTTCGTGGCGACTTCCGGATTGATTGTCGACCCAGACTACCGTCATCTTGGCCTTGCCGGCGCCATCAAGACGAAAACATTCGAGCTGGCTCGACTACGCTTTCCGTTCGCGAAACTATTCTCCATCACCACATCGCTTCCAGTCATGAAACTGAACTCGAGAATGGGTTACAAGCCGGTAACCTTCTCCGAGCTCACGGATGACGATGAATTCTGGCAGGGTTGCCAGGGTTGCAAGAATTATGACATCCTGCAGCGCAACAACCGACGAATGTGTCTGTGCACAGGTATGCTCTTCGACCCCAAGCAACCGCTACCCGCCGACCAGAGGGCAAATCCATACATGATGAAGGTAAAAAACACCATAAAAAGGGTACTTCATCTCAAAAAGTGATATTATTTTAAGGAGCAGCGGACATACTCCGCTGGATTATCAATTGTTTCAAAAACAGAAAGACAATGTCAGAGAATAATAAAAAGAGGGTGCTACTCGCATTCTCCGGAGGGCTTGATACCTCCTTTGCGGTGAAATACCTGAGCGAAGACCTCGGCTACGAAGTACACACCGCCATCGCCAACACCGGCGGTTTTTCAGAAAATGAACTTGAAGAAATAGCCCGTCGCTCAAAAGCGCTTGGGGCAGTATCCCACGTCACTCTTGATGTAACCAACGAATACTACAACAAGAGCATCAAATACATGATTGCCGGTAATGTGCTGAGAAACGGCACATACCCCATATCGGTAAGTTCTGAGAGAATTTTTCAGGCCATAGCCACCATCGAATATGCCAAGCAACTCGGAGTTGACGCGATAGCCCACGGATCGACGGGGGCCGGCAACGACCAGGTGCGTTTCGACCTCACATTCCAGATTCTTGCACCGGAAATTGAGATTATCACTCCGACCCGCGACCTTACACTCACCCGCGAATATGAGATAGACTATCTCAAGAAGCATGGTTATGAGGCAGACTTCAAGAAGATGGAATACTCCATCAACAAAGGACTATGGGGCACTTCTATCGGAGGCAAGGAAACACTTCATTCTGAGACAACACTTCCTGAAGAGGCATATCCATCGCAGGTTACAGCTACCGAACCTGAAAAACTGACCATCAGTTTTAAGGAAGGTGAGATATACGCTGTCAACGGCAAGGAATACAGCGACAAGATTGCCGCAATCCGTGAAATTGAACGCATTGGAAGCCGTTTTGGAATAGGACGCGACATGCATATCGGCGACACCATCATCGGCATCAAGGGTCGCGTAGGTTTTGAGGCAGCCGGTCCGATACTGATAATAGCTGCCCACAAGATGCTGGAGAAACACGCCCTTACCAAATGGCAGCAATACTGGAAGGACCAGGTCGGCACATGGTATGGCATGTTCCTGCATGAGGCACAATATCTTGAACCGGTGATGCGCGACATCGAGAAGATGCTCGAAAGCAGCCAGCGAAATGTAACGGGCACCGTGGAACTGACACTTCGTCCCTATTCCTACACACTTGTTGGTGTTGACTCACCATTCGACCTTATGAAGACCGACTTCGGCGAATATGGCGAGGTGAACAAGGCATGGACAGCCGACGACGTGAAGGGATTCACCAAGATACTCGCCAACCAGATGAAGATTTACCACAACAACCAATTGAAAAACGGTAAATCGGAATGACAAAAGTAGGCATCATCGGAGGAGCCGGTTATACGGCCGGCGAACTCCTCCGACTTCTCATCTTCCATACGGAGGTGAGCATAGAGTTTGTTCATTCTTCGAGCAATGCCGGGAGACCGGTCCATGAGGTTCATGAAGGTTTAATAGGAGACACGGACCTCGTCTTTTCCGACACACATCCTCTTGACCAAATCGACCTGCTGTTCCTTTGTTCCGCACATGGTCAAAGCAAGAAATTCTGGGAAGAGAATCAGCGTCCGGAGGATCTTAAAGTCATAGATCTTGCCCAGGATTTCCGCGATGAGTCAGAGGGGTATGTATATGGGCTTCCTGAGATTAACTTCGAGCGGATAGCAAAAGCCAAATTGATTGCAAACCCAGGCTGTTTTGCCACAGCTCTGCAATTGTCGATGCTTCCGCTTGCCAAGGCAAATCTTCTTCCGGAGGATATCAATGTAACGGCACTGACCGGAAGTACCGGCGCGGGAGTGAAACCGGGATCGACAACACATTTCAGCTGGAGAAACAACAATCTTTCGGTGTATAAACCATTCACTCACCAGCATCTGAAAGAAATCAAGGCGACTCTCGACAAACTGCAACCCGGCAATGACTCACGAATCAGTTTTATACCGATGCGCGGCGACTTTGCCCGCGGCATATTTGCAGTCACAGTGATGGACTCACCTCTCACGACAGAGGAAGCCACTACCCTATTCAAGAATTTCTATAAAGATGCACCATTCACTATTGTAAGCGATTCTCCGATTGACTTGAAACAGGTTGTCAACACCAACAAGGCATTGCTTCATGTGGAAAGTCATGAGAGTAAGTTGCTGGTGACATGTGCCATCGACAATCTGCTGAAAGGTGCGTCCGGTCAGGCTGTTCAGAACATGAATATACTGCTCGGCATAAACCAAAGCACAGGCCTCCATCTGAAGCCATCGGCATTTTAAGTGAATAATGAATAGTGAATAATCTATCATACTCAACTAAACTCTAAACTCTAAACTAAAAATGACGTTATTTGACGTTTACTCACTATATGATATTGAACCGGTAAGAGGTGAAGGCAATTATGTCTTCACTGAAGATGGAACCAAATATCTTGACCTTTATGGAGGTCATGCCGTAATCTCAATCGGTCACGCACATCCAAAATATGTGAAGGCAATAGCAGATCAGGTTGCCAAATTAGGTTTTTACTCCAATTCAGTAATAAACTCACTGCAAACCAGGTTTGCCGAAAAACTCGGTAAGCTTAGCGGATATGACGACTACTCTCTTTTCCTTTGCAATTCAGGGGCAGAGGCAAATGAGAATGCTATAAAGTTAGCCTCGTTTGCAACCGTAAGGAAAAAGATCTTGGCATTTGGAAAAGCTTTCCATGGCAGAACTTCGGGAGCTGTTGCAGCCACCGACAATCCGTCGATCCAGGCACCATTCAACAAGACATCGAATGTGGATTTCGTGGCACTCAATGATACGGAGGCCATGAAAACCGCACTTGCTACCGGAGAATATGCAGCAGCCATTATCGAAGGTATTCAAGGGGTTTCCGGTATTCATGAACCTTCTACTGAATTTATGCAAGGACTTCAAACGGCCTGCAAAAAATCCGGAACTCTCCTTATACTCGATGAGATTCAGTCAGGATATGGCAGAAGCGGCAAATTCTTTGCACATCAATACCATGGAGTCAAGCCGGACATCATCACATGCGCCAAAGGGATTGCCAACGGTTTTCCGATGGGAGCTGTTCTCATATCACCTGAAATTGAGGCAAAGAAAGGGATGCTCGGCACCACCTTCGGCGGCAATCACCTCGCTTGTGCTGCGGCAATTGCAGTGGCAGACGTGATTGAGGAGGAAAAGCTGATTGAAAATGCAGCGGAAGTGGGTCAATACCTGATTGAGGAACTAACGAAAATACCTCAGATAAATGAAGTACGCGGACGCGGACTTATGATTGGTTTTGAAGTGGATGGTTTCACAGGATCCGAATTGCGCAAAAAACTGCTTTTCGACCACCACATATTTACTGGAGGAGCTGGTCAGTTGACAGTGCGCCTTCTCCCGGCCCTAAACCTCTCAAAAGAGGATGCTACAAAATTTATTAACGAATTAAAGAAAGCAATGGGATGAAAAAGTTCACCTGCGTAGAAGATATAGGAAACCTTAAGATTGCGCTCGCCGAAGCAGCCATGATCAAGAAAGATAAGTTCGCGTTTACCGGTCTTGGAAGAAACAAGACCCTGCTGATGATATTCTTCAATTCATCGCTTAGGACAAGGCTATCTACCCAAAAGGCAGCCATGAACCTCGGTATGAACGTGATTGTGCTTGATGTGAACCAAGGAGCATGGAAACTGGAAACGGAACGTGGAGTTATCATGGATGGCGACAAGGCGGAGCATCTGCTTGAGGCCATTCCCGTGATGGGTTGCTATTGCGACATCATCGGAGTCAGGTCGTTCGCAAGTCTAACCAATAAAAAAGAGGACTACGAAGAGAAGATTATCTCTGAATTTATCAAATATTCCGGTCGCCCTGTATTCAGTATGGAAGCGGCCACACGGCATCCTCTCCAGAGTTTTGCAGATCTCATCACTATTGAGGAATATAAGACAAAGGAACGTCCGAAAGTTGTGATGACATGGGCACCGCATCCCAAGGCACTACCGCAGGCAGTGCCCAACTCCTTTGCAGAATGGATGATCGCCGCCGGTTATGATTTCGTGATTACACAACCGCAGGGATATGAACTTGACCCATCCTTCACAAAGGGAGCCAAGATCGAATACGACCAAAAGAAAGCTTTTGAAGGAGCTGACTTCATATATGCGAAAAACTGGTCGGCATATTCGGATCCGAACTATGGCAAGGTATTGAGCACCGACCGCGAATGGACAGTGGATGAAAAGAAAATGGAACTCACCGACAATGCATTCTTCATGCACTGTCTGCCAGTGCGACGCAACATGATTGTAACCGACGATGTGATTGAATCAGAGAGAAGTATTGTGATACCTGAGGCTGCAAACCGGGAAATCTCAGCGCAAGTGGTGCTGAAGCGGTTGCTTGAGGGGATAGTTTAGAGTTTAGGGGTTAGAGTTTAGTTTATTTGTTTAGGTCAATTGTATGGGAAATATTACGGTAGTAAAGATTGGAGGGAATGTGATAGATGATCCTGAGGCACTGACAGATTTCATTGGGAAATTTGTCAGGCTTGAAGGGCCAAAGATTCTCGTGCATGGTGGTGGCAAGGAAGCAACGCGCCTAAGCAAAGCATTGGGTATAGAAACCGTCATGATAGAGGGTCGAAGAGTTACTGACCGCGAGACAATCGATGTTGTCACAATGACTTACGCCGGACTTATCAACAAACGGATAGTGGCAATGATTCAGGCAAAAGGATGCAACGCTATTGGTTTTTCAGGAGCTGACGGTAACCTTATGCCAGCCGCAATGCGACCCAAACAACCCATTGACTATGGTTTTGTTGGTGATATCAGTCCCAATGAAGTCAACACTGAATTACTTAAGACCTTAATTGAAACGGGAATAACCCCTGTGATGTGTGCCATTTGCCACGATGGAAATGGAAGCCTTCTCAACTGCAATGCTGACTCCGTGGCCTCCGCTATGGCAATCGGAGCATCAAGAATTGCCACGACAAAACTGATTTACTGTTTTGAGAAAGCCGGTGTACTCGCAGATGTCGATGACGATAATTCCGTCATACCACTGATTACCCCCGACAATTTTGACACACTCAAAGAAGAGGGAGTTATTGCCAAGGGGATGATACCCAAACTGCAAAATGCCCTTCAATCTGCAAAGCAAGGCGTATCGGAAGTCCGCATCTGCAATGCCACCTCCCTCCTCTCCCCCTCTGGCACCACCATAACCCTCAACTATTAACTCTTAACTATGACCCATATCGAGCATCTACAGCGACTGATTTCGACACCATCCTTTTCAAAGGAGGAGGCTGCCACAGCAGATCTTTGGCAACAGTGGCTACTTGACCAAAGAGCCGGTTATGTAAAAAGATTGCACAACAATGTGTTTGTCGTGGGAAAGCACTTTGATCCTGCAAAACCAATATTGATGCTCAATTCCCATCACGACACTGTCAGACCGGCTGCTTCATATACCAGAGATCCTTTCAGTCCCGACATAGACGGAGATATACTTTATGGACTCGGTAGCAATGATGCCGGAGGTTCAGGAATTTCCTTGGCCATGGCATTTCTCGCATTGAATGAAGACAAAAATCTTCCGGTGAATCTGATTTTGGCAATCACAGCGGCAGAAGAATCAATGGGGGAATTGGGGATGCGTGCATTTCTTCCGCATCTTGCCGAAAGTGGCCTGATGCCGGATATGGTACTTGTCGGAGAACCCACTGGCATGCAACCAGCCATTGCAGAAAGAGGGCTCTTGGTAATTGACTGCAAGGCAATAGGGAAGTCGGGGCATGCCGCAAGAAACGAGGGGATCAACGCACTTTATCGTGCCATCGAGGACATTCAATTGTTAAGAAATTTCGAACCGGAAAAAACAAGTGAGATTTTGGGCAAAATCAAAGTTAGTGTTACGATGATGCAATGTGGCACACAACATAATGTGGTGCCGGACTTATGCAAATTCGTTGCCGATGTTCGCACGACGGATGCCTATACCAACGAAGAGACAGTAGAATTGCTTCGCAAGGTGGTGAAATGGAGTGAATTGACCCCAAGAAGCACCAGGGTTAGAGCATCCGTCATAGACAAAGAACATCCATTGGTGAAATCGGCATTGGCATTCGGGAAAACACCTTTTATTTCACCGACAACCTCCGACATGGCAGTGATGCACGGTATTCCGTCATTGAAAATGGGACCCGGTGATTCAGCCCGGTCACATACCGCGGATGAATATATAAAGATATCCGAAATTGAGGATGCTATTGAAACCTACATAAAATTAATAAAAGGTATTACACTATAATAATCATAAGACTATGAAATTATGGAGCAAGGGCTTTGAGCCTGACAAACATATAGAGGAATTTACTGTTGGGCAAGACCGCGAACTGGATCTGCGTTTGGCACGATATGACGTGCAGGGATCGATGGCACACATCAAGATGCTCGAATCCATAGGGTTGCTGACCAAAGAGGAACTTGACACACTTCTTCCGGCACTTCAACAGATTGCCGATGAGATAGAGCGTGGGGAATTTAAAATCGAAGAAGGTGTGGAGGATGTGCACTCACAGGTTGAGTTTCTCCTCACCCAGCGACTTGGCAATGTCGGAAAGAAAATTCACAGCGGTCGCTCACGCAATGATCAGGTGCTTGTGGATCTGAAACTCTTTTTCCGCGATGAACTGAAAGCCATTGCAGATAAAACGCAAAAACTTTTTGACCGACTGATTGAATTATCAGAAAAACACAAAGACAAACTAATGCCGGGCTATACGCACCTTCAAGTAGCAATGCCTTCATCATTCGGTCTTTGGTTTGGTGCATACGCAGAGTCACTTGCAGATGACATGCATATTCTTGTGGCCGCCTACAACATAGCCAACCAGAATCCTCTTGGTTCGGCAGCCGGTTATGGCAGTTCTTTCCCCCTTGATCGTGAGATGACCACAGAACTATTGCATTTTGCAATGCCGCATTATAATGTCGTGGCAGCCCAGATGAGCCGTGGGAAAACAGAAAAGGCTGTGGCCTCAGCTATTGCGGCTATTGCGTCAACATTGGGACATTTGGCAATGGATGTCTGCATGTGGATGTGCAATAATTTTGCATTTGTCTCCTTTCCGGATGAACTGACAACTGGTTCGAGCATCATGCCCCACAAGAAGAATCCGGATGTTTTTGAAATCATGCGTGGCAAGTGCAACCGTCTTCAGTCAATCCAGAATGAGATTGCACTCCTCACCGCCAATCTTCCCCTCGGTTACAACCGTGACCTTCAGCTGATGAAAGACATTCTTTTCCCGGCCACCACCGAACTGATGAATTGTCTTGATATGGCTACATATATGCTTGGAGAGATAAGGATCAAAGAGGATATTCTCGATGACAACAGATATGACTATATCTTCACTGTTGAGGATGTCAACCGGTTGGTACTGGAAGGTATGCCATTCCGGGATGCCTACAAGAAGATAGGAATTGAGGTGCAGCGAGGGGAATACACTCCCAACCGGTCGCTGCATCACACTCATCTTGGCAGCATCGGCAATCTTGCCAACGACCGCATCACCGCCAAAATGCACTCCATCCTCTCAGCACTTAAATAAATGATTAAGCTGAAACACCATTTTAGGACTGGATAATCGAGTCAGATAACGTAAGAACTTTGGTCAAATAACTAAATTTTTGGATTATAATCCAAAAATTATACCATAAAATTTGGATTATAATCCAAAAAATTCAGTATAAATTTTGGATTGTAATTTATTTTTACTACTTTTGTGTCCAAAAAGAGTAAATTATGATCCAACGCAAATTAGAAATGGTATTAACCTCTCACATTGGGAATGGCAAAGCCATAATACTGATAGGGGCAAGACAAGTGGGAAAAAGCACACTGTTTGAATCCATCATGAAAAAGATGGATGTCCCGGTTTTGTCGCTTAATTGCGACGACACAGTGGTAAGAGAAACACTGGCAGGTATCAGTACGACTAATTTGAAACTTCTACTTGGCAACAGCAAGGTATTATTAATCGATGAAGCTCAGCGGGTTGAAGATATAGGAATAGTGATTAAAAGAATTGTGGATAATTATTCCGATGTCCAGATATTGGTGACAGGATCTTCTACACTTGGGATTAAAGACCGCATAAATGAGCCACTGACTGGAAGAAAGTTTGAATATGAGATGTACCCAATTTCAACCGGTGAGATTTATGATACCTACGGATTGATTCATACCAATCAGCTACTTGAAAATCGTTTGATTTTTGGCAGCTACCCTGATGTATTGATGCATCCTGAAGATGCCAAAGAGATATTGTCAAATCTTTCCGACAGTTATCTATATAAAGACATTCTTGAGTTGGATTCCGTAAGAAAACCAGATTTGCTTCGCAAACTTTTAATTGCGATAGCATTGCAAGTCGGCAGCGAGGTCTCATATAATGAATTGGCCTCTACTGTAGGTAGTGATACCAAAACTGTGGAGCGATATGTTGATTTGCTTGAGAAATGCTTTGTCATATTCAGGCTGACCGCCCTAAGTCGCAACTTACGAAATGAATTGAAAAAGTCAAAAAAGATTTTCTTCTATGATACAGGTATTCGAAACGCAATACTGAACAATTATGCTCCGGTCACCCTTCGAAATGACATGGGTTCACTGTGGGAGAATTTTTTCATCGTGGAGCGAATCAAACGTAATAAATATCTTGGGGAACGCAAGAACTATTACTTTTGGAGAACTGCCGACCAAAAGGAAATAGATTTTATTGAGGAATATGATGGTAAGTTCTCACTTTTTGAGATGAAATGGAATCATCGCAATAAAAACAATAAATTTCCTCAAGCGTTTCTTAACGCCTATCCCTGCCGAGAGATGGCAGTAGTAACTCCTGAAAATTACCTGGAATTCCTTATTCAATCATAACCTAATAATAAGTCGTGTCTTAGTGACGAATAATCAATAACGTTCAATTAATTTTATGGTGAAGATCCTGTTTGATTTTGACGGAACGCTTTGCGGAGTGGAGACAATTCCGTATGTTGCATCATTTTTGGGAATCAAAGAGTATCAGGAGATAGGAGCATTGACGGAATTAGCCATAAGATTGGACAAGGATTATGAACAGAATCTCCTCAAACGATTGGATATGATGAAAGCTGTTTCTATTGATGACTTTGTTGGGAATGTTCCAAGGTCTTTATTGCGAGACAATTTGGTGCAATTTATACAAAAGCATAGAGATATCTGTGCAATAGTAAGTTGCAACCTTGACTGCTGGGGACTGCCAATAACTGACTTTTTGAAAATTCCCTGTCATTTTTCCGAAGCAGAGGTAAAAGATGTACATGTAGCCGGAATTAAAAGTATACTAAATAAAACCGTAATAGTTGATGAATATCAAAGAGATGGTTTTTATGTGGTATTTGTCGGTGATTCAGCCAATGACATAGATGCTATGAAGAAAGCTGATGATGCCATTTTAATCAACAACGGCGACCTTGAATTACACAATATCAACGACAAAATAATCGTTGTATCTTCAGAATCTGATTTGATCAATCAACTTGAATCAATACTGAAAACGCATGATAACATTAGTGACAGGAGGACAACGGTCGGGAAAGAGCAAGTTTGCTGAAAAGATGGCTCTTGACAACTCATCACATCCGATTTATATAGCCACAGCAAAAGTTTGGGATGAAGACTTCCGCAAGAGAGTTGAAAAACACCAACAGCGTCGCGGACCGGAATGGACCACCATAGAGGAAGGCCTCAAGGTCGGAAACATTGATATTGCCGAAGGAACTACCGTCTTACTGGATTGTCTTACACTCCTCGCGACAAACTGGATGTTTGAATGCAAGGAAAACATCGAAGAGGCGATGGTGAATCTTTCCATGCAACTCGACTTGCTATTCTCAAAAAAGTGTGATTTTATCATAGTATCCAATGAGATTGGATTGGGGGGAATATCCGAAAACGCTCTTCAGCGGAAATTTGCTGACCTTCAAGGTTCCATCAACCAGTATGTAGCTTCAATTGCCGATTCTGTATTTTTGATTGTGAGTGGAGTTCCTCTCAAAATTAAATAAAATTATGAAATTCAATATAAAGCCAATAGACCAAAGTCTAAAAAACGATATAATTGCAAAGATTGACAATCTGACAAAACCGAAAGGTTCGTTGGGTATGCTGGAGACATTGGCATTGCAATTATGTCTGATCCAAAAAACACTTACCCCTGAACTTAAAAATCCACACAATGTGCTTTTTGCCGCCGACCATGGCATCATAGAGGAGGGAGTTAGTGTGTCGCCCAAAGAAGTGACCTGGCAACAATTGAGCCATTTCTCCAAGGGAGGAGCCGGAATAAACTTCCTTTGCGAGCAACACAACTTCACGCTTGTGCTTGTGGATGCCGGTGTGGATTATGAAATACCGAAAGGACATGGAATAATCAACATGAAAGTGTCGCGTGGCACACGCAATTTCCTACATGGACCGGCAATGACATTGGATGAACTCGAACTCTGTCTGGAAAAAGGTGCGAAAGTGGTTGAGGATATTCATGCCAATACAGGATGCAATATTATCAGTTTTGGGGAGATGGGGAGTGGTAATACATCATCATCATCAATGTGGATGCATCTCTTTACGGGCATAGACCTTGACCTATGTATAGGGGCCGGTGCCGGTCTTGACACTCCCGGCATCAAACATAAGAAAGAAGTTTTGCATAAAGCACTCTCCAACTACAAAGGTGGAGATGATATAAAAAGCAAGATGGCATGGTTTGGCGGTTATGAGATGGCGATGGCGGTCGGGGGAATGCTTAAGGCCGCAGAACTTGGAATGACTATTATAGTTGACGGATTTATAATGACATCCTGCATTTTGGCCGCCTCTAAACTATATCCTGAAGTTCTCGGATATGCTATCTTCGGTCATCAGGGGAATGAGAGTGGCCATAAGCTGATGATTGAGGCACTCCATGCAAAACCGCTGTTGCATCTTGGGCTCAGATTGGGAGAGGGATCCGGAGCTGTATGTGCATATCCAATCATAGAATCGGCGGTGAGGATGATAAACAGAATGGACCAATTTGGGGATGCCAAAGTAACCCGCTACTTCTAATGGCTTATGGGGTTATCGGTTTATAGTTTAATTTTATTGGAATGAAACGGATCTATGCTGCATTGATATTCTTCACGAGACTGCCGCTATGGAAGGTTGTGAACCCTCCGCAGTCAGCATATTCAGACGTTGTGGTATATTGGCCACTTGTGGGATGGTTGACCGGTGGGGTTACGGCACTTGCAATGTGGGGATTATCCTACCTTGTGGCATGGCCGGTTGCTGTCATTCTTGCGCTTGCTCTAAGACTAATGATGACCGGTGCTTTGCATGAGGATGGTCTTGCGGACTTCTGCGATGGTTTTGGATGTGGAGGCGATAAGCAACGAATACTGACCATAATGAAGGATTCTCATATCGGCACATACGGAGTTATCGGTCTGATTATATATTTTCTGCTTACCTGTTCGATACTTACCTCGCTTCCAGTGGAAGTTGCAGCACTCGGTTTCTTTGCGGGAGACGCTTTTAGCAAATGTGCAGCCGCTCAGATTACCAACCGACTTCCATACGCAAGGGCAGAGGGTGCTAAAAACAAGATAACATACGCACGCATGTCAATCGGCAAAATTCTAATGTGCATAATTTTTGGCATAATTCCACTATGCATCGCGTTATCATTCCTTGGAATAAGGCTATTGTCGGCTGCAATCCTCCCATATTTTGTATTGATATGGTTGATTACTCTAATGCGAAAGAAAATAGGGGGTTACACCGGAGACTGCTGTGGTGCTACTATGCTCATCCTCGAAATTTCATTCCTCCTTAGTATTTCAGTATTCAACGAAATACCTGTTTTTTGAATATGAAATTAATATTGGTGAGGCATACAGCAGTTGCGGTGGAACCAGGAGTTTGCTATGGACAGACAGATGTGCCACTTGCTGAAAGCTTTTATGATGAGGCAGAAGAAGTAAAAGCGAAATTGTCAAAATATAAGATTGATACCGCATACACAAGTCCTTTGAGCCGATGCCGACTACTCGCAGAATATTGTGGATTTCCGGATGCGACCGCTGATGTCAGGCTTATGGAGATGAATTTTGGCGAATGGGAGATGAGACGATATGATGAAATATCTGATCCAAGACTCCAACTTTGGTATGACGACTATCTAAATGTAGCTGCAACAGGCGGAGAATCGGCAATGATGCAACGAAATAGATTCAAAGATTTTCTTGATTCACTTGATGTTTCAGATGAAAAGTCAATAGCAGTTTTCACCCACGGAGGCATATTAATCCATGCACTTGCCATGCTAAAAGGATTAACTTACACAGAAGCATATTCTCTCAATTTAGGATATGGCTCCATTTTAGAGTTTGACCTCACACGACAAGACAAAGAAAAACTGCAACAAACTCCGCAATTCGATTGACCCTTACGGCCTTTAGCATATCAGCGTAGGTTAGATTGCGTTCGTTAATGCCGATATATGGTTTATATACAGATTCGCCGAAATAATCATGACTGCCACCAAAGCGGCAATCCAATATACCGGCGAGCGCAGCTTCCGGCCAACCGCTATTAGGACTGGCATGTTGAGGTCCAAAATTGACCACGAATTTCCACAATCGTGGTTTTCCGGCTGCAATTATCATCAACAATGCAGTTAGACGCGCGGGGATAAGATTGGCAATATCGTCAATGTGGGCTGCCACGCAACCGAAGTAGCCATATCTCTCATTCCTATAACCAATCATGGAGTCGAGGGTATTCACCATCTTATAAGCCATCATGCCGGGAAGACCAAGCAGAGCATACCAGAACAGGGGGGCTATGACACCATCACTTAGGTTTTCGGCAAGAGTCTCAAGAGCTGCAGTCTTTACTTCCTTATCGGAAAGATTTGCAGTGTCGCGACCCACAATACGCGACACTTGCCTTCTACCCTCTTCAAGAGAACGGTCAGCAGCTATAAATACGGCCTTTACCTCGTGTATAAGGGTGGTCCCTGCCAAACAATAAAACACCCCTATTGCCGTAACTGCCATTTTTATCAAAGGGAAGGGAGACAAAAACAGCAGTATCAGATAGACAATTATGAAGGTTGCCAATATCAGAAATCCGGCAGTTATTGCACCTTTGGTTTTTCTATTTACTCCCTTATTCAAAGATTTTTCAAAATAGGAGATAATTTTACCGAAATAGACAACCGGATGTGGCAGTTTCGCCGGATCTCCGAAGATAAGGTCAAGAATCCAGCCTAAAAGCAGAGGTGTTTTTGAGAATATATAGTTTATCATATCAACATATTGCGAAGGCAACTAAAGTTGCCTATTACATACTATGCCATTGGTGAATATGGCTGATTAAAAGATCATTTTCGGAGGGAGATTGGGCGGCTACTCGGAAATGACGGTCGGAAAGACCCTCGAAATTAGATGCGTCACGGATAAGAATACCGGCATTGTCGATTAGATATTCTTTAAGTTGGACAGAAGTGCCATGCGGCAATTTGCAAAGAATGAAGTTGCAATCAGTTGGCAACATCTCAATACCCATCTTCGACAATTCGGAAGAAATTCGCAAAGCCTCAGCGTGCAACGTTTCAGCATCAATTTTATAATCATCTATATGCTTAATCAGATAATTTGCACTTTCAATTGCTATTCCATTGACAGACCATGGCATACGCCATGCTTTTATCCGGTTGATCAATTCTGAATTTCCAATGGCATAACCAATCCTGAGACCCGGAACAGCAAAACGCTTTGTAAGAGAACCCAATAATAAGACATTTCCACAATCGATGGCATCTGCAACGGAAAGGGTTGGCAACAGAGTATAATCTGAATAAGCCTGATCTATAACAAAAATCTTGTCGGTATTTGATTTAATGAAATCCATCAGTTTTTCGCGGGGGAAAACCAGACCGGTAGGGTTATTGGGATTGCAAAGCCATACCATTCTACTGTCCTTTGGAATTTCATCCAAAGACCTTATAAAGACAATCTTATGACCATGCATACGGCAGGCATCCTGATATTCGCGGAATGTCGGAGCAAATATTGCAGACTTTTTACCTGAAAATTCATTGGCTATAAGATATATGGCTTCCGTAGCACCATTGGTCACCATTACCTCTTTCGGATTACAACCAAACAAATCGGCAATTGATTTTTCTACCGACACAGGTTCCGGTTCGGGATAACTCAATATGGCATCGGCTGATTCTGCAATCTGAGCCATAAGAGGAGAATGGTCAAATGCGGAATGGATGTTGGTGCTGAAATTATGTTTGACTTTTCCGGCATATCGCCAGAGGTCATCGCCGTGGCCGTGGAGCATAGCGGGGTTTATGGGTTTATAGGTTTATGTTATCTGTAACTAATTGGAAAGGATTTGGTAGAGGCGGGGAATATCGATGTAGCGGCGAAGGTGGGCGGCAAGCGCATCATATTGCTGTTCTTTAAAGTTCTTATAGTCAATGGACTCAATTTTATTATTGAGTTTATCCGGAAAATTTGCCAATACATGATTTATCACAACTTCATTATCGAGAATGCCATGAATATAAGTGCCAAAACCTTTTCCTCCATGAGCAAGACAACCATCAGATTCACCACTGGTCAATACGCAAACATCAGATGACTCCTTGTCAAGAATGGATGTTCTGCCATTATGTATCTCATACCCCTCACAAATACCTTTCTCATCTTTAAAATGGAATTTCACTTGACGAGTGATTTTACTGCCATTCATTTCAGTCGCGACAGGCAGTATACCAAGACCTGAAACCTCGCAAGGTTCACCTTCAACTCCATCAGTGTCTTTTACAACTTCTCCCATCATCTGAAAACCACCGCAAATGCCGATTACATATTTCCCATTGCGAAAGCCATCGGTGATTGCCGTAGCCATCCCGGACTCTTTCAGTTTCTTCAAATCAGCAATGGTAGATTTACTTCCGGGCAATATAATTACATCTGCGTCCTGCAAATCTTCGGAAGTCCTGACATAATAGAGATTTACGGAAGGATGTCGCTCAAGGGTATCAAAGTCTGTATAGTTGGATATATGGTCGAGCATTACGACAGCAATATTGACTTTTCCAGACTGCGACTCAAAGTTCTTGCCGGAAAGAGCCACTGAGTCTTCCTCTTCTATATGAATATCCTGTGCGTATGGCACAACTCCGAGAACGGGTACACCGCAAACCTCCTCCATCATCTTGCGTCCATTCTCAAAAAGGCGGAGATCTCCTCTAAACTTATTGACGACGATTCCCTTTATTCTTTGTCTATCCTCGGGTGACTGGAGCATTATCGACCCATAGGCGCTTGCAAACACCCCTCCCCTATCGATGTCTGCAACAAGAATAACCTTGGCATCGGCATATCTTGCCATAGACATGTTGACAAGGTCAGTTTCGCGAAGATTAATCTCCGCAATGCTACCGGCTCCTTCCATTACAATGGGGTTGTACTGACTTGCAAGACGGTCGAATGCATCATGCACTTCTTTGCGGAGAACGTCTCTGCCCTCATTTCTGTAGTAAGTGTAAGAATCCCTATTGCCAATGGGAACACCATTCAGAACTACCTGCGACGTATGTTTTCCGGATGGTTTTAGCAAAAGGGGATTTATGTCGGTGGAGCAAGGAATTCCGGCGGCTTCAGCCTGAACAGCCTGTGCTCTTCCTATTTCCTTGCCATCCGGCGTGGCGTAGGAGTTTAATGCCATATTCTGCGCCTTGAAAGGAGCCGGATTATACCCATCCTGAAGGAAGATACGGCAAAGTCCGGTAGCAATCAAGCTTTTACCCACATCGCTACCCGTCCCTCCAAGCATCACCGGAGCAAGTCGTTTATTATTCATACCCTCTGATTTAGTAATTATTTGGCATTATACTCTGGTACATTTTCGCAAACACAAGCTTCGACAATTGTGTCGCCATCACAATATGGTTCAGTGTTTTTGAATAAACTAAGCTGTTGAACTGTGGGATTAATTGACCAAACTTCCGACTTAGACGAAGATAGATGAGGATCTATTTTCAATTGATTATATTTATTCCTAAGCTCAGTTACATTAGAAAAACCTTCAGCAAATTTATTATAAAACAACTCATTTAGGAGATTAACTCCCTCTGTTTTCTTGTCTGAACACTTAATCAGATTATAAATATCCCTAATTAAAGCACACTCATAGCTGTCAAGTTTTGTCAAATCCACAACCATGCCTTTATTCAGGTCGTTCGGTTCGAATTTACTCAAACCATTTCCATATTGACGAGAATTATCCATAAAAATTTCTTTTGACACATCTGTTATTAGATATGAAAACAAAATATCAACGTCAATGTCAGGATTTTTCAAATATACGCAATGAAAATTGGTCAGGTTGTAAATTCCAGCTACATTTCTGATGAATCTAAGTCCGTGTCTGTTAAAGACTGAAAACCATATTGGAGAAGGTGGTCTATTCTCAATGGCAAACCAAGGAGACCTGCTTTTGGTCAGATAGCGATTGTTGATTTCCAACTCTTCTCCCAAAAGAATATAGTTAGACACATTCTTATCATTTAATACCATATTGGCATTGAAGAGATACGCCGTTTTATTTTGATTTACAAGTTTTTGATAGTCTTCACCTGTAAAAAACATATCTTTAGCGTCAATAGCCTTACAAATACAAGGCAACATACATCGAAGAGGAAGTTTGAAGTCATCTATTTTAGAGCGTTTAAACGTGAAATATTCGTTTGCTCCGGTCGCAATTCCCCTCGTCACCTTTGCAAAAGTCGAAAACGGCACAAGGTCAGAATATTTTTTACAGTTGGTTTTATCATAGTATGACCTCCATTTTATCTGAGGATCTATTTCATCGTATGAAATTTCTATATAATTATTGAGGCTGTAACTTAATTGTTCAAGATTGTTTATCAGGGAAAATTTAATCTCGGCTCGTCTGTCAATTGATTTTTCACACAACAAAATACACGCCGTGGTCAAAGCATCGTCAAATGGACACTGAGTGAAATCAACAACAATTATATGACTTAATGATTTGGATTCAATAAGTGTCCTTTTAACCTCAACACCATAATCAGAATTAAGGAACTCAGATGGCACGATATATGCAAGCCGCCCACCCTCTTTAAGCTGAGACAACGATTTCAACAAAAAGAGCGTATATAGATTGGTAAAGCCATTAAGTTTTATTTTCAATCGTTGATTAACCATTGAAATATACGTGGAATTGTCATAATCATGGAATTTCAGATATGGCGGATTGCATATAATTGCATCAAATTTTTTATCCCAATCACTTTGTAAATAATCTTCATTATTTAAATTTACATTATTGGGCAAAAAAGATTGTGCAAACTTAAAGATTCGGCTATCTACTTCAAAAGCTTCAATTGGCATATCCGATTTATTGGCAATAACACGAGAAAATATACCTAATCCATAAGCTGGTTCAAGTATATTTGTCTTTTTAACCCCATCCAGCACCCACTGACTCATAAATTCAGCTATTAGCTCAGGAGTAAAAAATTGAGCAAATTTCTTTCTGTGCTCAATTGGGGTTGATGCAATATATTTCTGCTCCAATGACATGACTATAAATTA
>CAYMBR010000044.1:0-20567 GCA_964388725.1 uncultured Sangeribacter sp. | reverse complement strand
TATCCATAATGTTATATTTTATTTGATTGACAAAACTCAAAACCGAAAGTTGAGTCATAAACTATCCGCTTGCCGTTTTCGTCACTTGGAAGGATTTCTTTGTCAAGGTACGTGACATCTTCAACTTTCAGATTTTCATCAGCGAACAATATGTTTAGAAACCTGATGAGCAGACGTTTCCTCTTTGGAGAGCCAAACAGTCGCTTGAATGCGAAATCTGTCATCAGATTCATGAATATTGGTTTCTTTTCCATGGTCAATTCGTTTATTTTTTGCTAAATTAGTGAATTTTCTTGAATCTCCCAAATAATTTTTGGTTTTTATTGGATTTGATTGCACGGATTTTTCATTTAAACCTATTCAAAACGGTTTAGTGTAAGTCTAAACAAATGGAACACAAAAGATTTTATCCCATACGCGGGACCGGCTGTCTTTGCTTCGCAATGAAGCCGGGGTGCGCGGAACTTGGCGCGGAAAATTTTCCCAACCATTTGAGAATTGAGGAATTTGAAGCAGCAAGCGGCGCGGAGGCCGGCGGTCCCAAAAGGCTACACGCCTTTTAGGAGGCGCGGAACTCTTCGGGCTTTCCCCGCAGCTTAGCATGGAACATGCGGCTTTAGCCGCATGGCAGCGGCACTCCGCTGCGGCGGCTAAAGCACGCCGCCTCCATACCAAGCAGCGCGAAGCACAGCCGGCCCGCGTCTGGGGGAAAAATCAATTTGGTTCCATCCCCCCTTGCAGATTTGCTACGTGCCAAAGGCACGTCCCTACGCGGCCAGAATCCGCTCCAGCCGCCATAACCCGCAATGGAGTTTTCTCCGCCGCGAAGCGGCATAGACATCTCAATATCGCATATGCGATTGGAGTTTTAATAATGATTAGTTTTTATCCATGTCAAAGAAAAAGCTGCGGTTTTGTCGCTTTTGTCGCGTCTTTTTTGCTTTAATCGGTAAAAATTAGTATTTTTGTAGTTTGATTCGATTCAACATACGATTGATTCAGCAGATTGACATGGATTTTAAGATTACAAGCAAATATAAACCGACAGGCGACCAGCCGGAGGCCATCGCCGAACTTGTGGAGGGCGTCCGCGACGGCCACCCCTCCCAGACTCTGCTCGGCGTCACCGGCAGCGGCAAAACCTTCACTATGGCAAATGTGATTGCTCAGGTCAAAAAACCGACCCTAATCCTAAGCCACAACAAAACCCTCGCCGCACAACTCTATGGGGAAATGAAGAATTTCTTCCCCGAAAACTCCGTGCAGTATTTCGTCAGTTACTACGACTATTACCAACCGGAAGCCTACATCCCTTCAAGCGACAAGTATATCGAGAAAGACCTGATGATCAATGACCAGATTGAACGTCTGCGCCTCTCTACCGTCGCCTCCCTCCTCAGTGGCCGCCGCGATGTTGTCGTGGTCTCTTCCGTCAGCTGCATCTACGGTATGGGCAACCCGGAGGATTTCTCCAAAAGCGTGGTCAGAATTGAAGTGGGTCAACAGATTACCCGCAACGCTTTCCTCCGTCAACTCGTTGATTCCCTCTACAGCCGCACTGAAATGGACCCCACAAGCGGTGAATTCCGCGTGAAAGGTGACACTGTCGATATAAAACTGTCGTTTGAAGACATCCAGCTCCGCGTCGTTTTCTGGGGCGATGAGATTGAAACTATCCAGACCGTTGACCCCCAGACCGGAGTAGTGCTTAGTCAACTTGATGGTTTCAACATTTATCCAGCCAACATCTTCGTGGCAAGCAAAGAACAGACTGCCAATGCCATCAACCAAATATCTGTGGATCTTGGCACCCAGGCTGAGTTCTTCCGCAAGGAGGGACGTCTGCTTGAGGCGCAACGGCTCACAGAGCGAGTAAACTATGATCTGGAGATGATCAAGGAACTTGGTCATTGTTCCGGCATCGAAAACTATTCAAGATATTTTGATGGCCGCGAACCCGGTATGCGACCGTTCTGCCTTCTCGATTATTTCCCCAAGGATTTCCTTACAATCATCGACGAGAGCCACGTCACCATTCCCCAGTTGAGGGGTATGAATTCCGGCGACCTCGCCCGAAAACTCAACCTCGTGGAGTACGGTTTTCGATTGCCGGCTGCCATCGACAACCGTCCCCTCAAATTTGAGGAATTCCAGAACCTGACTCCTCAGACCATTTATGTCAGCGCAACTCCCGGCGACTATGAACTTCAGCGAAGCGAAGGGATCGTGACCGAACAGATCATACGCCCAACCGGGCTTCTCGACCCTGAAATTGAAGTTCGACCATCTATCAACCAAATAGATGACCTGCTGGAGGAAATCCAGTTGAGAGTCGAAAGGGAGGAGCGGGTCCTGGTGACCACCTTGACCAAGAGAATGGCAGAGGAACTCGACGCACACCTGCAAAGCTATGGTGTGAGAAGCGCATACATCCATTCCGATGTCGATACCCTTGAGCGAATTCAGATTCTCAACGACCTTCGTGAAGGCATCTATGATGTGCTTATTGGTGTCAACCTTCTGCGTGAGGGTCTTGACCTTCCGGAGGTGTCGCTTGTCGCAATCCTCGACGCCGACAAGGAGGGTTTCCTGCGCAACCACCGGAGCCTGACGCAGACTGCCGGACGTGCCGCCCGAAATGTCAACGGCATGGTCATCATGTATGCCGACAAGGTAACCGAATCCATGCAGAAGACAATCGACGAAACCGAAAGAAGACGCGCAAAACAGAAACTTTACAACGAACAGCACGGCATAACCCCCACCCCAATCATCAAGGAAACAAACACAGACCTCGTGGATCTTTATCGCGGCGGCAAGGAAGAGGCCGACAGCAATGCCAATAAGACAAAATCTGCAAAACCGGCATCCAAGGGTTCGGGCAAAAAACAAGTCTCCGCGAAACCCACTGCAGAACCGCGTCCCTACATCGAAGAGGAACTCAATGGCGGCGACCTTGCTGCAGATCCCGTGGTGGAATACATGTCGGTTGCTGACCTCAAAGACCGCATCGCTAAAGTACGGTCCGACATGACGAAGGCTGCAAAAGCCATGGACTTCATGGAGGCCGCACGTCTGCGCGACGAACTTATTGCTCTAAAGAATCGTGTAACTGCCAAGGAGGAGAACGTAAATGTATAAGAAAACCGATTTCCTGCCCACCACGGCCGATGAGATGAAAATGCTCGGCTGGGAACAAGCCGACATTATCATTTTCAGTGGGGATGCCTACGTGGATCATCCCTCTTTCGGCGCGGCAGTGATCGGACGTACTCTCCAGGCCGCCGGATACAAGGTGGCCATAGTGCCTCAGCCCAACTGGCGCGATGACCTCCGCGATTTCAAAAAACTCGGACGGCCAAGGCTATTCTTTGGTGTCTCGGCCGGTGCGATGGACTCGATGGTGAACCATTACACCGCCAACCGGCGTCTCCGCCATGACGATGCCTACACACCCGGAGGAAAACACGGTATGCGCCCCGACTATCCCACAATTGTCTATAGCGAGATACTGAAACGTCTCTTTCCGGATGTGCCGGTGATTGCCGGCGGCATTGAGGCTTCGCTTCGCCGGGTTGCCCACTATGACTATTGGCAAGACCGTCTGCGTCCCTCAATTCTTGCTGATGCTAAGGTGGACATGATTTCCTACGGTATGGGCGAGAAAACTATGACGGAACTCGCACGCCGTATTGATGCCGGTGAGAAAATAGAAGATATCTGCGATATTCCCCAGACTGCTTTCTTCTGTGGTCCTTCCGAACCCTATAAGGAGCAGGAAAAAGGAGCAGGAAATGAGTGTATCATTCTCGCCAGCTATGAGGAGTGTCTGAAAGACAAGAGAAAACAGGCTGCCAATTTCAAGCACGTCGAGGAGGAGAGCAACAAGTGGAACGGCAGAATCATCTACCAGGCCACCGGCAACCGTATGATTCGCATCAATCCTATGTGGCCGCCCATGAGTCAGGGGGAAATAGACGCTTCCTTCGACTTGCCTTACACAAGGGTGCCGCATCCGAGATATAAGGACAAGCGCATCCCTGCCTACGAGATGATACGCCATTCCATCTGTATGCACAGAGGTTGCTTCGGAGGTTGTGCGTTCTGCACCATATCTGCCCATCAAGGGAAGTTTATCGCTTCGCGCAGCAAGGAATCGATTCTGAAAGAGGCGAAGAAGGTTACGGAAATGGAAGATTTTAAAGGTTTCATTTCCGATCTTGGCGGTCCTTCTGCCAATATGTATGCGATGGGAGGCAGGAACAAGGAGATATGCAAGAAATGCGTCCGTCCGTCATGCCTGCATCCCAAGCCTTGCCCGAATCTGAACACCGACCACTCTCCTCTCACTGATATCTACCGGAGTGTGGATGCTCTTCCGGGTGTGAAAAAATCTTTTGTCGGCAGTGGTGTGCGCTACGACCTTGCCATGACGAGGTCAGACTCGCCTGATGTCAACAAGGCCAACCGGATTTACATGGAGGAATTGATAGCCAACCATGTAAGCGGTCGCCTGAAAGTGGCTCCGGAACACACTTCCGACACGGTGCTTAACTTTATGCGAAAACCCTCGTTTACCCTTTTCCATGAATTCAAGGATATCTTCGACAGGGTAAACCGCAAATATGGACTCAAGCAGCAGCTGATACCCTATTTCATATCCTCGCATCCCGGTTGCCACGAAACCGACATGGCGGAATTGGCTTGTATCACAAAAAATCTCAACTTTCAACTCGAACAGGTGCAGGACTTCACTCCGACACCCATGACTGTCAGCACAGAGATTTACTATACCGGCTATCATCCCTACACCGGAGAAAAGATTTTCACAGCCCACACGGAGAAGGAAAAGCTCGCCCAGCGTAAATTTTTCTTCTGGTATAAGCCGGAAATGCGCGAGTCAATACATCGCGAGCTGACACGGCTTCATCGCCCGGATCTTGTTGACAGGTTGTATGGCAGTCGATCGTCGGTCGTCGGTCGTCGGTCGTCAGACAGAGATAATCAGAGAAATGCAGTCAACACTAAAAGACAAAAGAAAAAAGAAAAATAAAAATAATTCAAAATTCAAAATTTATGACTAAAGCCAGTATTGCAATGAGCGCATTAGTTTTGCCTCTCTGCCTCTGCACTGCCTGCAAGGAGCAGAAAGCCGGCGAGAAGGTAATCGAAAAACCGGAAGTCACGGTTGTCGATGGCATGATGACACCTGAAATTCTGGAATCTCTTGGACAGGTAAGCGGCGCCACCCCATCCCCCGATGGAAAGACAATCGCCTTCACCGTCAAGTATGAGGACATCAAGGAAAACAAAGGTAATTCCGAAATCTACACTGTCGATGTGGAGAGCAAGGAAGTGACCCGCCTCACCCACACCCCTGGTTCGGAGGGTAATCTGCAGTGGATCAACGACGGTGAGCGTCTCGCCTACATAGCCAAGGACAACAATACCGAAAAACCTCAGATTTTCTCCATGAAAGCCGATGGCAGCGATGTCGTTTGCCACTCTTCCGTGGAAAGCGGCGTAGATTGTTTCCTTTTCTCTCCTGATTCAAAGAAAGTTGTATATTCCACTCAGATCAAGGATTTCAACCAAAAGGACTCCACTCTCTTCGCCGGTCTTGACAAGACAAGCGGCCGCGTAGTTGACGACCTCATGTATAAGCACTGGGATGAATGGGTAGAGGCCATCCCCCACCCCTTCGTGGCTGAATTCGATGGTAAGTCCATTTCCGGAAACAAGGACATAATGGCTGGAGAACCCTTCGAATGTCCCATGAAACCTTTTGGCGGTGCCGAGTCTTTCGCTTGGCATCCCGACAGCAAGCAACTCGTATATGTGAGCCGCAAACTGAAAGGCATGGACTACGCGTTCTCCACCGATAGCGATCTTTTCCTTTACAATCTTGAGACCGGCAACACCGAGTGTCTGACACCCGGCGAGGATTGGCCCGGCTACGACACCGACCCGGCTTTCTCCCCCGACGGCAACACCCTCGCATTCCTTTCGATGAAGACCGCAAAGTATGAGAGCGACAAAAAGCGACTGATGCTTCTTGACATGTCGAGCCGACAGGTACGCGACCTTACCGACGGTTGGGACCGCTGGCCCGAACAGATTGCCTGGTCAAAAGATGGCAAGGAGATCTTCTTTGCCGGATATTCCGACGGCGTGATGCCCATTTTCAAGGTGAATGTGGCTGATGCAAAGATTGATGTCATAACCGAAGGTCAATATGACTTTGCAAGTGTACAGCCACTTGGCGACACCGGAAAACTCGCCTGCATGCGCCATTCGATGCTCGAACCTAACGACATCTACGTGGCAGGTGCCGAAGGTGTTGACCAGTTGACCGAAATCAACAAAGACATTCTCTCGCAACTTGGCGACGTTAAGGTGGAAAAACACATGGTGCCCACCACTGATGGCAAACAAATGACTTGCTGGGTGATTCTTCCTCCGAATTTCGACCCCAACAAGAAATATCCGGCTATCCTTTACTGTCAGGGTGGTCCGCAGCAGGCTGTCAGCCAGTTCTGGAGCTATCGCTGGAACTTCCGTCTGATGGCATCCAACGGTTATGTCATCATAGCCCCCAACCGTCGCGGCCTTCCCGGCTTCGGAGAGGAGTGGAACCGTCAGATTTCCGGCGACTACGGCGGTCAGAACATGCGCGACTATTTCTCTGCCACCGACTACATTGCTGCCCAGCCTTACGTCGATGAAAAGAAAATCGGTGCAATCGGCGCAAGTTATGGCGGTTTCTCTGTGTATTGGCTCGCCGGTCACCACGAAGGTCGCTTTGCTGCCCTCATAGCCCACGCAGGCATCTTCAACATGGAGACACAGTATCTTGAAACCGAGGAAATGTGGTTTGCCGACTTTGACATGGGCGGTGCTCCCTGGGATGCAAGCAATGCCACTGCTCAGCGCACTTTTGCAACTTCTCCCCACAAGTTTGTCAACAACTGGACTGCACCGATACTCGTGACTGTCGGTGAACTCGACTACCGCATCCTTGCATCACAGGGCATGATGGCTTTCAACGCGGCAAAGATGCACGGTCTGGAAGCTGAAATGCTTGTATTCCCGGATGAGAACCACTGGATTCTGAAACCACAGAATGCTATCCTTTGGCAACGCACTTTCTTCCGCTTCCTCGACAAGTATCTGAAATAGAAATACCATAAAATCATCATGAAAAGACAAACACAACAACTTATCATAGGCGCGGCAATCACGCTTTCTGCTGTCGGTATGGTAGCTGCTCCAGCGAGCGAGACACCTTCCTCATCAGTCAGTGGCAGTGAAAGCAATCCCCTCGAACTTGCACAACGCTTTTCAGGCAGCAAACTCAATAACATGCTTTTCTCCACTATCATAAGACCAATCTGGTTCAAGACCGGAAATAAATTCTGGTATTCCTATAAGACTGGTGAAGGCACACGCTGGTATGTGGTGGATCCTACCGCCAACACCAAACAGCTGATGTTCGACCACGACAAAATGGCTGCCGAACTCACAGAGATCGTAAAAGACCCCTTCATAGCAGCTTCACTGCCAATTGAAAATCTTGAAACATCTGATGATGGCAAGAGCATCACTTTTGAAGTGAAATCAACCCAGGATGCGAAACCCTACACCGACGACAACGGCAAGGAAGTGAAACCAAAAGATGGTGAAAAAGAGGTCTTTTATTTCTCCTACGACCTTGCATCCGCAAAACTCACCCATCTTGCGGACAAGCACAAGGAAACCAAGGAATATGACTGGGCTTCAGTCTCTCCCGACGGTAATACAGTGGTCTATGCTAAAGACCTCGACCTCTATCGCATGAGCCGCGAGGATTATGAAAAACTGAAAAAGTACGAAAATGATTCTACTATCAATGAAATCCGAATCACCACCGATGGCGAGAAAGATTTCGGCTATGGAATTCCCTATTCTCTCCTAAATACCGACACCCTTTGCAACGGCAAACGCAAAGGGGTATATGGTATGTGGAGTCCCGACTCCCGTCATTTCCTGACCATCATTGAAGACAACAGGAATGTCAAGGACCTTTGGGTGATCAATTCAGTGGCGGAACCGCGTCCCACCCTCGAAACCTACAAGTATCAGATGCCGGGCGAAAAAGAGGCCCCGATTGAGCATATCTATCTTTTCGACATGAACGACAACAGCCGAAAGGAGATAAAGACTTCCCGATTCAAAGACCAGACTCATTCCTTGGCAGAGCGTCCCAGAAAACAGCGGGACCGCCAGAAATATGATGTGCCGAGTGTTTGGCTTGGCGACAACGACCGCTTCTTCGTAACCCGTTCAAGCCGCGACCTTCACCGCATAGACATCTGCAGCTACACCATCGGACAGGATTCAATCGTGCCTATAATCGAGGAGCGCATGAACACCTATCAGGAAGTGCGACCTCTGTCGGCTTTGAAAGATGGCAAGGAACTGATCCATTGGAGTGAACGCGACGGTTGGGCCCATCTTTATCTTTATGACGACAAAGGCAACCTGAAAAGGAGACTGACAGAAGGACCCTGGCATGTGCACGACATCCTTGCCGTGGATGAACCAAAGCGAATCGTCTATTTCACCGGTATGGGCAAGGAGAAGGACGACAATCCCTATTATCAGCACCTCTATTCAGTGAGCCTTGACGGTGGCGCAGTGAAGCGGCTTGATAAAGGCGATTATTTCCACTCCCCTATCATTGACGATGATGTCCGATTTTTCGTTGACAATTATTCGCGAGTGGATACAGTGCCGGAAACGGCCCTTTTTGACATTAACGGCAAAAAGGTGCTGAGTCTTGAACGCTCTGATTTCTCCCAACTACTTGCCAACGGATATAAATTCCCTGAGACCTTCAAGGTAAAAGCTGCTGATGGAGTGACCGATCTCTATGGCGTGATGTATAAGCCTTTCGACTTTGATCCATCGAAGAAATATCCCATCATCGACTATGTATACCCGGGTCCTCAGGTGGAGGCCACTGATTATCCATACTCACGTATGTCAATCAGAAAAGACCGCCTCGCACAGGCCGGATTTGTCGTAATCACCGTCGGCAACCGTGGAGGACACCCCGACCGCTCCAAATGGTATCACAACTATGGCTATGGCAATCTGCGCGACTATGGCCTTGCCGACCAGAAGGCAGCCATCGAGCAACTTGCCGCACGTCATGACTACATCGACATCAACAAGGTCGGTATTCACGGTCATTCGGGAGGTGGATTTATGTCAACGGCAGCTATCCTCAAATATCCCGATTTCTTCAAAGTTGCGGTTTCCTGTGCCGGCAACCACGACAACAGAATCTACAACCGCTGGTGGAGTGAAACCCACCATGGAGTAAAGGAAAAGGTGACGGAGGAAGGAGACACGACATTTGTCTATCAGATTCAGACCAATCCTGAGATTGCCAAAAACCTGAAAGGACACCTTATGCTGGTGCATGGCGACATTGACAACAACGTGCATCCAGGCAATACCATCCGCGTGGCTAATGCGTTGATAAAAGCCAACAAGCGTTTTGACTTCCTTTTGCTGCCGACTCAGCGTCATGGGTTCGGCAACATGGACGAATACTTCTACTGGAGAATGGTGGATTACTTCCGCGATTATCTCATCAACGGCCGCGAGACGGAGGTTGATATCCCTGACCGCTGATCATTTGAAATATGAATAAGAAACACGCCGATATGTTGTCAAGACATTTCGGCGTGCTTTTATTGTGCAATATAATTCTCTTACTTGACGAGGACTTTCTCTCCGTTGATGATGTAGATGCCGGGAGCGGAAACCTGTTTGAGACGTATACCCTGAAGATTGTAGATTACATCTTCCTCCATGGTTTCATTCACCTCAAGACTCTCCACAGCATCGGGATTATCAGCCTGGTTGGGATTACCGGCATATTTGATGGCCGGGTCGTAGGAGAGATGCGGTGGCTGATTATAGCAGCAATTCTGGTTGATCACCTGAGCTCGATAGTTAAGGTCGTCCATCAGATGCGGAATGCGATAATCAGATGGATAGCTTGTGGCATTTATGATCAGATATTTGGTGTCTGTATCCCAAAGCACGATTTCCTCACGCCAGTCGCCAAGCAGGTCGCCCATCACGCACGGATTGCGCTTGGTGTCGTTGTTCATGTTGCCAATGGTATAATTGCCATTGTTCACCTTATAGCGGTCAAACCATAGGTTTTCGGGATTCCAGTGGGCAATGATGCTCTTGTCGTAGAATTCATCGTAAAGATCACCGTCCCAGTAGATGCGGTTGTTGATGCCGGCACCACTTTGACCGATAGCCCAACTTTCAGCAATCATCGAACCGTCGGCACAATCAAATACGCCGGTAGAGGCGCTGTAGAGGAACTGGGAATGCACTGAAGAGGAATCGAAGTGGGCGGCAAGTCCGCGACCCGTATCGCCGCTGGCCGACTGATGGAGAATAAACTCGCCGGTAGCTGCATCACGCAGGTCATAACCATAGGGTGATTTCTCATGCACCATAAACACCTCCATGCCAGAACGCTCCGGAATGAAATCGCCAAGGTGAAGGGCATCGCCGTGGCCAAGCCCCGTGCGGTAAAGCAACGAGCCGTCATGGTCGAGGGCAGCTGAGCCATAAACTATTTCCTGGAAACCGTCGCCATCGCAATCGCCAACGGCAATCCAGTGGGCACCTTCGCCATAGAGACCTTCGCCGCTTGTGATATTGCGGCTTACCCAACGCTCCTTAAGAGTTGTTCCATCCCAATCGTAAGCCCCAACAAATGCTCCATTATAGTAGCCGCGTGCGAAAATGGGAGAAGGGTTGGCATCCGGACCATCGAGCCATGCGATGGCGGCGAGATATCGCTCAGAGCGGTTCTGGTTGCTGTCGCCCCAATAGTTAAGGCCGGCTGCATAGTCAGTGTGGTAGGGTATTGTGGCAAGTTCTCCGCCGGTCGTACCATCAAACACGGTGATGTATTCCGATCCATGATCCTGCTTGCCACGGCTGCTGAGCAGATTCTCGGTGGGGTCATCATCGCCTAGCAATACATAGTTGCCCTCACCGTCGATTGTGCCGGGAGCTGTCTTCATCATAAACTCGCCATAACCGTCGCCGTCAAAGTCCCAGGCAATAAACTGCATGGTGTGTGCGCTCGTGAAGAAGTTGGGACCGGCATCAATGCGCCATAGCAGGGTTCCGTCGAGTTTGATGCAGTCGAAATATGCCGGGGCTGTGTCGCCTGAACTTGCGGCATCCTTCTCATTGGAGGGCGACCATTTTAGTATTATCTCATATTCGCCGTCGCCGTCCATATCGCAATAGCTTGCGTCGTTGGGCGAATAGGTGGCGTTGTAGCGGGCTTCCGGAGCCTGTGTCGGTATATAAAGGAGCTGGTTGTCCCAGGTTTTGCCGCTCACTTCCGTCTCAATCAGATTGCCGAATTCATCATAGACCTCAAGCCGGTAGTAATTGTCGGCTGTGCCGGCTTGATCCAGATAATTTGTACGGTCCTTTATATAGGCACCACGGCTAAGGACAGTGGTCTGGGAGGAGGCATCGCCTCTGTAGAGCCTGTATTTGACTTCATAGCCGTCAGATTCGCGGTGTCGCCAAGATACAAGGTTGCCGGTGCCCATGTTTGCCCCGGTAAGGCTTATGGCCATGAGTCCACGCTTCAGCGGTGTGGCCGGTGCTTTTTCCTGACGGTTTGTGACGCGGAAATATATGCTGAAAGTCATGACAATATCATCATCCTTCATGATATCCACATTGGCAATGTGGCCCGATTCTGAATAATCAAGCACAGCAGTATAACCATCAGCCATGACAAAATTGAAATCTGTGGGCTCTCCGTAGAGACGGGCAGAATATGTTGCACTGCCACCGTTGAGAAGTTCACTGACGATTGAAGTGAGGTCAATCAGACTGCTCTCCCCTTTTTTCTCCGCGCCCATACATGTCATTTGCTTCACATAGGTGCCGACATTTGTGATTTTCTCATCAACCGTTCCCTTGATGGAAAGGTTGCGAAGTCCCATGGTCTTGTTGGTGTCGATGTTCATGATGTAGAGTGTCATGCTGAAGGGTTCGCTGTCAGTGATGACATCTGCCATGGTAAACTCGTGGTGGCTGTAGGCTATGTCACCCTCATTGAAAACCTTGTTGCGGGTGGGGGTTACGGATCCTACCATCACCTCATCGCCGTCGCCGATCGTATAATACACCTCAATCCCCCCTTTGTCAGTGCCGCATCTAACTGCGTCAAACGAGAGGATTGTGGGTTTGAACGTATGTCCGGTTTGTGGAGCCACCGTGACAGTTACATTGTAGCCGGCTGTCTTTGTAGTCACTTTTGCCGCCGGTGTAAAGACAGTGAATGGAGGGATGTATTCCACCGGTTCCTGTCCGGTATCTGCACCGGACTTAGTTAGTTGAGTGGGATTGGTAAGGTTTTCACCGAGAAGAAAATCAGTGTCGATAAGGGATGTAACGCTTTCGCTACCAGTCACCTCGACAGCACTAAGATTTTCAGGGTCGCTCATTTCCCAGGTGGCGGTGATAGTCTGGGCATTGACCCATAGCGATGGCAATGCTGCCATCATCAGCAGTAGTCCTTTTTTCATGATGTGTTTGTTATGGTGTTTATTTGATGCAAAAATAACAAAAAAACATTAATCTACAAAAAAAAGCTCCGGCGAATGTCGGAACTTTTTTACTTTGAATTTATATTGCTATCAGAAGCGGAAACCGGCAGAGACTACAATCTGATTGTTGGTGAGCGTCAGCTTTGAAGTCGGACTCGGAATCTCGGGATAGTAAGGATCCGAAGTGTAGGCGTGGTATTCGCTGCTGAGGCGTTTGTGGACAAACGCTGCATCGATATAGAAATGATTGAAGTTGTATCCAAGACCACATGTGATGTAGTCGGTGGAATTATCCATACGATAGTTGGTCATCGTGCCAGATGTGTATATCGTCATGCTTCCATCTTTTGCCTCGCTCTTGACCGGAGATGAGACATGAGCATAACCGGCACGGACACTGAAACGCGATGTTATTCTGTATTCAGCACCGACACGTACAGTCGTTGTTGTCTTATAATAATCCTGAATGTCCTGGTTTGTGTAGTACCAGGGGTCGGAGGAGGCCGTCGACTTGGTTGCTGCCGGTGACACCTTTTGCATTCCTGCGGCTGAGTAGAATGGATATTCCCAATCCCAGTCATCATAATAATTGTCGTAGAAACTTCCACCTCCATCATAGAATCTCATCTTGTTGTATTTCTGCCATTCAAGATCGGCACTGATGATGAATTTACCACCAATTACACCGGCTGCACTTGCCATTATCTTCCATGGAGTGCGAAAATTGTACGAGTTTGTGCCCCACTGTCCGCCATTGGTAATTGCATAATTTTCTTGTAGACCTGCAGGATCTATGTCTGGATAATTGAAATTGGTCGAGGCAATATAACTTTCATTGATTGAATACCATGTGGGAGTGGTGAAGGAAAAACCAAGTCTCAATTCCTGAATTGGACGATAGATCAGTCCAAGTTTAAGATTGTAGCCCGTGCCACCAACTGAATATAAGTTGGTCATCTTCCACTGTGCCGGGGTATTGGCAGTGCCCTCGGCATTATCCACGGCAGCATTTTGCAGTTGCTCACCCCATACGGCGGTCATATTATAGTTGAGATCGCTGATTCCCAAGTCAAGTCCCCAGAACAACTTGTTGGCAAAATTACCACCGATAGCAATATTGTATTCATTGATGCCTCCGGAAGTCACGACATCAAAAGAGCCTTGTCCGGAAGTTGCGGAATTCCACTGACCTATCCAATTTGGATTGTCGTCGTCACCGGTTGGAGTAATGAAATAGCTGTCGTAGCCCAAGATTGAAATCCAGGGAGCTTCAAATCCGCCATCATTAGGATTATAAGGATCAAAATGTGTGGTAGACTCCACATCTGCCACAGTCACCCCTTCGGTGTTTGCTATGCCTGCTATATAGTTGGTCAGTGAATTTGACAAAGTCTTTATTCCTCCGGCATAGTGGGCATTGAAAGATGCCGCCTTGTTGTAGGTGAATGCTATGTTAAGGTTGGGCATGGTGTTGTTGTAAAGATTGAAACTTACCACGCCTCCGACGTTGCTTAATGGATATTTGGTTTGGTTTTGGGTGTTTTTATATCCCTGGGCTTCTGAAGATGCCGACTGCATATCGAAGTCCATTGAAATTCCGACCTCTCCACGACGATATACGCCGAGTCCGGCTGGATTATATGCGATTGAGCTTAAATCACCACCAAGGGCTCCGAAAGCACCGGCCATACCCATGAAGCGGGCTGTACCTTTCATATCCGGTTGGGAAAAACGATATCCATCAATGGCACTTTGGGCATCTACAATAAAGGGAACAGCCAATAATGCTGCGGCAAAGTATAATTTTTTCATAGTCTTTCAGATTTAAAAGTTATTCGCAAGCCCATAGGAAGGGCTTGCGAAGTTTAAAACTTAATTATCTTCTTGTTCCACGGCTGCCACCGCCGCCGCTGCGGCTACCGCCACCGGAAGAACGATGGCTACCGCCACCGTAAGAGCTGCTGCCACTTGAGCGGCTGCTGTTGTAGCTCGACCGGTTGGTCGATGTGGAGGAGTTGCTGCTCCTTGATGTGGAGTTGTAGGAACTTCCCGAACGCTTGTTGCCAGAGGAAGATTTGCTGCTGTTGCTCACAGAGCTGGATCCTCTATAGCGGTGGCCGCCGGCCCCTATTGTATAGCCGGAATTGCTTCCGTTGCCATTGGCACGCTGAATGCCGCTGCTCCCCTGTCCGTTACGGCTCACGCGGTGATTGCCACCTATGCTCCATTGCGATGCGGAGTGAGTATTGCCGGGACGTGCAGTCGGGCGAGTGGATCCATTGTGGCCGCTGCCTGCCCAACCAACTCCGGGTCGCACCTGGCGGTTGCCTGCGGGATTCCATGTGGAATTAGGCCTGCCCCATCCGGGACCATGGCCACCCCAGGCCCATGAAGGACCCCAGTTCCAGCCTATCGACCAGAATGGTCCCCATCCCCAGGTCCATGACCAAGAGGGACCATAGAACCAAGGATCATACCATCCGAGTCCCCAACCTACGTTCCATGCCCAGGGGCTATAATAGCCGGAATAGTATGGCCAGCCGTAGCCATATCCATACAGAGGCAAGAAAGTTGGAGTCAGACCATTGTAGAAAATTTCCACATTGCCGTAGGAATTATCAAGCACATCGGCAAGGA
This sequence comes from uncultured Sangeribacter sp., assembly GCA_964388725.1. Classification (GTDB taxonomy): domain Bacteria; phylum Bacteroidota; class Bacteroidia; order Bacteroidales; family Muribaculaceae; genus Lepagella. The sequence continues at coordinate 5,271 of CAYMBR010000044.1, read as the reverse complement.
GCTCGGCATTGTCGAGCACGATTGTCGGATTATAGTATTTCTGTATCTGCTGGGTATATACAAAATCCTCATCAGCACTCACACCCGCTCCGATGGTATCCACCGGACTTGAATAATGCTGACCACGAAGATTGTAAGCATCCACATCCATATCGCTGAAATTCTCGATATAGTTGGGATTTTTCTTCACTGCACCAACGTTGGTATCCTTTTTGGGATTGAAATATATATCATCGACGTAATCGTCGGCCAACACATAAGCGGGAGCAATGGCTCCGAATGCCAATGCGATTAAGATGCTTTTTCCAATTCTCATAATTCGTCTGTGTTAGTGTTATATTTATATGACAATTTAAATTCCGAATGGTTTAAACGGCTATATGTTTTAACATATCAGAATTTTAAATAAAAATCCTTGCAAAGTTCCCTATAGCGTTCTGTCGGTAAGCCCGGAGCTGTTTCCAAAGTAAGGTAATCCGTGGAGTAAACCATTCCTAAGTCGGTTTTGTCTGTATTTTCTATCCCTGTGAATCTCCATTGAAGCAAAACCCTTTTCCATGGAGCTTTTTCATGACCTCTGACGACACATTTCCTTTCAAGGCAATAGCCGAGCAAAAACGCATGTTTCTCTATATCTTCCGACATCTCGAGCGGCATGACCAACGCCACTCCCCCACCTTCGCTTAGAATGAGACGGCTTCTTGAAAGCAATGTCAATGGCGACAACACCCCCTGATGTCTTGCCTTTTCCCTTGCAGTCACCGCATCGGATATGCCGGAATTAAAATAGGGGGGATTCGACACCACAAAATCATATCCCTCACCACGCCCTATTCCTTCACAGTACTCATCAGAGAAAGAGCCCTCTATGATTTCAACCCGGTCGCTCCAGGGACTTGACTCCACATTCTCCCGTGCTTCCCCTACAGATGAATTATCAATGTCGATGCCGACAATTTTTGCTGACGGATACCGCTGGGCCATAATCAGCGCAATCAGGCCGCATCCTGTGCCTGCGTCAAGGATTCTTTTTGCATTCCAGGCATCAGCCCAGCATCCTATCAGCACTCCGTCGACACCGATTTTCATGGCACTTCGGTCATGATTGACTGAGAATTGCTTGAAACGGAAAGGTGGCATGGTTGTCGGTTGTCGGTTGTCGGTTGTCGGTTGTCGGTTTGAATGGAATGTTAGCGGGTGAGGAGGGGTGGTAAAAAGGCATCCTCAAGGTAATCGAGGGTGTAGTCGTCCGGATTGCCGCTGACTGTTGCCACGTCGAAGCGATAGAAGAATTCATGCTCGAGGGTCTGCAGATACGTATTGGCACCCCTGACCACTTTCTTCATCTTTTCAGGAGTAATGGCATCAGCGGGGTCAAGATCCTTATCACTTCTGGCCTTTACCTCCACAAAAGCTATGGTATCGTCCTTTTGCGCTATGATATCAATCTCGCTTTTAGAAATTGTGGGTCGCCAGTTGCTTTCCCTAACCGTATATCCTTTTGCCATCAACCAATCACTTACGATTTTCTCGGCGGCCTTGCCCCATCTCTTGGCATCATCTTTCTCTTTTTCAGCCATAAATCAGTAGGCTTTGAACGACATGTCAAGACCTTTCACACTATGGGTGAGCGCACCGACTGAAATAAAATCAACGCCAGTCTCGCCGTAAGCCCTAAGTGTGTCGAAAGTGATACCACCCGACGATTCAGTCTCGACCTTACCATCGACGAGAGCAACGGCCTCCTTGGTAAGTTCGGGAGTGAAATTGTCGAACATAATGCGGTCCACACCTCCGATTTCAAGGGTCTTGCGAATGTCGTCGAGCGAACGGCATTCCACCTCTATCTTAAGGTCCTTGCCATTTGCCTTGCAGTATTCCTTTGCACGACGTACGGCGTTTTCAAGACCACCTGCGAAATCCTCGTGGTTGTCTTTAATCAAAATCATGTCGAAAAGACCGATGCGATGGTTCATGCCTCCGCCAATCTTGACAGCCTCCTTTTCAAGGATTCGCATTCCCGGAGTTGTCTTGCGGGTGTCCAAAACCTTGGTATGAAGACCTTTCAGCTGGTCCTGGTATTTCCGGGTCATAGTGGCGACGCCGCTCATCCGCTGCATGACATTGAGCATGGTTCGCTCGGCCACAAGGAGACTTCTCACGCGGCCTTCTGCCGTGAAAGCCACATCTCCGGGGTTGACCTCTGCCCCATCTTGCAAAAAGACTGTCATCTTAATGTCGGGGTCCACCTTGTGCAGAATCTTTTCCGCTATGTCGACACCGGCAAGGATGCCTTTCTCTTTGATCAGCAATTTGCTGCGTCCCATGGCTTCAGCTGGGATTGTGGAGAGGGTTGTATGGTCACCATCACCTATGTCTTCGGCAAAGGCAAGGTCAAGAAGCGCGTCGATCAGTTCGTCTTTGGTTTTCATAATTAGAAAAATCTTTATTATCTTTGCAGTTGCAAAGATAATAAAAAATATGGAAATAACATTACTTACAGTAGGAAAAACTTCAACCGGATATATTCAGACCGGAATAGATGAGTATTGCAAACGGTTGAAACGCTATATAGGATTCTCGATCAAAAGCCTCCCCGATGTGCGGAATTCCAAGAATTTGAGCGAGGAACAGCAGAAAACGGCCGAAGGCAACCTGATACTTTCTGAATTGACATCTGCCGATCAGGTGGTGCTACTCGACGAACGTGGGGATATGCCCACATCGCGAGGATTTGCTGAGTTTATTCAAAAGGGGATGCTCAGCGGCAGGAAGAGGATGGTGTTTGCCGTCGGAGGTCCCTACGGATTCTCGCCAGAAGTATATGCCAGAGCCAACAGCAAGATTTCCTTTTCAAGTATGACGTTCAGCCACGAGATGATTCGGCTGTTTTTCACCGAGCAGGTTTATCGCGCCATGACCATCCTTAAAGGGGAGCCTTATCACCACGATTAAGGCCCCAGGGTAGCAGAGGCTTAAGGCCTAAGAGAAAAGATTTGCGAAAAGTCCTTTCGGCTCGATGACGTCGGGGTGTTGCTGCATAAAGAGTTCGATGGCTTCCTTGATAAGGTCGGGGCATTTTTTTGCCGGGTCCTTGCCCTTAAGGTCACGGCAGAGACGGCGACCGTTGTTGTTTTCCGAAAATTTTTCGAGCAAAGCCTTGGACCTCCACATTACTTCAGACTTGTCTTGCGGATCAGCCCCCTTTGTCATAAGCCCTTCTGCCACACCAAGAATTGCCACGGCACCGCACATTTCACCGGCGCCTCCAAAGCCTACTCCATATGCTGCGGAAATACGTGCAGCAAAATCCTCCTTGATGTCAAGGTTGTGGGAAAGGGACATCAACACGCATTGCGCACAGTTGTAACCCTTGTTTCTCAGACGGATGGCATAGTCTTGTGTCTTAGTTATTTCCTTGCTTAAATCCTGCATTTTGAGTATTTTTTCGTAATAGTTAAGTTGTGTCAAGTGATTTCTTTTGCAAATTTAACACATAATTTTTGGATATGCAAAAGAAAGATTGCGCAGATGGAATAAATTTTGTAAATTTGAGGTCTAAACATGATATCATGAAAAAATTGATTGCGATTTTATTGAGCCTACAGATAGGGATGACGTGTTCAAATGCCGAATTGTGGACACCGGATTTGGGCAACGGCAAGTATGCCAATCCAATTATCTATGCAGATTACTCCGACCCTGACGTGATCCGGGTTGGCGATGACTATTGGATGGTGGCCTCAAGTTTCAATTGCTTCCCCGGCATTCCGATATTGCATTCCAAGGACCTTGTCAACTGGGAAATTGCCGGACATGTTTATGACCGGTTGCCACTTGGCAAATATGATCATCCGGTGCATGGCGAAGGAAGTTGGGCTCCTGCAATCCGCTATCATGACGGCACATACTACGTCTATTTCTGCACTCCAAATGACGGATTGTTTGTGGCCCGCGCATCAGAACCTCGGGGTGAATGGGAGCTTACCCAGATGGTGGATGTGGTGAAATGGGAAGACCCATGTCCGTTTTGGGACGACAACGGAGAGGCATATCTTGTGCACAGTATCCATCGGGGAGGACCGGCAGTGCTACACCGCATGTCGCCCGACGGTTTGGAGCTTCTTGACAATGGCACAGTGGTGTATCATGACGAGGAGGAAAATCCGATTTTGGAAGGACTAAAGATGTATAAACAAGATGGATGGTACTACATCTTTGCTCCGGCAGGGGGTGTGGAGACCGGATGGCAGACTGTGCTTCGAAGCCGTGACATATACGGGCCCTATGAGGCACGGCGGGTTATGGAACAGGGAGATACCGACATCAACGGACCTCATCAGGGAGGACTCGTAGACACTCCCGACGGAAATGAGTGGTGGTTTGTGCATTTCCAATCCAAAGGCAACTATGGAAGAGTTGCCCACTTGCAACCGGCATCCTGGACCGACGACGACTGGATTATCATTGGAAAGGATACCGATGGGGGTGGTATCGGAAACCCGGTAGAGAGTTTCTGCAAACCCTCATTGCCGGAGCAACCGATTGCCATACCTCAGACCTCAGATGATTTTCCCGACAGCATTCCTTCTCCGCAATGGCAATGGCAGAGTCATCCGCAGAAGGAATGGTATTCGCTGACGGAAAATCCAGGACAGATGCGTCTTTATGCCATTCCGTGTCCTTCGGAAAAGGGAAATCTCTACTATGCCGGCAACCTTTATCTTCAGAAATTTCCATCTCCCAAGTTTACCGCCACCACCCTTGTGGATGCACATTTTGAAGTGGATGGTGAAAGAGCCGGACTTATCACGATGGGGAGCAAATATTCTTATATTGCAATAATAAAGGGGGAGGATGGCTATCGGGTGTCGGTTGTCACCGGTCGCAACGACAAGTTCGCTGTCACCCCGGAGGAGATTGCCACCACCGTCCCTGTCGCATCCGACAAAGTATGGTTGAGGATGGAACTGCTGTCTGAGACTGAATGCCAATATTCTTATAGCCTCGACGGAAGGGAATTCAAGAAACTTGGTCCTGAATGTACCGTAGCACCGGGAGTGTGGATAGGTTCAAAAACCGGCATTTTCTGCTCCTCCCCCAACATCCTCCCCGCCTCCGGCTATGCCGACTTCGACTACTTCGCCCTCCAATGACATCCCCCCCTCCCACAATCGCGCCACCAATGTTTCCTCTGAAATGTATAGAAAAAGACAAAGTCGATGTCACCACTTAAACGGGTGGCATCGACTTTTTTAGGAAGGCAGAAAT
>CAYMBR010000043.1:0-21111 GCA_964388725.1 uncultured Sangeribacter sp. | reverse complement strand
AACAAAATATCCTTCCGAAGGAGGATATCAGTATAATCAAATGAAAAATTCAGATGATTATCTTGTAAGAGAAGAATATAGATTGCAGACTGAAGAATTTATGGAAGTTTGTGTCAGAGCTGGCTGTAGGTTTTTCATAAGTTTTCTTTCTGTCGCAAATTTTGCATACATAGTCAGGAAATTACCAAAAGAAGACCTATATAGTCTTCTTTTGACAATCACAGAACTTTTTGAAATAGTACCTAATGACTTGGAGCAAATAAAAAAGGCTATTGAGTTAAAGCAGAATGATTTTGAGGATGCCTTGCAGTATCATACGGCAAATGCTTCTAAATGCGATTGCATTATAACAAGAAATGAAAAGGATTTTTCCTTTGCAAAACTTCCTGTTCTTTCTGCCCAAAAGTTTTTGGAAATATATTCATGAAACGGGTTCTTATTTTAACAGTATTGCAATTGATGAGAAAAGATTGACGATGGAGTCTTTATCGGGAACCGGGATGTTGAGTGATGCCTTGCCGGTGTCCGGATCTTCCTTTACAAGAGCGTCGGCAAGATTTTTTGCACCCTCCGGCTGCTTGAGCATGTTGGCAAGAGTGCTGAGGAAACTCATACCACCGGCTACAAACTCGCGCACCTCCTCCTTCGTCTGAGGCGCATTATGAGTTTTCCCTGATGACATTCCACTTGACTTATTGTCGTCCGCTTCCGGTTTGGTGTTAGATTCGGATTTGTCGGATGTTTCAGTGTTACTTGATTCTTTTGCGTTCTCTTTTGGTTTGGTTTGTTCCTTTGTGGTGACCTTCGGTTGTGTATTCTTTGCAGATGTCTCTTTCGGCGTTGCAGCCTCTGGTTTTGCATCCTTTAATTTAGCATCTTCCGGTTTGGCATCTACTGGCGAGGTCTCTTCCGGTATGGTGTCGTCTTCTTCCTCTGAAAGCACTCCCTCTACCATATCCACAATTTTGCCAAACTTGTTGTTGTCGATAAACACTGCATCCTCTCCGCCATCAAGTATTCCGGCCGCAAGGTTCGACTTAAACTTCAGCGTGGCGAGCATACGCTCCTCAATAGTGTTGCGTGCCACCATGTTGATGATATGTACCGGATTCTGCTGGCCAAGTCGATAGATTCGGGCAATGCGTTGCTCAAGCACCGCCGGATTCCATGGCAGATCAATGTTGATGAGCAGCGAAGCTGTCTGAAGGTTGAGTCCGGTGGAGCCGGCGTCTGTGGAGAGGAATATGCGGCAATCCGGGTCGTCACGGAATCGGTCGATGAGACCCTTTCGCTTTGCCGATGGCACACCTCCATGCAGGAAACAGAAGTCAAGACCCTCTTTCTCCAGATCCTGGGCAAGGATGCGGAGCATTCTTTCCCATTGGCTGAAAATCACTGCTTTCTCATCGGATGATTCCAGCATATTGTTGACTATTTCCTTGATTTCGTCAATCTTGGTGTCATGGTGTGATTTCTGGTCGAGTATAAATGTGCTGTCGCAAACCATCCTCATCATGGAAAGAAATAGCAGAAGTCGCTTTCTGTCTGTTTCGCTGAGGAACTTGAATCTATGCCATTTGTCGATCAATATGCTGACCTGATGTTTATACTCATCATGGATTGCCATCTGTTCCTTAGTCATCGGCACAAACATGTTGGTGTCGGTGCGTTCCGGCATCTGGATTTTTACATCTGCCTTGCGACGGCGTATCAGTGTCCCCTTTATCATGTCGGCCACCTGATGCAGGTTTTTGTAGCCGATTAATCGGCCGTCTTTATCATATACGGTTGTGTCTTCGGTAAATCTATACAGCGGTCCGAGCAAAAACTGGTCCACAAACTGTGTCACTGAGTAAAGCTCGTTGAGTTTGTTTTCGAGAGGTGTTCCGGAGAGTGCCACAACATATTCGGAGTGCAGTTTACGAAGATGTCTGCCCATCTGGGTGTCCCAATTTTTCAGACGTTGAAGTTCATCGTAGATGATCATGTCGGCCGAGGGTATGAAACCGGCCTTTACATTGTTGGTTACGGCTTGGAATGAACATATCTTATAGAAATAGTCGGGATTGTTGAATTGTTCACGGCGTTTCAGCATGTCGCCTTCGATGGCAAGCACCGATGAGTCGGTGAAACGTTTTATTTCCGCCATCCACTGATATTTCAGTGATGTAGGGCAAATTATGATGACCGATTGCACCATTCCTTCTCTCCGGAGCAGTTCCGCCGTGGCAATTGCCTGTACAGTCTTGCCGAGACCCATTTCGTCTGCATTGATGGTTCTTCTTCCGGCGAATGCAAACTTCACTCCCTCCACTTGATAGGGATGAAGCTTGGTCTTTATAAGGCCTGTGAAATCAGATTCTGCATATTTTTCTTCAAGAAGCTGAAGCCTTCTCCTTTTGTCGCGTTCTGCAAGCAGAAGGTTCAGCGCATCGTCTTCCCATGTGAACTCCGGGTCTATCTCCTTGGCCTTTCTTATGAAATCAGATGGATTGCAGTCAATGTGGGTTAGAATGCCGTGTTGGTTGAAAATGTCTTTGGCGGCTTCGCGCATTTCGTCGGCATTGTATTCCCCTGTTCTGAACTGGATGGCTCGCCCGGCGGGATAATCGACCACTACCGATGAGTGTTCCGGTTTTCTATGGCGCAATGTGGCGTATCTGCCGTTTTTGTAGAGTGCCACGCTTTCTATGTGCTTGCATGTGCCAAGCTGGCTGGTTCGGAAATCCATGCAGTCACATCTATTGTAGGGGGCATCTTTCCCAAAATACTCCACAGTGTATGAGCGGTCCGTCTTGGGATTTACAACTTCGAAATGGGTAAAGGTATCATCCAGCATTCTTACTCCAAGGGCCTCGGTCTCCGCAGCCTGTCGGCGCAATGCCCGCTGCCATTCTTTTTGGCTCATATCCTTCGGACAATGTATAGGGCTTATCTTGGGTTGCTTGGGGCGCGTTGCTGTATGTTTTTTCTTCACGGAATTTTTTATCTTGACCATGCTATTTCAATTTTCCGTAAAATTACTCAAATTTTCCCATCTCTCAAAATATAATCGTATTTTTTGTGTAAACCTAAAAAAGTTGACTCATATTTTTAATATGTATGGGTCAACTTTTTTAGGTATAGACCGGAAAGAGTCTTGGGTTAAAGCAGGGCTTTGATTGCGGCGGTGGTGTTCTTTTCGATGCGGTCGGTGAGGTTTTCGGTATTGCTTTTTTCAAAGGGTTTGCCGGTGATGCGCTCGTAGAGCTCGATGTAGCGGTCGGAGACTTCCTTGCAGTAGGCATTGGTCATCTCCGGAACCTGTTGGCCGGCTTTGCCCATAAATCCGTTGGAGATGAGCCATTGGCGCACAAACTCCTTGCTGAGCTGGCGTTGCGGTTTACCCTCTTCGAAAAGCTGCTGATAAGTGTCGGCGTAGAAATATCGGCTTGAGTCGGGGGTATGGATCTCATCGATGAGAATCACCTTGCCATTGTGGAGGCCAAACTCATATTTTGTGTCAACGAGGATAAGACCTTGTTTGGCAGCCATCTCTGTTCCTCTTTCGAAGAGAGCGAGGGCATATTTCTCTACTTCATTAAGGACATCCTCAGCCACAAGACCCTGTGCTATTATCTCGTCGTGGGAGATATTGAGGTCGTGGCCCTCGTCGGCTTTGGTGGTAGGAGTCAGGATGGGGTGGGGGAGGCGCTGGTTTTCCTTCAGGCCCTCCGGAAGTTTCACTCCGCATATTTCCCTTGCACCCGCTTCATAATCGCGCCACGCGCTTCCAGCAAGATAGCCGCGCACAATCATCTCTATTTTCAGAGGTTCACACTTAGTTCCGATGCTCACCATCGGGTCTGGCACAGCGATAAGCCAGTTTTCCACAATGTCTTTGGTGGCCTCAAGGAAATGTGCCGCAATCTGATTGAGTACCTGTCCCTTGTAGGGGATACCCTTTGGGAGGATCACATCAAAGGCGGAGATGCGATCGGTGGCCACCATGGCGAGGTATTTGTCGGCAATGTCATACACATCGCGCACTTTGCCGTGATATACTCCCTGCTGTCCCGGAAAGTTGAAATCTGTTGTCGTTAATGTCTTCATATTATTTAGTTTTATCCTTTAATTTTATCGAGTCTCACTTAACTCTTAACCCTTAATAGAGAATTCGCAGCCGCAGTAGGTCTGGTTGTAGAAATTCATCTCCTTTATAATCTCACAGCGGCGTTGCTGAAGTCCACCTTTGCGCCAGTTTTTTGCCCAGAATGAGACATCGGGATATTCTTCGCAAGCCTCGTTGCCGGCTTTCTCTATCTGCTCTAGACTCTTCCATCGACTTGAAGCAAGAGTAGTCGCTATTGTGTCGAATCCATGAAGGTGGGCATAACTTGCTGTGCGCTTTAGCCGGAGTCTGAAACATTCGAGGCATCGGTTGCCACGTTCCGGTTCCTGCTCAAGTCCTTTCACATGGCAAAGCCAGAGGTCATGGTCGTAGTCATCATCGAAGATATCCAATCCAAGACTCTCTGCATAGCGAGTACATTCATTTTTCCGTTTGAGGTATTCCTCTTCAGGATAAATGTTGGGGTTGCAGTAATAGATTGTCGGCCTGATGCCATTCTGCATCATCCATTCTATTATTGCTGAGGAGCAAGGAGCGCAGCAGGTATGCAGTAAAACCTTCATCTTACATTGCGAAGGCGTTGAAGCCGCCATCGACGACGGCGACGGTGCCGGTGACAAAGGTTGAAGCGTCGGAGATAAGATACTGTATAGTTCCGCAGAGTTCCTCAGGTTTGCCAAAACGTTTGAAAGGAGTCTGGCGAATCACGTCAGCACCACGTTCGGTCAGTGATCCGTCGGGATTAGTTAGCAACGCACGGTTCTGGTTTGTCAGGAAGAAACCCGGGGCAATGGCGTTTACACGGATGTTTGGTGTGAATTTGGTAGCCACCTCATTGGCAAGGAAAGCAGTGAAATTGCTGATGCCGGCCTTTGCGGATGCGTATCCGCATACCCTTGTCATGGGTCGGAAAGCAGCCATGGATGAGAAGTTGACGATTGCTCCCTTTCCTGCTTCAACCATAGGTTTGAGGAATACTTGAGTTGGAATTACAGTGCCGACGAGATTAAGGTTAAGCACCTTTTCAAATTCTGCGACTTTGAGGTCGAAGAAATTGCCGGTGGGGGCTATGGTGGCACCCGGCATATTACCGCCTGCGGCATTTAGCAGAGCATCTACCTTTCCATATTTTGCAAGAATCTGACGGCAATTTTCCTCCACTTTTTCAGCGTTCATGACGTCCGTGGTGAGAAACATAGCCTCTCCACCTTTGGCGGTGATTTCCTTCACCAGTTTGTCGCCTTCGTCCTGACGGCGTCCCATCAGCACAACTTTCGCACCCTGAAGGGCGAGATATTCACCTATGCAGGCACCGAGCACACCGGTGCCACCCGTGATGACAGCCACCTTGCCATTCACTGAAAACAGTTCGTTCATGTCATTTTATTTTGATGTATGGACGTGCCTTTTGCACGTATATATTTACTGCTATGTGCCAAAGGCACGTCCTTACGATTAAAGATGTGCAAAATTACTCAAAATTTACTTTCTACGCAAATATTTCTTATATCTTGCAATATTCAATTCCATGTCTTATGTGGAGTGAGGATTTAGTGTATGAATAATTGCACATTCTGTTGATGTTTGTGAATAAAATGTTAATTTTTAGTGGAAAATTTTGATGAAAATTAAAAATTTTTATATCTTTGTAAATTCTTTTGGGTTCCACAACAAACAAAACCCACTAATTTGCAAAAATTGCATTATTCTACAGGTATGAGCGAAAGAATTTACATTTTTGATACCACTCTCCGCGATGGAGAACAGGTGCCGGGATGCCAACTCAACACCAAAGAAAAGGTGGAGGTTGCAAAACGCCTTGAGGAAATGGGCGTAGATATCATAGAAGCCGGTTTCCCGGTGTCAAGTCCCGGTGATTTCACGTCGGTAGTCGAAATTTCGAAGGCGGTGACATGGCCTACGGTGTGTGCACTCACACGAGCAGTCGAAACCGACATAAAGATTGCCGCAGAGGCTTTAAGATTTGCTAAACGTCCGAGAATACACACCGGTATCGGCACATCTCCCTATCACATCAAATACAAATTCAATTCCACACCGGAGGAAATACTTGAACGAGCCATCGGATGCGTGAAATATGCCAAGAAGTTTGTGGAGGATGTCCAGTTCTATGCCGAGGACGCGGGACGTACTGACAATGAATACCTTGCCCGAGTGGTAGAGGCTGTCATAAAAGCCGGCGCAACAGTGGTCAATATCCCGGACACCACCGGCTATTGCCTGCCGTCGGAATTTGGTGAAAAAATCAAGTATCTAATGGAGCATGTGGATGGCATCGACAAGGTGACAATCGCCACCCATTGCCACAATGACTTGGGTATGGCAACTGCCAACACCATGGCCGGTCTTGTGAATGGAGCCCGTCAGGCAGAAGTGACAATCAATGGTATAGGGGAGCGTGCCGGAAATACAGCTCTTGAAGAAGTGGTGATGATATGCAAGTCTCATTCGGAGCTGAATCTCACCACCAACATCAACACTAAGAAAATTGCCGGCGTGAGCCGCATGGTGTCGAGCATGATGAATATGCCGGTGCAGCCCAACAAGGCAATAGTGGGTCGCAATGCGTTTGCCCACTCTTCGGGCATACATCAAGATGGCGTGCTGAAGAATCGAGAAAGTTATGAGATAATCGACCCGAAGGATGTAGGGATTGATGACAACTCGATAGTGCTGACCGCCCGCAGCGGACGTGCCGCCCTCAAGCATAGACTTGAATCACTTGGTGTGCACATGGAGCAGGAAGCCCTCGACAAGTGCTATGAACTGTTTCTTAAGGTTGCCGACAAGAAGCGAGAAGTCACAGACGAGGATGTCCTTATGCTGGCAGGCAAACACCGAATGGCCCGCAACAAAATCAAGATCGACTATCTTCAGGTGTCGAGTGGTGTAGGCATACGCCCTGTGGCAAGTGTCGGCCTTGACGTAGCTGGCGAAAAATTTGAGGCATGTGCCACAGGCAATGGACCGGTTGATGCCGCAATATCCGCCATCAAGAAGATAATCAACCGAAAGATGCTGGTTCAGGAATTCCTTATCCAGGCATTCGACAAGGGGAGCAACGATGTTGGCAAGGTTCACATGACGGTGGAGTGCGACGGAGTCTGCCACAATGGATTCTCTGCCAACAGCGACATTATCGCCGCCTCTGCAGAAGCATTCCTTGATGCAGTCAATAAAGCCTCTTCTCCAATAGTATCTAATTAATAAATTTTATAGAGGGTGTGCAAAAGTGTAGTTTTGCACCACCCTCTCTCTTATATAACATGTATGGGAAAGACCCTTTTCGATAAAATTTGGAAAGCCCACATTGTGGGCGACACCGGTGGGGGTGCGGAGATTCTCTACATCGACCGGCATTATTGCCATGAGGTGACATCACCCCAGGCTTTCGACGGTCTGCGCCGCCGAGGCATAAAGGTGTTCCGTCCGGAACGAACAGTATGTGCCCCTGACCACAACATACCGACTCTTAATCAGGATAGGGAGATTGCCGATCCTGTATCGCGTCATCAAGTGGAGACATTGCGCCATAATACCAAAGAATTTGGTCTTCGACTGTTTGATATAGGAGATTCGCGCAATGGCATCATCCATGTGATAGGTCCGGAAAATGGATTCACGCTTCCGGGTCAGACAGTGATATGCGGCGACAGTCATACCTCCACCCATGGGGCATTGGGCTGTATCGCGTTCGGAGTGGGAACATCGGAGGTGGAGATGGTGCTTGCGACGCAAACTATTCTCCAGCAGAAACCGAAGACGATGCGCATCAATGTGGAGGGAAAGCTTGGTGAGTATGTGACAGCCAAAGACATCGCCCTCTATATCATAACGAAACTTGGCACCGGCGGTGCCACCGGTTGTTTTGTGGAATATGCCGGGAGTGCTATCCGCAATCTTTCAATGGAAGGAAGAATGACCCTTTGCAACATGTCGATTGAAATGGGCGCAAGAGGAGGCATGGTGGCACCGGATGACACCACTTTCGAATATGTCAAGAGCCGGGAATTCGCACCCAAGGGAGAGCAACTGGAGAAACTGACAGAATATTGGAAGACTTTGCCAAGCGATGCGGATGCGGAGTTTGATAGAGAGGTGACATTTGATGCGGCTGATATAAAACCGCGTATCACTTTTGGAACGAATCCGGGTATGGGAATTGCAATAGATGAGTGCATTCCACCGGTTCCTTCCGACCCGACAGCAGCTGCATCCTACGAAAAGTCGCTTGAATATATGGGATTTGCGTCAGGTGAAAGATTGCTTGGGAAGAAGGTGGATTATGTCTTTCTTGGAAGCTGCACAAATGGCAGGATAGAGGATTTCCGTGCCTTTGCCGAGTATGTGAAAGGCAAAAAGAAATCGGCCGATGTAGTGGCATGGCTTGTGCCGGGATCGCAGAATGTACTGAAGCAGATTAAAGAGGAAGGGCTTGACAAGATACTGGATGAAGCCGGTTTTGAGATTCGGCAGCCGGGATGTTCTGCCTGCCTTGCCATGAACGATGACAAGATACCGGAAGGGAAACTGTCGGTCTCCACTTCCAACCGCAATTTCGAAGGTCGCCAGGGTCCGGGTGCGCGTACTATACTTGCGAGTCCGCTTGTAGCAGCAGCGACAGCAATTTCCGGATGCGTCACCGATCCACGTTGCTATTGTCTCAAAAGTAATCAAGAGTAAACAAGAGTACCCCCAGGTGTAAACAAGAGTATCCAAATAAATCCAAGAAATTTAAATGAAACAGAAATTCACCATAATAAAGAGTACTTGTATTCCTCTACCAGTGGAGAACATCGACACCGACCAAATTATACCTGCCCGATTTTTGAAGTCCACTTCAAGAGAGGGTTTCGGGGAAAACCTTTTCAGAGACTGGCGCTACAATGCGGATGGAAATCTGAATGAGAAATTTGTGCTCAATGATAAGAGATATTCCGGATGTGTACTTGTGGCCGGTAAGAATTTCGGTTGTGGCTCAAGTCGAGAACATGCGGCGTGGGCTATTGCAGACTATGGTTTCCGCGTAGTGATATCAAGTTTCTTTGCAGATATCCATAAAAACAACGAGCTTAACAATTTCGTGCTTCCGGTCACTGTCAGCCAATCATTCCTTGACTCCCTTTTTGAGAGCATAAAAGCCAATCCGGGCGCTGAGGTGACAGTGGATCTTCCGTCGCAGACAGTTACGAATGAATCAACCGGGGAAAGCGAACTTTTTGAGATAAACCAATATAAAAAACATTGTCTTGAGCAGGGTCTCGATGACATTGACTATCTTCGCACAAGAATATCTGATATAGAAAAATATGAAACTGAAAATAGCAGTATTGCCGGGTGACGGTATCGGACCCGAGATCTCACGCGTAGGCGTGGAAGTGTTGCAGGCAGTGGCCGACAAGTTCGGACATGAAGTGGAATTTAAGGACGGATTGGTAGGAGCCTCCGCTATCCGAGCAGTAGGCGATCCATTTCCTGCGCAGACTCTCGATCTTTGCCTTAATTCGGATGCAGTGCTTTTCTCAGCAGTCGGCGACCCTGAATTTGACAATAACCCATATGCAAAGGTGCGTCCGGAGCAAGGTCTTCTTGCCATGCGCAAGCAATTGGGACTCTACGCCAACATACGCCCCATCATGACGTTTCCGCAGTTGATTGACAAGTCTCCGCTTCGTGCAGAAATAGTGAAAGATGCAGATTTTGTTTGCGTGAGAGAACTGACGGGAGGAATGTATTTTGGGGAGAAGTATGAGTCTGACGACAAGGCATACGACACCAATCTCTATACCAGAAAAGAGATTGAGAGAATTCTGAAAGTCGGATTTGAACTTGCGATGAAGCGTCGCAAGCATCTGACTGTTGTGGATAAGGCAAATGTGCTTGCATCAAGCCGTCTATGGCGAAAAGTGGCACAGCAGATGGAAGAGGAATGGCCGGAGGTAAAGATTGACTATATGTTTGTGGATAATGCGGCCATGAAACTTATCCAAGAGCCACGTTTCTTCGACGTAATTGTCACTGAAAATACATTTGGCGACATACTGACTGATGAGGCAAGTGTAATCAGCGGTTCGATGGGATTGCTTCCTTCTTCCTCTATAGGGGAAAAGACCCCGGTATTTGAGCCAATCCACGGGTCGTGGCCTCAGGCAAAGGGTCTCGACATTGCCAATCCGTTGGCACAAGTGCTTTCTGTGGCAATGTTGCTGGAGCATTTCGGCCTGATGAAGGAAGGCGGAACTGTGAGAGATGCTGTTGAAGCCTCAATGAAGAATGGAGTTGTAACTCCGGATTTAGGAGTTGACGGCAAGTCTGAATACGGCACCCAGACTGTCGGCCGGTGGCTTAAGAAGTATATTTCAGAACTTTGATTTTAGTTTCTGATTTCTTCGTAGTCTTACGTAGAGAATCATATATATAAGAAGCAATATTGCAAGGAGAGAAGATACGACAGTAAGGGCGACTTCTCTTCCTTTCTTTTGTCCTGTCTGTTGCACTTCCTCCGGAGTCTGAAGCAGTGGGGCATTGGCAATGCTGTTGCGCAGCATTATTTCACGCCGGTTGGTGACGATGCGCATGCTATCCACAATATCTTCGAGTGCAATATAGTTTTCCATTGCATCTATATAGGTTGCAGTGTCTCCTACTTTCTTTGCAGCATCCTTTAGCATATCGTAAAATTTAATGCGCTGATATATGGACAGATTTGCAGTGCCGTTAAGTGATTTCTTTATGTAAGGAATAGCTTCGGCATATTCTCCCTTTGCGTAGTGATAATAAGCTTCCGATTGATGATTGTTTTCGAAAGTGTTTCTGACATCAGCGTTTCCCACGAGCATCATCACGCTGTCGTAGTAGGCTTCAAGTTCCTCCGGTGTCAGCACTTTGAAATTGCTCAGCATACGGCGATATGAGATGAATTTGTTGGTGTCGTAGTTGCGGTATTTGCGTTTTTGCTTATGATACATCTCTTCAAGCATGTCCATGATCTCAAGGAGTTTCTTGTCGTATAGGACAGCCTTGCGTTGGTCGCCGTTGACGCGTGAGTGGAAGATTGCGCTTGTCGTGTAAAACTGATTTTTCAGAGGATAATCACTTTCGGGGAGTTGGTCGATGAGTTCGGCATATTTGTCGAGAGTTTCAGTGAGTAGAGGACCCTCTGATTCGACACCAATGTATTGTATGATCTGATATAGAAGAGCAATGCGGTCGTAGATGTTATTTCCGCGAAGATCATGGGAATTCACGATGCTCTCAAGGAGCATCACGCTGAAAGTGGTGTCGTTAGGGTTGGCACTTTTAGTGCTGACTTGCTGATTGAAAATAAAAGTCTTCGTGGCGTTGCGTGCATCAATATTTGGGATATGGCTCGTAAGTCGTTGAAGGCTGTCGATTATTGTGTCATTGCAATGAAACAGTACCCCGAGGTTTCTGAGCATGTCGATTTGCGCGTTGATATCGTTTGCTCTGACGGCGGTTTCATAAATTAGCCATGCTATTTCCTTTTGTCCTTTTATGTCGGAAAGGTCGAAAAGATAGTAGAGCGCCCTAAGGCTATCTCGCGCAGTAGTAAGTGTAGTAAGGTGTTTTTGATATTTTTCAATCAGCATGTCTTTGGCAACGCCGGAAACGGCCGACATTTCCAAGATACTGGCAAAAAACAATACTATTGTTATAAAAAAGTGTGTGCGTTTCATCGTTCGGCTCTCATTGGGTTGTTGAGGAAATCATCGTAGGCAAGGCGGATGCCGTCGGGAAGTTCAGTCTTGTAGGTCCAGCCTAATTTTTTTGCTTTGCTCACATCAAGGAGTTTGCGGGGCGTTCCATTGGGACGGGTGGTATCCCACAGGATTTTACCTTCATATCCTATGATAGATGCCACAAGCTCAGTGAGTTGTTTGATAGTAAGTTCTTTTCCGGTGCCGGCATTTACAGTCTCGTTGCCGGAATAATTGTTCATCAGGAATACGCATAGGTTTGCAAGGTCATCGACATATAGAAATTCCCGGAGGGGACTTCCGTCACCCCAGCAGACGACTTCCTCAAGGCCCTGCTCCTTGGCTTCGTGGAATCTTCTTATTAGAGCCGGAAGCACATGGGAGTGCTCGGGATGATAATTGTCGTTTGGTCCATAGAGGTTTGTGGGCATCACTGATATGTAGTCAGTTCCATATTGGCGATTGAGGAATTCGCAGTATTTGAGTCCGCTGATTTTAGCAAGAGCGTAAGCCTCATTGGTCTTTTCAAGAGCACCGGTCAGCAAGCAGGATTCCGGCATTGGCTGAGGGGCCATGCGTGGATATATGCATGAAGAGCCTAAAAATTCAAGTTTTTTGCAACCGTTTTTCCATGCAGCGTTGATGACGTTCATTTCAAGCATCATGTTGTCAAACATAAAGTCGGCAAGAGCGTATTCGTTGGCCACTATACCACCTACCTTAGCGGCGGCAAGAAAAATGTATTCAGGCTTTTCCTGAGTGAAAAAGTCATTGACAGCCTGTTGATTTATGAGATCAAGTTCTTTGTGGGTTCTGGTGATTATGTTGCTAAAGCCCTGACGATGCAGTTCTCTCACGATTGCAGATCCTACCATTCCGCGATGGCCTGCCACGTATATCTTTGAATTCTTCTCCATAAGTTAGTCAAATTTGGGATTCGACTTTTTGTCGAATCCCATTTCAACCTGCAAATTTAATGCTTTTTATGCGATGATGCAAATTATTTTGTGGAAAGAGTGATTTTTTTGGTGGGCAGTCCGTCGGTAGATACATTTAGAGTCACGGGACCAGCCTCGCGTTGGCTTCTCAAAATCACTGTAGCAGTTCCGTTGTAAAGGCTACGTGTATTGCCTGTCATAAGCTCATCGCTGCTAAGATTGCCGTTGATGACACCGACTATCTCTGCCGGGCCATCGACCGAGAAATTAAGCAAATTGGAAGCTTTCTTGTCGGTGAGACCTTTGCTGTCGACAGCAGTGACTTTCACATGTTGCAAGTCCATGCCATCGGCCTTCCATTCATTGTTGTCAGGCGTGAGGACTAATTTTTTAGCATCTCCATGGGTCGTAAGATTATGGCGAGCCACTTCCTTACCTCCCTTATAAGCAATTGCTTCCACCTTACCTTTCTTGTAAGGCACTTTATCCCAGATGATGCGGTTGCGCGACTTTGAATTGGCAGTGTCGTTGCTCTTTCTGCCAATCGATTTGCCGTTGACCTTCAGTTCCACTTCATCGGCATTGGTGTATGTATAGAGTTTTATGAGGTCTCCATCGTTGAAGTTCCAGCTGTCGGTAAATCTGCGCCCTCCCATCTGAATGTCGTTCCATTCAGTAGTTGCTTCCGTCTCGAATGGTGCTATATAGACCATCGGCTCGTCGGGCTTAAAATAAGACTTGAGGAAATACGCGTTTGGTTTGGGCTCAAGGGAAATGTCGAATACACCCTGCACCCAACCTTTGGCCGGCCAACCCTGGGATTCTCCAAGGTAGTCGATCATACCCCAGTAGGCTGCTCCAATCACTTTGTCAAGATCCATCTCAAACCAGTTGGGACCCATATTGCTTGTGTTGGCCTCGCTCTGATAGAAGATCATCCATGGGTAGCGTTTTGAATCTCCAGGGAAATACATATAGCGATAGTTGTATGCCGCTATGTCGGTGTGTTCTACGAGTGGAGCGGGAAGAGAGTCGGTCAGTTCATTACGACCTCTCGGGTGCATGGCCACAGTGACAAGACGAGTCGGATCGTAACGCTGTATGAGCTTTTTCTGAAGTTCAAATGGCGTCACTCCCCAATCGTTGAAGGGGAGGTCGGGTATTAACTGAAGTTCGTTGCCAAGGCTCCAGAACACCACGCTTGGATGATTGCGGTCTCTCCTGATCCATTCCGGAACGTCCTGTTGCCAGCGTGTTTCCCAAGGGGTTCGTCCGCCGCTGTATTGCTGAGTCCACTTGTCGTAGAGTTCATCCACCACAAGGATTCCGTTTTCGTCGCAAAGGTCAAGGAACTGCTTGCTGTATGGGTTATGGGATGAGCGGATATGGTTGAAGCCAAAATCCTTAAGCATCTTTATTCTTTTCTCGATAGCCCGCGGATAAGCAGCTGCACCGAGAGCTCCAAGAGTGTGATGGTTGGCGATTCCTTTCAGAAGCAGTTTCTTGCCGTTTAGTTTCATGCCGTATTCAGGTGAGAACTCAACGCTTCGGATGCCGAATCTCTCCGTAGCGGTGTCGGCTATGCTTCCATCAGGACGGTAGAATGTGGCCTTAAGAGTGTAGAGATAAGGATTTTCAGTGTCCCAAAGGGTTACATTATTGAGCGAAATGCTGTCAAGACAGAACTCGCGGATTTTTTGCCTTCTGTTGTTCCAATGTTTTTGTGTTTTTGAGTAAATCTGGTTGCCGTCCTTGTCGAAAATCTCAATGCCAACGTTGATGCTGTCGATTTTCGCGTAAGTTGCAAGTTCTCCATCGACCACGACGATAGATTCATCAGTGCCTACTTTTGGCGTGGTGATGTAGAGAGAGTTGCGGGTGAAGTATTGTTCGGGGTCTCCAACTTTGATATTGACATCACGATAGAGACCTCCGCCGGTGTACCAGCGGGAGTTTTCCGGTTGTCCAGTGTCTGCCTTAACGGCAATCACGTTTGGTTCACCATATTTCAGTTTCTTGCTAATGTCGGATTCAAATCCAAGATAGCCATAGTCGGTGCCACCGATTCTTTCACCGTTGATATAAACATCTCCTACGAGCATAATCCCCTCAAAGTCGAGCACCACGCGTTTTCCTTTCCATGCAGGATCGGGAGTAAACGTCTTGCGATACCACCCTTGTCCCATTTCCTTAAACCCCCTGGAACTAAGTTTGCTGGCAATGTTGGCCATTTCGTTGGATTTGTCGCCTGTGTCACCAGCTTCAGGAGCCACCCAAGGTTGTGAAATCTGGTAGTCGTGGGGGAGATTGACTGTCTCCCATCCTGATTCATCAAATGTTATGGCCTCAGCACCGGGCTGAGCCCCTCTGGCAAACTTCCAGTCGAAGTTCATGTTGATGGTCTCTTGGGCAAACGCCGGAATGACCAAAGCAGCGATCGCCGCTAATGTAATGTTTATCTTTTTCATCAGTTTTTCAAGATTCAAAATGTCAATATGTCAAAATGACAAAAAGTCAAAATGACAAAATGACGATATTACCTGATTATCATCATTTAATCCCTTTAAGCCAATCAGTGTCTGATCTCAATAGCTTTCCCATTCTCATCAAGACTGAAAAGCGGCATTGTGGCTTCCGGATCCACATCATAATAGTGCACTGCGCTGTCGTTGACGTAAGGATGGTTTTCTTTCAGCATCTTATAGACTTCAGCACCGGCCCAGATTGTGGGCCCATAGCCATGGGCAGCCTTTACACTAACGGGACGATAGGCGTAATACGCCGGGTCGAATCCCATACCTGTACCTACGCAGGTGCCTTCAATTTCCCCTTTCTCATTGATTTTTGTAGAGACGGCTTCCCATGCAAGTTGTGCTACCGGTCCGTAGGTGGTTGCTTCCAGCCAACCCTCATTTATTCCATGTGCGAGAGCGTATGCGAATATGGCTGTAGCGGATGTCTCTTCGTAAGTTTCCGGGCGGTCAAGAAGCTGATGCCAGAACCCATCTATACCCTGTAGGCCGGCAAGACCCTCGGCGTGCTGACGGTAGATGTCAAGTATTTCCGCTCTCTTGGGGTGATTCTCCGGCAAAAAGTCGAGAAGCTGGCAAAGTGTGAGAATTGCCCATCCGTTGGCACGTCCCCACGCCATTGAAGGCTGGTGGGTGGCATCTTCGAGATAACCATGGCGGAAAATCTTCTTTTCCGGCATCCACATCCTCTTGAAAAATCCGGAGGCTATGCGTGCCGCTTCGTCGAGTTGCTTTGGATTGTTGGCATACTGACTGCGAACTGCCATAGATGGGAGGGCCATAAACATGTCGTCGAGCCAGATTGCATTGTAGTGTGGACGGTTTCTTGCGATAGTGCCATCGGCAAGATGCACAGGAGACTCTTCCACCACTTTCCAATATTGCTCAATATAAGGAGCGATATTCAGAGTGGAGTCGGCCATTGCGGCACGCATCCATGCACCGGCCATTGCGCCGGCGTCGTCGAGAGTCAGAGGATTCTTGACCTGACGAAGCTGTCCATCTTCACTGACGTTATCAGAGGCTTTGTCGGCTTCTGAGGCAAGAAAACCTATTCTGTCGCTGACATAGTCGGAATATCGTTTGTCACCGGTGATTTTTGCAGCGTCAAGTAGGGCGTCATACATCACTCCCCACTCGTAACTGGTAAGGCGATAAGTCCCTTGGTTCACTTTGCCATCGGTCATTTTGGCCGGTGTGACTTCATCAATAAAGGCAAAGACACGGTCGATGTCGGCTTTCACCGAGTCGGGGATCAATTGTCCGTATGGAGTCTTATAGTCTGGCTGAAGAAGATGCAGCGGGGTGGTGGAGTCGTTGATTTCATCTTCCGCAGAGTTCTGACTTTTGTTTCCGCATGATGCGAGCGCAAGGAGCAGAACAAATGATATGGCGGTTGTTTTTTTCATGATTAGGTTTATTCAATGTTGGAAATTTACCCGATTGATTTGATTATTCACTATTCACTATTCACTATTCATTGTTCACTTTACGAGAGTTCCTCTGAATTTCCTTCCCTTAAGGTCTGGACCTAAATAGAAACCAGGCTCTGCCGGTTGATTGTAGGCCACATTTTCGTTGGCAACGCTCACTCTATAAGCCGGGTCTTCCATGAAGGTGTGGAATCGGTATTCAGTGGGAATGTCTGAGACGTAGAGCCGGAGTGCGGAGTTGTCGGCAGTCCTCACAAGCGCTTCCTCTCTCCAGTCGCCAATGATATCAGCCTGAAGGCAGGGGGTGCGTTTGGTGCCATTGTTCCAGACACAACCATCGAATTCCTTGATTTTGTCAAGGTTGCCGGTATTCCAGTTGTATTTGCTCACTGTGACTCCATCAAGGATTTCGCGGAGCAGGTCTCCATCCCAAAGCACTGTGAAATTTGCCGGAATCCTGCTTTGTGTTGGACCTTCGTATTCATGTTTGGGACTTATCAGTTGACCAGTGAAACTGCGGATTCCATCTGTATTTGGCGACCATACTTCTACTCCTTCGTGGTTTGGGTCTATGTCAGCGGCACAGCAACGCCCGATATCTTCGTGACTTGGAAACTTGAATATGACTTCTCCAGTGGCAGCATCCCGAAGAGAACTGCCATCCTTGCGGTTTTCATGGCACCCCCAGACATAGTACTTCTCATTGTTGATGTCCGACAGGAGGTGGATGGCATCTCCATGACCCATGCCTGTAGAGTATAAACCTTTGCCATTGTTGTCGATGCACATTTGTCCGTAGATGATCTCGTCGCAGCCATCGCCATCCACATCGGCAATGCGCAGGTTGTGGTTGCCCTGGGCACCGTAGGCCTCGTTGTCCGGAGTCGTAGAGTCAAATACCCATCTTTGTTTTAACTCCTTGCCATCCCAATCGTAGGCAGCAAGCATGGTCTTGGCGTAATATCCTCTGCACATCACCACCGATGGATGCACACCGTCGAGATATGCAATGCATGCAAGGAAACGGTCGCTGCGGTTTGCGTAGCCGTCGCCCCAGTCTTTAAGGTTGCCACGAGCCGGAATGAAATCAATGGTCTGGAGTTCTTTTCCGGTTTCTCCATCAAAGACTGTGAGATATTCCGGACCAGCCATTATGCGGCCGTTGAGGCTTCTCCAGTCTGCTTTTGGGTCGCCAATCACGCGGTGGTCTGCATCCATGCTTCCGTCGGCTGTCTTGCAGATGAATTCAGCTTTGCCATCACCGTCAAGGTCATACACCATGAATTGGATATAGTGAGCGCCGGAACGAACGTTAGTACCAAGGTCGATGCGCCACAATTTCTTCCCATCAAGTTTGTAGCAGTCGAATAATGTAGGTCCGGTAAAACCATTGTGGGCATTGTCGTGTGAATTGGTGGGATCCCATTTGAGTATTATCTCGTATTCACCGTCGCCATCCACGTCTCCGACTGATGCATCATTGGCATTATAGAAATATTCCTTGCCAAAAGGATCCACACCGAGTTCCGGGCGGTCGAGTGGTATGTTTATGAAACCATAAGGAGCATCCTGGGGCAAAGTGTAAGAGCCGGCAAGGCTTCCTTTGGATGGTCTGACCACGTAGGTAGCCGCATCGTTGTCCTTGTAATTGTCGGTATAGAATGTCGCGTCAGCAACAGGCTGTTTGTTGATTTTCCTGCCGTTTCGATATATGTCGAATGTTTGCGACTCGGGGTCTTGCGTCAGGTATCGCCATGAAATGTTTACTTTTTCAGGAGATTCACGCACGGCAACCACACCTCTTCCGAGAGGTTCCATTTTCAGTTTGGAGAAATCATATTTTGCTTGTGCCATTGAGGCAACAACAGATGTCACCATCAGAAGGCAAGTAAGAGCTAATTTCCAAAAATGTTTCATGTTATATTAGTCAAGGTTAGTATGTTGCGGTTTCATTATAGGAAGGACGCAACGTTTCTGATTTGTGCCAAACGAGCCATGAAACTGCAATCTGATTTTGCTTTTTGTTTGTTGTAATCTGACTGCAATTTCAACCAAATGTCAGCATCAATGCCAAGGGAGGCTTCAAGGAGCAATGCCAATTCTGTCGTTACATTGCGTTTCCCATTCAGCACAGCGTTAAGTACGGAGGCAGGGATGCCGATTTCTGCGGCTAAATCTTTCTGCGTTATGCCTCTGCATTCAAGTTCATCTTTAATCATCTCTCCTGGATGTATAAGGAAACTTGAGGTGAGATTATTAGCTATCATGTCAGGTGCTATGCCTGATAGTGTTATATCTGCCATATCTATCTGTAATGATTTGATAATTCTAAGATGTTGCAAATAGTCAATATCGGATTTTCATTATTTTTATAGACTGTAAATTCAATTCTATACTGGTCGTTTACTTTACAGAAGATCGCCCGGCTTTATCACCGATAAGGACCTCGTAATGCAATGACTTGATAGTCCATAAAGACTCAATAGAAGGTACACTTATTAAAATTTTTATTGCTTTTTGATAGCCTTTGACAATGTTGGGTTGATAACGATGTTTTTATCATTACATTTGCCATTCTCATATAATTGCTTGAGGTATTCGTCTTCGTATGTGACTATCATACAGCTTTGAATTAGATAACAATGCAAAATTAATAAAAGTTTTTTGATTAGCAAATTTGCTAATCAAGAAAAACTTAAAACCTTATAAAAATTTGAATTCGTTATATTTCGACGTCGAAGCCGGCGGAGCGGACGGCAGCGATCAGTAGTGAGGTGTCGTGAACTCCATTGACAGAGGCAATTCCGGTGCTGAGGTTCACGTTGACTTCTTCCACTCCGTATACTCCGGCGATGCTTTTTGCCACAGCAGCTTGACAATGTGGGCAGTTCATTCCTGTGATTTTATATTCTGTAGTCATATTGTCTTTCTTAATTTCAGGGTGAATAAATCTTTTTATGAAGGTGAAAAGCAGCAATGATACAAGTATCAGACTGCATATTGAGGAGAAAATACTTACACTTCCCACTTCGTGGCAATGACTTTCATGCATTGCCGGAATTGTAAACCATGAAGCAGGAAGCAGATAGTCTATTGCAAGGCCGAATGCCATTGATCCGACAATGATTGATGCGAGATAGATTGTAGCCGATTTCTTTCCCATTTCGCGCGATATGAGGGTGAATGAGGCGAAATTGGCAGCTGGTCCTGCCATCAGGAGAACGAGTGCCGTGCCGGGTGAAAGCCCTTTCATGACGAGCGACATCGCAATCGGTATGGAACCGGTGGCGCATACATACATCGGAATGGCAATCACAAGCACTGCTATCATGGATAGAATGGGTGTCTTTCCAAGGATGGAGAAGAAGTCTTCCGGCACATAGACAGTAATTATCGCCGCAATAATCAGACCAGCCACAAGCCAGTTGCCGATGCTCCCCACAAGGTCGATGAAACCATAGCGAAGGGCATTTTTTGTTTTGTCCCATCTGGTTGCGTTTTCAGCGTTGTCGACGTTTCTTTGGTGAGTGTGGCTGTGAGTGTGGCTGTGATGGTGAGTGTCAGCAGCGCAATCATCTGTTGTTGTCTGTGTGTTGGATTCATTTGCTTCAGATTTGCCTACTGCCAGTCCTCCGAAGAGTGCGGTAAAGAGTGCTGCAAAAGGACGGATGATGGCGAATGCAGGGCCTAATAGCGACCATGTGGCTGCAATGCTGTCAACGCCAGTCTGCGGAGTGGCAATCAGGAATGATGTAGAGGCTGCCTTTGAAGCCCCATTGCGACGCATGCCTATTGCAGTCGGTAGTACACCACAGGAGCATAGGGGGAGCGGTATGCCTATAAGTGTGCTTTTGACCACTGCTTTCCATCCGGTTCCGGACAGATGTCGTGCAAAAGTTTTCTGCGGAATGAATGAGTGCATCAGTCCCGCTATCAGGAAGCCCAAAAGGATATAAGGCGACATCTCATTGAGCATGAATATTAGTGATTCAAATAGTTTCATGATGCAAAGATACAAAATAAATCATGCAATCGGGTTGCAATAACAATTTTTAGCATATAGAAATAAAGAAGACTGCTTTCGCTAGCAGTCTTCATATCGGTGAACCGCGTGGGGCTCGAACCCACGACCCCAACATTAAAAGTGTTGTGCTCTACCTGCTGAGCTAGCGATTCTCCTTGCCAATATAAAACCCCTCGCGGGGCTTCATATCTGCGCTTCAAGATGGGCTTGAACCAACGACCCCCTGATTAACAGTCAGGTGCTCTAACCAACTGAGCTATTGAAGCATTAAAATAATCTTGCGCTTCAAGATGGGCTTGAACCAACGACCCCCTGATTAACAGTCAGGTGCTCTA
>CAYMBR010000042.1:0-21117 GCA_964388725.1 uncultured Sangeribacter sp. | reverse complement strand
TAATTACCCTTGAAAACGTGAATTTATGAATAAATTTTACTCTTGAAAACGTGAATTTATGAATAAATTTACCCTTGAAAACGTGAATATGTGAATAAATTTTACTCTTGAAAACGTGAATTATATATATGAAAAGAAAGATATACAATAAATTGCTTGAATGGAAAAACCGCAACGGAAAATCTGCCCTCCTTATCAAAGGCGCAAGGCGTGTCGGTAAGAGTTATATCGCCGAACAATTTGGCAGGGAGCATTATGAATCATACATCAAAGTAGATTTTAACGACATATCGAAAGATAATCTAAACTTGATCCTTGACAATCTACATGACAGGGATAGGCTTTTTTCATATCTTCAACTGATATACAACATACAATTGCATGAACGAAACTCATTAATTATATTTGACGAGGTTCAGGAATGCCCAAAGGCGAGAGCTGCCATAAAGTATCTGGTGGCAGATGGTAGATATGATTATATCGAGACTGGTTCGCTGATGTCAATCAGAAAGAACACAGATAAAATCATTATTCCATCCGAAGAAGAACATATCAACATGTTTCCAATGGATTTTGAGGAATATCTTTGGGCTGTAGGTGAGAATATGTTGGTTGATTTTATAAAAGAATGTTACGCCAAGCAGTCGCCACTTCCCGATGCTCTACATCGTAAAGTCTTGCAACTCTTTAAGGAGTATATGATAATCGGCGGTATGCCGCAGGTCGTCAATGCTTATCTCTCTACAAAAGATTTCAATGTGGCAGACAGAGAAAAATCCACAATACTTACTTTATATAGAGGTGATATAGCCAAACATGCCGGAATACACACATTGAAAGTTGAAAACATCTTTGACTCCATTCCTTCCCAACTGTCAAAACATGAAAAAAAATTCAAACTTGCTTCCATTTCGGAGACAGCGAGAATGAGGGATTATATTGATCCGTTCACTTGGCTCAAAGATGCTCGTTTTGTAAACCTTTGCTTTGCAAGTACCGAACCAAGCATTGGTCTGGAAATAAACGCAGACAGAACAGCTGTAAAATGTTATCTTGGCGACACCGGACTTTTATATGCGCTTGCATTCTCCAGTCTGGAAGAAAAGAATGATGTATACAGAAAAATAATCTTGGGAAAACTTTCGCTCAACAACGGAATGTTCATGGAGAATATTGTTGCCCAAATGTTGGCGACCAATGGTCATAAATTATATTTTTACTCGAATTCGGACAGAGAAAATAAAGAAAACCGGATGGAATTAGATTTTCTATTGCCAAAAAGCATAATAACAAGTCAGCACAACATAAATTTCATAGAGGTTAAATCAGCGACAAGATATGATTTGACATCACTTGAAAAAGCAATGGGAAAATATGCCAATGAACTTAATCAAGCAATTGTCCTTCATCCGGGTAATATACGGTTTGAAAATAACATCCTCTATCTACCCGTATATATGGCATTTCTACTCTAACTCTCCATAAGTCAAATCAACTCACAAAGCTACGACCAATATATTTAGGAGAGTAGGAGTCCATTATTTTAATGTTTTAATCGACATGGACCTCGGCGTGGTAGGAGGATCTGACCATCGGTGAGGACTCTATATGTCGGAAACCTAAACGGAGACCTTCCTGACGGTATTCCTCAAAAACATCGGGGTGTATGTAATCCTGCACCGGATAATGTTTTGCCGTTGGTTGAAGATACTGGCCGATTGTCATTACCTCGCATCCCACCTCTCGCAAATCTCTCATGGTCTGAATTATTTCCTCCCGGGTCTCGCCAAGTCCGAGCATAATGCCGCTTTTGGAGCGAATCCCACTTTCGGCAACCTGACGGATAACCTTCAACGACTTGTCGTAGGTGGCATGGCAACGGACTTCCGGAGTCAACCGTCTCACAGTCTCAAGATTGTGGGAGATCACATCCGGATGCTCATCTATCACCATTTGCACCAATTCCTCACGCCCCTGGAAATCCGGAATAAGAACTTCCATAGTAATTCCGGGACATTCCTTTTTGAGCGTGCGAATCATCTCTGCCCAATGTGATGCACCCAAATCCGGGAGATCATCCCTGTCTACAGATGTGATGACAATATGCTTCAATCCGAGTGATTTGACCGACTCAACGATATCCATTATCTCCTTGCGGTCGAGAGGCAACGGACGACCGGTGGCTACATTGCAGAAACGGCAACTGCGGGTGCAAATGTTGCCCCCTATCATGAATGTTGCTGTGCCGCGTCCCCAGCAGTCTGCACGGTTCGGACACATACCACTCGAGCAGATGGTGTGGAGATGTTTTTCATTGAGAAGACCAACCACCTGACTTGTCTTGAATCCACGTGGAAGTTTTATTTTGAGCCACTCGGGCTTCCTACGGAAATCGACCATGATGCTGCGCAAATTAAAAATTAAAAATCATTCTTCGGGATTATCTGATGAACCTGAATTTACAGAAGATTCTGATTTCTCTGATTCCTCTGATTGATTGGTATGATCAGATTTTTCTGATAGGTTTGTAGTAGAAGTCTCTTCGGTTTGGTCCAAAGACTCGGTTTTGGTTGCCTCTTCTTCTCGTTTTACTTCCGATGATGGAATTGAATCCGTCATTGGTTTGGATGTCGCTGTAGGAGATATGAATATACCATCTCTTTGGGTAAGCATTTTCTTCACCTTAGATGTGCTCGAACTGTTGTGGGCATTAAAGACATTGAAGCATACAGCAATGTCTGTGATACCGTTTTTGACTATATAATCTTTAAGATTATGGGTGAAATAGCGGAAATCCACTATGTGAATTTCATTGAATGAGTATAATAGGTTGCCCGGGACTGCATTGCCGTAGGAATCCTTTATAATAAGCAACTTTCGATTGCCGGGAGTGGATGTCTTTACCTTAACAAACACCTGGTCGCTACCTATGAACGTGAGA
The DNA here is from genome assembly GCA_964388725.1 of uncultured Sangeribacter sp. Classification (GTDB taxonomy): domain Bacteria; phylum Bacteroidota; class Bacteroidia; order Bacteroidales; family Muribaculaceae; genus Lepagella. The sequence continues at coordinate 18,176 of CAYMBR010000042.1, read as the reverse complement.
TATGCCATGCCGCTTCCATCTCTGAATTGCTTGAAAATGGATGATTTGTAGGGCTTGGACTCTTTGACAATTTGGAAATTCTTATTTAGGGTATATGCCACATATTCCGCGTCATACTGCACCTGCGTTGGGGTGTAATATACAAAGTCTTCCGGTGCATTCTTTACTGCTATATCCTTTGAGTAGCCGTACATGGTCCCGACAAAATCCTTCACCACGTGGCGGTCGTAGGCATCAAGTCCGCGAAATGGCACGCCGGCCGTCTCTGCAAGCCTTTTGGCAGCGTAATAACCCCCAAGTCCCGACCAGTGATGGTCGGTGCGGAGATAGATATCTTCATTCACATGGTGCGACAGTTCATCATATACATCTACAAACTTCACTTTCGGTGACAATCGGTCGCGCACGCTATAGATAAAAGGCTTTTGTGGATTGCTCGATTTTTTAGCCTTTTCAGGAAGATAGAATTCTGTGGCAAGAGGGGCAATCATGGCATAAATCTGTTTGTCGGGGAAGGTTTCTGCGAGTGTATTGAGAAGTTCCACATATCCGCTTCCTCCCTTGGCGCTTCCTCCAAACATCATCAATGCCCGCACCTTGTCGCCTTTGCCGACTATTATGGTGCCTGAATCCCCAAGTTTCGCATTCCCCTCATCCAAGCTCTCTGCATTTTCCCCCGTTAATTCATCCTCGATAGGTAAGTCTGCAAGGCTGTTCATGGCAACATCATCAACGTCTTCTGCCACCGTCACTGCTACTGATGGCCTTATGGAGATAGCTTCATCCTCAGGCATGAATTTCGCGCCGAGCGCATTCCGGATACTCATGCTGAGGGTCATGAATCCATCGCGGTATGGTTCCGTGTCGCTAAACCATGTTGATACCGCTGCGGTATAGTGTCCCGGACGTGAACTGTAGTCGGAAATCTTTGGAAATTCTGTCAGATCCCTTTTTTCTAGTTCGGAATATTTCGAACGGGGAAAAAACACAAAGACCACTGTAAGTGCGACAAACACCACCCCTACAATCCATAGGTACATCTCAGATGCTCCATGCGGCTTGGTCGATATCCTCATCGATTCATTTTCTGCAAGCTTTTCCATATCCTAAAATCTTGTATAGATGAATGCATTGTTGGTGGCTCCTATAAGAAGCGCAACGCAACAGATGAGTATTACCACTGAGACCATCGCATGGCAAACCTGCACGGTATAGTTGCCGGCCATTGGTTTTTTTTCAGCAATCCTTTTGCCATATTTCTCAATCTTACTCCTGACGGGTAAGCAGAGAACAATCGCGGCTATCCAAAGCCAGAAATTGTCGATCAAGACACTCTCCACGTGCAAAGGAAGCCCCTGCGATTCGTTGAAGCCGAATAACGCAGTGAAAAACTGCGACATCCTGCCAAAGTCATCAAAATAGAAAATACCCCATCCGACGATAATCAGGAATATGCTATAGACGTATAATCCGATTTTGGGTACATTCCACCGAAGCAAGGTATATTTCTCAATCATGATGATGAGTCCGAAATACAAACCCCAGATGATGAAGTTCCAGCTCGCTCCATGCCACATTCCTGTTAGAAACCATACTGTCATTATATTCAAAGCCTGATGCCGGCGGTTGCCTCCCAAGGGAATATATACATAATCACGGAAAAAAGATCCAAGGCTCATGTGCCAGCGACGCCAGAAATCTGTCATCGATGTGCATGTGTAGGGATGATTGAAATTTTCAGGAAAGTGAAAGCCGACGCATCGACCGATTCCGATAGCCATATCCGAATAACCGGAGAAATCGAAATAGATCTGTATGGTAAAAGCCACAATGCCTACCCACGCGGCGGCCGCCGACAGGTTGTCAAGGCTCCCTCCAAGTAGGGCAGTGGAAATCTCCCCCATGATATTGGCTATTATCACTTTCTTTCCAAGTCCTATTATAAACCGATAGAAGCCGTTGGCAACATCATCTGCAGTGGCATGCCGATGGTTGATTTCCTCCGCCACGGTGTCATATCTCACAATTGGGCCTGCTATCAGCTGTGGAAACATGGAGATGTAAAGCAGCAAATCGAAATAATTGCTCTGCGGTTTCGACTGCTTGCGATATACGTCGACAAGATAGGAAATAGACTGGAATATGTAGAAACTGATACCAATGGGAAGTGCAATCTGAGGGTCCGGGATGTCAAATCCTACGGAACGTGCAATTCCTGAGAAGAAACCTAGATACTTGAAACTGCCAAGGGCCGCAAGGTCTGCCACTATTCCCACTATCAGCCAAAATCTCCTTACTCCATCTGAGTTGCCCCCACGGTTCATAAGTATGCCGCAGATGTAGTTGACAAGGACCACCGCAAGCATCAGAAATACATACACCGGTTCGCCCCAGGCATAGAAAAGGATGGAGAAAACCGTCAGCACAACGTTGCGCCATAGCATCGGACGATTAAGCGATGTGCCTTCAAGCGATGCCCTGACATCTCTGGCGATGTCAACCCTCCCCAAAATCATATAAAGGAGTCCGAAGAGGGGTATGAAACAAAATATGAAGAATAAGTCGGAAAAAACCACCGCTTTATCTAATTTTAATCGTTGGATTACAAATATTTGTCATTTCCTATGTGTATGCTACACAAATAGACTTGACTGAATAAACACGCAAAATTACAATATTTTTGTGATTTATGCAAATGTATTTTTAGGCCCTTTTTCGGTATATACCTACAAAAAAGCGGAAGCCATTGCAGACTTCCGCTTTTATTAGGATTTAGTGTTTTGGATGAGATGTTATCGCTTGATGAATTTCTGCGTTTTCTTTTCGCCGTTTTGTTCGATTACGAAAACATAGACACCCTTTTCAAGACCTGCAGTAATTCCTATTGCATTGCCACCCTTGGCTGACTTGACAATGCGTCCGGAGAATGCATCTACTACTGTGAATGAAGCGTTGCCGCTTACGGCTATGAGTTCTTCCACTGCATTCGGTTCATATTTGCCAAAGCGTTCTTCCACATCTTCGGCCGACATCGCAAATGGGTAGATTGTGAATTCATCAATATAGCCGTCAAATGTGCGGTTTTCACGGTTTACTGTTGGCTCGTCGTCTCCTCCGATAAACATCAACTCTGTATCGCTATAATTGATTGCACCTGTCCCGACACCGGTATTTGATATGTTTAGGCTACCGTCTATATAAATGGCAGTGGAGTTTGCCACAGCATTACGCACGCAAACAATGTGATGCCAATTGCCATCAAAGTAATCTGAGGCATTCTCTGCATAGCAGTCCGACTTGGTTACATTGTCATCTATTGAGAAGCATAGACGGTTGGTGTTGTCATTCTTCAGTCGTTCGAGACCTACCCAGTTGCCGGTGCCACCTTCTATGTTGGTCGTGTTGTGCGTGCCAATGCAGAATAGATACCCGTCATTGTCGGTGGATTTCATCCATAGCTCGATGGAGAAATCGGAATTGCCGAATCGAATCTCATCATAGATCGGTTGGGTAAGATATCCGTTACCTTCAAACAGTATGGCTCCATTGTTGACGCCTTTCTCTGCTGCACCTACACTGCCGTTGATGGTAGCCTCTGTGCCATTGCAATCGTTGACAACAGAAGTCTCTCCAATCTGATCAAATGAGAAATATGCTGATATTTGGCTCTTGTCGATGTAGATCACTGTTATCGTACCCTGAAGAGAAACATCATCACCATCTTCCGAACCGACAGTCGTAATCATATATGTCCATTCTCCCTTTTCTGTCGGGGTGCCTGATATCACGCCCTTGAGCGTGGAATCATCAAACGTATAGGAAACGCCATCTGGAAGTCCGGTAACTTCTGCTCCGGCTGCGCGAAGCACTGTGAATTCCACATCCACAAGCGCATCGCCAAGGCTAATTGCCTGATTGATCGCTCCTCCGGTCACCATGATGGTGGGGCGGGTGTCAAACTGTGCCTCAAGGTTATAGCTGAGATGTGGGGGCTGGTTGTAGCCTACGTTCTGCCATGCGATGGCCTCGCGATATTGACGGTCGGTCATCAGACACGGAACTTTGTAGTCTGTCGTGATTGTTGTGGTAAAGATGATTAGATCCGACTCCGTGCTTCCATCGTGAAGTATGACCTCCTCGCGCCAGTCTCCGAAAATGTCAGCCTGTAGATTGGGGGTTTTCTTGGTCGAGTTGCAGGATGCCGCATTCGATGAATTCAGCGTCCTTAAGGTCGCAATCGATGTGAGTTCTTCATTAGGCTTTGTGATAGAGGTCCCGTCGAGAAGTTCATCAAGCAAATCACCGTCCCAATAAATTCGGAAATTGACTGAAGGACGTTTGCTCCCGACCACTTCGCCATGATTCATGACATTGCTGTTGAGCGATGACCAATATTCATAACCTGAATATTTGGAAGATACGTTGGCAATCAGTCCGCGGCCGTTGTCGATGCCGGTATTGTCTTGCGCATATAGGATTGCTCCGGTTTTGCCGTCGCGTAGGGTAGTGGAGTATTTGCCGGTTGTGCTCTCATGGGGCATATATATTTCCAACCCTTCATTTTCCGGAATAAAGTCGCCTACATGCAGGGCATCCCCATGTCCATAACCCGTGGAGTGCATAAACGTTCCGTCATGATCTACGGCACCGGCGCCCATGATAATCTCATCAAAGCCATCTCCATCAAGGTCTGCTATGGAAAGGGAGTGGGTTCCCTGTCCGTAGATGCCTTCTCCGGCTTTGTCTGATGAGTGAAGCCAACGCTCTGTGAGTTTCTCCCCATCGAAATCTACTGCCCATACGTAGGAGTGAGTGTAATAGCCGCGGGTGAAAATGGCGGATGGTTTCACGCCATCGAGATATGCCACGCCGGCAAGATATCGTTCGCAACGGTTGCCGTTGGCATCTCCCCATCCGGATTTGCTGTGGGCCTGAATGTCACGGGGTGGGTTGTAGTAGATGGTGTTTATCTCTGCGCCTGTCTCTCCATTGAATACGGTGAGATATTCGGGACCGCTTTTGACCACACCGGCAAGGTTGCCGGATGATTCACGATAATCGTCTGTAACCTGATCTTCGCCAAGAAGCACAGATTTGCCTTGCCCGTCGATGGTGCCGGGTGCTGTCTTGCATATCAATTCAGCCTTCCCGTCTTGGTCGAAGTCATAGACCATAAACTGCGTGTAGTGGTTGCCGGAGCGGATGTTCTGGCCAAGGTCTATGCGCCATAGTTGGGTGCCGTCGAGCTTGTAGCAGTCAAGCAGGGTATAGCCTGTATAGCGGAATTGGTCGCCGTTGTCGGCCTGGTTCGTCGGAAACCATTTCACAATGAATTCGAACTCGCCGTCGCCATCCACATCGCCGACTGAAACATCGTCGGGGGTATATGTGTATTCTCGCTGTTCTTTCGAGCCCCCTGCCGGTGATGTGCCACCTTCAGGACGGTTGAGGTGAATCTTCATATAGTCGGTTTCCCATACATCCGGTGCATTGGTGGCCTCAATCTCATTGCCATTCAGAATGGCTTTGATACTGTATTTCGATGATGTCGTGCCTTCCGGATCTGTGAAATTGGTGACCTTTGTCAGTGGTTCCTCTGTAATTTTGACTCCGTCGCGATATACTTCGAATGAGAGGTCCTTGTCATCGTCTGGCATTGATCGCCATGATATGAACACTCCTGTGTCGGCTTTCACTGCCAACACGCCTCGTCCGAGATTGTCGGCATTCACCGTGTGGGAATAGGGTGAATCCACAGCTCCCCACACTGAAACCGATGCGGCAAGTAGGATTGCCGCCATGATGTTTTTTTTCATTATTATGGAATTTGTTGTGTGTATTTGTCTTGTTGATAATGCATAATGATTAGCAGCCAAGCTCTTTGCGCATCGCATCAACCATTTCTGCATATTCGCCATCGGAAAGATAGACTTTCCCTGGATTCATCTGGAATGTGCCGCCGTAGTCCGGACCATCCACATATTTGGGTGCAAGATGGAAGTGAAGATGGGAGAGTTTGTCGCTGTATGCCCCGTAGTTTATTTTCCACGGATGAAACACGTTGTTCATTGCGCGGGTCACGTCTGTTACGTCTTTCATGAAGGCATTGCGCTCTTCATCGCTTAGTTCGTAAAGATCGTTGACATGGTCTTTGTAGGCCACGAGGCAACGTCCGTGATAGGTCTGTTCTTTGAAAAGGAAAACGCGTGATACTCGCAGGGGCGCAATCTCAATCATGAGATTATGGAGTGTCTCATTGTTGGTGCAATAAAGACAATCTTTCGGATCGCTATGCATATAGATTTTGTTTTTAATAGGTTAGTTGTTATTGTAGACGTGAAACTCAACCAAATTTGTTCGCATTTGGTTGGCTCGACTTCATTTAGGGCAAAATTAACAATTATTATCGACATCAACAACTTTTTATCATAATTTTTTACTATTTTTGCAAAATAAAACTAAAGAAATCCTATGGTGATGAATATTGTAGTATTGGATGGATATGCGGCAAACCCGGGGGATTTGTCTTGGGATAAATTGGAAAAATTGGGCTGTCTGACTGTCTATGACCGCACGCCTGCCTCTGAAACCTTAAATCGGGCAAAAGATGCTGATATTGTGCTCACAAATAAGGTCATACTCGATGCCGACAAATTGAGAAAACTTCCCAAGTTGAAATATATCGGTGTGCTTGCCACAGGATATAACGTGGTGGATGTCGCCGCCGCCCATGAACTTGGTATTGTAGTTACCAACATCCCCGCCTATAGCACTGATTCTGTGGCTCAGATGGTCTTTGCCCATATTCTCAATATCACTCAGAGGGTGGGGCATTATGCTGAGCAAAACCGCAATGACCGATGGACTGATAATCCGGATTTCTGCTATTGGGATACACCTCTCACCGAGCTGTCAGGAAAGACTATTGGAATTGTCGGCCTTGGAAATACAGGAAGCGCAACCGCAAGGATAGCCCTTGCTTTCGGCATGAAAGTGAAGGCCTTCACGAGCAAAGAGCAGTCCGCGCTGCCTGATGGAATTGAGAAAGTTTCTATTGATGAACTCTTTTCTGCATCCGACATTGTGAGCCTGCATTGTCCTCTGACTGAGTCAACCAAAGAATTGGTAAATTCAGCACGTCTTAAGCAAATGAAGCCATCTTCCGTTCTAATCAATACAGGTCGTGGCCCTCTCGTCAATGAAAAGGATCTTGCTGATGCCCTCAATAATGGAGTGATATATGCCGCCGGTGTGGATGTCCTCTCCACGGAACCACCCAAACCCGACAACCCGTTGCTGACAGCCCGAAACTGCTTCATCACCCCTCATGTTGCCTGGGCCACTACGGAAGCACGCATCCGCTTGATGGATATCGCTGTCCGTAATGTCGCAGCTTTCATTTCCGGCTCTCCAGTCAATATGGTCTGACCCGGTTAAGTTTTTGATTGGAGTCATCCAAGGCATTGAAATTTATAAAAAATAGGAATATCTGCAAAAAAATTCACAAAATGCATATTTTGTGAATTTTTTTTTGTAACTTTGTGGAATGTTTGTCTTTTGTGGCATTCGAATATTTTGATGAAGAGAATACTTATAGCCGATTCCGGCTCCACTAAGACCGACTGGGTCATGGTCTGCAGAGATGAATGTGGAATCCCAGTGATGTCCGAGACCTACTCCGGTCGCGGTCTTAATCCATATATTCACACCAAGGCTGAATTTGAGACTGAAATGCAGAATGCTGCAAATTGTCTTGGCGGACAATTTGACCAAATCCGTTTCTACGGTGCGGGAATTGGCAACGACCAAATGTCTCATTTTGTCAGCCAATGTATCGGAAATGTATTTTGTTGCCAGAATGTCAAAGCGGATGGCGATATGCTTGGGGCAGCTGAAGCGGCGCTTGGCAAAAATCCTGGTATCGCCTGCATAATGGGTACCGGTAGCAATTCCTGTCATTACGATGGCGAAAAAATCGACCGCAGCTCGGTTTCGCTCGGTTATGTAATCGACGACAATGGAGGGGGAGTAGCTTTCGGACGCCGCTTGCTTCTCGATGTTTTCAAAGAAATTGCTCCTCAAGATATCATCGCCGCTTTTCAATTAAGATATAACCTGACTGAGGCTGAGGCCACCGACCACATTTATAAAAAATCTTCCCCAAACAGGTGGATTGCCAGCTTTATGCCATTTATAATCGAAAACAAGTGCCACCCATATATTAAATCGCTGATTTCTTCACAACTCGAATGTTTCTTCGACCGCGAATTCCATATATTCCCCGAAAGGCAACTGAAAGAGGAGGGCGTTGGGTTTGTTGGCTCTATAGCTTTTCTCCTTAAAGACGAGATTCGTGATATTTTTGAAAAGCGTGGATGGAAAATTAGAAAATTTTTGAGAAAACCTTTCGACCATATAGTATTGGAAAATGAAAATTAAAAGAATATTTAATATACGCCTGATGGCGGCCCTCGCTGCTGTGGCCATCTCTCTTCCGGCCTTCTCCCAAGATTCCGCAGATGATCAACCTGTCATCGACAATGGCATCATGTATGTCGAACCCCTTTTTGAGTATCCGGTCGCTCCGGAAGAACTTACCGAGTTCTCCGATAAATGCGACTGGCTTGCTGAGAATTTCTGGTCAAAACTGGATGTGAAGAATCAGAATGCCGTCGACCAGGTGAAACTGAATCATGCATTTCAGGTTTATGCCACAACTGCTCAATACGCATCGAAGGAAAAGGTTAACCTTGCTCTCGACAAACTTCTTAAGAGCATGCAGAAGAATGCTACCCTGCTTGTGCAATTCACAAAAGCCGCTGAGGAAACCATCTATGGACCTCGTGCCGAGGTGTGGATTGATGAACTTTATGTCAAGATTCTTCGTTCTGCTCTTGCAAGCAAGAAGTTCCCGCAGTCAAGGAAATCTCGCTATGAGGAGCAGTTGAAGCAGTTGGAAAATACTCTTATCGGAGGATCTCCCGCCACTTTTGATTTTATCCGTGCCAACGGCGACCCCGCAAGATATTTCCCAATGTCTACCCCGACGATAATAATCTTCGGTGATCCCGGCTGCGACGACTGCAGAATGTCGCGCCTGCGTATGGAGGCAAATGTGGCTTTCTGCAAAGCCGTGACAGATGGTAAACTTAATGTGTTGTATATTATCCCGGATGCCGAACCGGGCTGGGAAAAGCATGTGGCCGACTATCCTAAATCTTGGTCGGTCGGTGCCTCAGACTCCGTTTCAGGAATCTACGACCTGAGAGACTCTCCCGACATATATCTCATAGATTCCGATGGTAAGATCGTTGCAAAGCATATCGGCACGCTTTCTGCCATTCAAAGGTCGCTTGATTTGCTGAAATAATAATGAACTTTGACTCTTGATTATACCATGAATAGAAATTCTAAAGTTTTCGGTTTGCCGAAAGAAATATATATTAAGACCACCGGATATAGCTACACGCATCTCGGTAGGCTCTTCCTCAGACTGTTTGTCGGTATTATGCTCCTGCAGTTTGGAATCAGGCAGATTGGTGACTTCGATGTTCTGGCTCCCACGTTCCCAAGCATTATGGGCTTGGGGCCGGATTTGTGTCTCAATATTCTTATTTGGATAGAAATAATTTGCAGCATATTCATTATGGTAGGGTTCATCACAAGGCTGATGATCATTCCCCCTTTCATCGCCATGATTGTTGCTGAGCAATATCTGCTTAGCGAGGTGGCAACTACAGCACCATATCTTATAAGCTGGGAGCAACCTGGCTATCTACCCATAATGTTCCTTGGCATTTATTTCTTCCTGCTCCTTGTCGGACCCGGCAAAATCTCTGTGGATTATTTCCTTTCTCTCCATCTGCTCCATTCTTCGGATCATAGCGAAGATGAACTGGAAGAGGTTTAATATTTAGACGTAATAAAACTGTGAAGATAGCGGTATTGATATCAGGCGGTGTAGACAGCGCGGTGACTGTAGATCGGTTATATAAGGAGGGACACGAATTGCATCTCTTTTATATCCGCATCGGCATGGACAATGGTGAAGGCGACTGCTCGGCTGAGGAAGATATAGAAATATGCACCCTTATTGCAAAAAAATATAATCTCCCCTTCAAGGTCGTCTCGCTTCATGAGGAATACTGGCAATACGTCATGGAATACGCCCTCAAGACTGTCAAGGCGGGCCTTACTCCACATCCCGACATGATGTGCAACAAGATTATAAAATTCGGATTTTTCGAAGACAGATGGGGCAGGGATTTCGACAAGACTGCAACCGGACATTATGCCAAGGTCATCGAAAAAGACGGTAAATATTGGCTTGCCACCGCTCCCGATCCGGTCAAGGACCAGACTGATTTTCTCGCCCAAATCAGCTATGTGCAGCTTAGCCATCTGTTATTCCCGCTCGGCGACATGACTAAAGAGGAGGTCCGGGAGGCGGCTCTTACTGCAAAACTTCCTAATGCTACCCGCAAAGACAGCCAGGGAATTTGCTTCTTGGGCAAGATTGATTATGCTGATTTTCTCGAACGTCACCTCGGCACAAAAAATGGCCCGGTGATAGAAATCGAAACTGGCAAGAAAATAGGGGAGCACAAGGGGTATTGGTTCTACACCATCGGACAGCGAAAGGGGCTCGGTCTTGGCGGTGGACCTTGGTTCGTGGTCAGAAAAAATATTCGCGACAATGTGGTTTATGTAAGTCATGGTTATGACACAAAACTGCAATATGGGCGAACTATACACATCCAGGAGATGCACTGGATCACCCTCGACCCCTTCGCCGAAGCGACAGCGTCTCTAAAGGTTGCATTTAAGACTCGACACACACCGGATTTTTCCGAGGGAACGCTGTCAGTATCAGACGATGGCTGCTATACGCTTCTGTCGAAAACTGATATCCAAGGAATTGCACCGGGTCAATATGCCATAATTTATACGCCCGACAAGAAATTTTGTCTTGGTTCTGGTATGATTGCGATGAAAGGTAAAAACTAAAGTTAAAGTTTTTATGGAAAACGAATTGGTAATGCTCAGAGTGGTTGGAATCACCTACAACCAGATTGAAAACGGAATGTATGCAATGGTGCTCGAGGAGGAGGACGGATCTCTGCGCCTCCCAATCATTATTGGCTATAATGAAGCGCAGTCGATAGAATGTCTGCTGCAAAAGATTGCCACCCCACGTCCGCTTACCCATGAATTTACTTCCAGGATTCTTGAATCTTTCGGAATTAATATAGATTCCGTAGTAATTCGTCAGCTCCCTAATGGCATTTTCACCGCCGACATCACTTTTGAAAAGGATAGCGAACGCCACACAATTGATGCCCGCTCGAGCGATGCCATTGCTCTTGCCATGAGATTGACTGCCCCTATTTATACCACCCGACAACTGCTCGAAAAGTGCGGTATCGAAAGAGATGCTACTGCTCCATCGGCCAATCATTTTATTTCTAATCAATCAATTCCTGTGCGTCAGGCGATTGAAAGGGTAAAAAAGCCTTCTGGCAATCCTTTCGCTAATGCATCTATGGATGACCTTGAAGAGATGATGAAGAGGGCTGTCGATGCTGAAGACTATGAAAAGGCGGAGGAAATCAAAAAAGAAATTGACAGAAGAAAATAAGTACCTAAGAAAAACTATAATGAGTAAAAAAAACGAGAGAATTGAGAGTCTCGTAGAGATTATCAAAAACAATAATGTCGGAAGCCAGGATGACTTGCTGAAACTGCTTGCCGCACGTGGTATTTTTGTGACCCAGGCCACTCTCTCACGAGACCTTAAAATGCTCAAAACCACTAAAGTGCCTCTCGACAATGGTGAGTATGCATATATGCTCCCGGATGCTACCGTGGCGAAAGTCAAGTCTAACACAAACCACATGGTGGACTATTCTCGCCACAGAGTCAACGGTTTTATATCGCTCGAATTTTCCGGCAATATCGGCGTGATGCTAACTCGCAATGGTTATGCTTCTGGCATCGCTTACGATATTGACATGTTGAATTCTAAAGAAATAATGGGCACTATCGCCGGCGCTAACACCGTTCTTATCGTCTTGCGTGAGGGCGTCTCTCATGAGCAGGCTCGGGCTTTGCTCTCTATGATTTTACCATTTTCTTAATCCCCTACAAAAATGATACGAGCTGGAATTGCCGGTGCCGACACTCCAATGGCCGGAGAGCTGATTCGCATTTTGCTTAATCACCCCGATGTGGAACTCCTCAGCGCATTCGCTCCCGGAAAAGTCGGGCGAAAGGTCGCTTCTGTTCATCATGGCCTGGCCGGTGAATGTGATCTCGAATTTTCTCAGGATATAAATCCGGGGCAACTGGATGTTATCTTCATTGATGCTCATTCTGATGTCGCCGACAGATTCCGAATGAACACCGACCGCTGGCCCGATCTCAGAATCATCGACATGTCGCATTGCCCTACTCTCGACCTCGATTCTCTCGGAATGGCTTACGGCCTGCCTGAAATCAACAGAAAGCAATTGGTCAGAGGTTGCAAGAGAGCCGTCGTGGCAAGATCTATCGCCGCTGCTGCTATCATTGGCCTTTATCCTCTCGCAAGGCATCTGCTCCTCAAAGGAAATCTGACTGTTGAATATGCTTGCCCTCAAGACATCGACACGCCCGAGAAGACGGAGATGGCTCGTCAGGAAATTCTTCAGGTACTAAGCAAAACCCAAAATTCTTTCACCGGCAATGTGTCCTTAATTCGTTCTGAAGAATCGGTTTCGGAGCGTGGTCTTAAAGTATCTGTCAGTCTTCCTTGCAACCTTGAAATCGATGAACTTTTTAAGATCTACGCGGATTTATACGACGACCACAACTTCTCTTTCACCATCTCGCGCATCATGCCGGGCTATGAGGTGGAAGGGACTCAAAAAACCCTGATTTCTCTTCAGAAACTTGAATCCGATACTTTGACCGTCACTGTGATTGCCGACTGCCGTATGCGCGGTGGCGCCGGCGACGCTGTCCATATCATGAATCTCTTGTTCGGCTTGCAGGAGCAGACCGGACTTAGGCTTAAGGCACATAAATTTTAACAATCATGAGCATCAATAAAGTTATACTGATTGGTAATGTGGGTGCTGACCCGGAGGTCAGATACCCCGAAAAAGATTTCGCTGTGGCTTATTTCTCTCTCGCTACTAATGAAATCCGTGGCAATAACGAGGTCACCGAATGGCACAATATTGTGATGACCGGAGAACAGGCCCAGTATGCCGAACGATATATCCGCAAGGGTATGAAGCTTTACATCGAAGGCCAGTTGCGCACAAGGCAATATACCGATAAGTTTAAAATCGCACGTAAGCGCACTGAAATTTATACCCGGATATTTGAGATCCTTGCCCGTCCGCAACAACCACAGCCACAGACCCAGCCATAATTTGATTCGCTCATTCTGGCTATACTTCTGTCTAAGCAAAGCAAAATTCAAAATTCAAAATTACAATCGATGAGAAAGTGGAGAATAGAAGATTCAAGTGAACTCTACAACATACAGGGATGGGGACTGAACTACTTCAGCATCAACGACAAGGGTCATGTGCAGGTGACACCAAAACAGGGTTATGCACCGGTCGACATCTGCCAGGTGCTCGACGAACTGAAACTGCGCGACATTTCTGCTCCTATGCTCCTGCGTTTCCCGGATATCCTCGACGATAGAATCCGTAAGATCACAAGCTGTTTCAAGGCGGCCAGCATTGAATACAATTATGAGGGAGACAACTATCTCGTCTATCCCATCAAGGTCAATCAGATGCGTCAGGTGGTTGAGGAGATTGTCAGCCATGGCAACAAGTATAATATCGGACTGGAAGCCGGTTCTAAACCCGAACTTCATGCCGTCCTTGCTGTCAATACCCATGAGAATTCCCTTGTCGTTTGCAACGGATATAAGGATGAGGATTATGTCGAACTTGCCCTCCTCGCCCAAAAGATGGGACGTCGCATATATCTCGTGGTGGAGAAACTCAACGAACTGCGCCTTATCATGAAGGTGGCGAAGAGGGTGAAGGTTGACCCCAACATCGGCATTCGCATAAAACTTACCTCTGCCGGTAGTGGAAAATGGGAAGAGTCTGGTGGAGATGTCAGCAAATTCGGCCTTAACTCAAGCGAACTGCTCGAGGCTCTGGAATTCCTGGAGAAAAATAAGATGACCGACTGCCTTAAACTTATACATTTCCATATCGGTAGCCAGATCACCAAGATTCGCCGAATCAAGAATGCCCTGCGCGAGGCTATGCAATTCTATGTCCAACTCTCCAAGTCCGGATTCAATATCGATTTTGTCGACATTGGTGGTGGCCTTGGAGTGGACTACGACGGCACTCGTTCTTCTTCCGGTGAAAACTCAATGAACTATTCAATCCAGGAATATGCAAACGATGCCGTGTCGGCTTTGTCTGATGTTTGCAATAAAAATGGTCTGCGTCATCCAAATATCATCACTGAGTCCGGTCGTTCAATGACTGCCCACCATTCGGTGCTGATTATTGAAACTCTCGAGACCACTCAACTTCCAATTTGGAACGACAACGATGAACTCCCGGAAGGCGCTCATGAACTTACCCGTGAGTTGTACAACATCTGGGATAAGATTGACTCGTCGAGAGTCTTTGAGGATTGGCACGATGCCCTGCAGATTCGTGAGGAAGCCCTCGAACTTTTCAGCCTTGGTCTTCTTGACCTTACCACAAGGGCTCAGATTGAGAAACTTTTCTGGAGTGTGGCTCGCGATGTGCACGATATCACCCGCAGCATGAAGCATCCGCCGGAAGAACTACGCAAGGTGGCTCGTATGCTGCCCGAAAAATACTTCTGTAATTTCTCCCTCTTCCAGTCGCTTCCCGACACCTGGGCCATCGACCAGATGTTCCCAATCATGCCGGTCAGCAGACTTGATGAGAAACCAAACCACGAATGCACCATCCAGGACGTGACTTGTGACTCGGATGGAAAGATCAACCGATTTGTGGCTCCGCAGGGCGTAAGCCATTCTCTTCCTGTCCACCAGCTGAAGACCGGAGAACCTTATTATATTGGCGTTTTCCTCGTTGGTGCCTATCAGGAAATTCTGGGCGACCTGCATAATCTTTTTGGCGATACCGCTGCCGTGCATATCACCTGCGATAAGGATGGCTACGAAATCGAGCAGGTTATCGATGGCGAACCCGTAGCCGACGTACTCGACTATGTGGAGTATAATCCCAAAAAACTGGTCAGAAACCTTGAGACATGGGTGTCCAAATCTATGAAGGAAGGCCGTATCACCGCTGAAGAGGGTCGTCAATTCCTCAACATCTACAAGTCGGGCCTCTATGGCATCACCTATCTTGAACGTTATTAGCAGGATGCGACTTTACTGCATTTGATTAAAAATGGCAAGATACTTCTTGAAATTAGCATATCGTGGCGCCCCCTTTCATGGCTGGCAAAGGCAACCAAATGCCTTAAGCGTGCAGGAGGAGATAGAGAAGGCAATGACCACAGCCTTGCGAACGGACATATCCATCTTGGGTGCCGGTCGCACTGACGCCGGAGTAAACGCCCGTGTCATGTATGCCCATTTCGACTATGATATGCCTTTGCCTGACAAAGGAAGACTCCTTGTCTCTCTCAATCGCCTGGTGGGAAAAGACATTGCCATACATGATATTTTCGAAGTGGCTAATGATTTCCATGCCAGATTTGATGCCACAAGTCGCACATATAAATACTTTGTGGCATTTGAAAAAACACCATTTTTCTATCCATTGTCCTGGTATTGTCCGAATCGCCTCGACATTGACAAAATGAATGAGGCCGCCGCAAAACTGCTGACAACCGACGACTTTACCTCGTTTGCAAAACTTCATAGCGATGCAAAAACCAATATCTGCAATGTGACTCATGCTAAATGGACAATGGAGGGTGACAATTTTGCGGTCTTCACTATTATCGCCGACCGTTTTCTACGAAATATGGTGAGAGCGGTGGTGGGGACTCTCGTGGAGGTAGGAAGAGGGAAAATGTCGCTGGAGCAATTTGAGAATGTCATCAGTAAAAAGGACAGATGCTGTGCTGGCCAGTCTATGCCGGGGGAGGCGCTGTTTCTTTGGGATGTGAGATATGATTTTGAATGTTGAATTTTGAATATTGAATACCATGGATGCAGAGAGTAGAATTCACGAATTGCGCGATATCCTTAATCGCCACAATCATAACTACTATGTGTTGAATTCGCCTGAAATATCCGACATGGAGTTTGATATGCTGATGAAGGAGCTGGAGGCTCTTGAAAATCAGTATCCGGAGTTTGCTGACCCTTTATCGCCGACTCAGCGCGTGGGTTCAGACCTTACTAAAGGTTTCGATCATGTGGTGCATGAACGCCCGATGCTATCCTTGGCCAATACTTATTCTATTGGTGAAGTCGATGAGTGGTTTGACCGTGTGCGGAAAGGTCTCGAAGGTGAAAATTTCGAAATCACTGGCGAAATGAAATATGATGGCACTTCAATTTCAATAACTTACGAGAATGGACGGCTTATTCGTGCTGTCACTCGTGGGGATGGCACCCAGGGTGATGACGTCACTGCCAACGTTAAGACTATCCGCAGTATTCCTCTTGTACTCCAGCCTGGAGACTGGCCAGAAAAATTCGAGATCCGGGGCGAGATACTTATGCCTTGGAAAGTTTTCGAGCAACTCAACAAGGAGCGCGAATACAATGAAGAACCACTCTTTGCTAATCCCCGGAATGCTGCGAGTGGCACACTCAAAACCCTGGATCCTCGCGAGGTCGCAAAACGCAATCTTGATGCCATATTCTATTATCTGCTTTCCGACAACCTCCCCTGCGACACCCACTACGACAATATGGAGGCGGCACGCCGTTGGGGTTTCAAGGTATCGGGCAAGATGAAAATTCTTCACTCAGAATCAGATGTCAACGATTATATTTCCTATTGGGATGAGGCTCGAAAATCTTTGCCTGTAGCTACGGATGGTCTTGTTTTCAAGGTAAATTCCCTGCGTCAGCAACTGAACCTTGGATTCACTGCAAAATCCCCACGTTGGGCTGTGGCTTTCAAATTCAATCCCGAAAATGCCTGTACAAAACTTAATTTCGTAAGTTTTGAGACCGGAAGGATGGGTACGGTTACTCCCGTAGCCAATCTCGAACCGGTGCTTTTGTCGGGCACCATCGTCAAACGTGCATCCCTTCACAATGCCGACATAATGAGACAACTCGACATCCATGAGCATGACTGGGTCTATGTGGAGAAGGGTGGCGAGATTATACCCAAAATTACTGGTGTCGACAAGGATAGAAGAGAACCTAATGCCAAACCTATAGAATTCGTATCGGTATGTCCGGTTTGCGGTACTCCCCTTCATAAGAATGAAGGGGATGCGGCATGGTATTGTCCGAATAAATATGGATGCCGCCCCCAGATAACCGGACGCATTGAGCATTTCTGCGCCCGGCGGATGATGAATATTGACGGAATAGGGGAGGAGACCGCTGAATTGCTCTACGACAAAAATCTGGCTACGACACCGGCCGACCTCTATGACCTCACAAAAGAACAACTCTCAATTCTCGAGAGGTTTGGCGACAAGAGTGCTGAGCGTATCATGAAGGGGCTCGATGACTCCAGGCAAGTGCCTTTTGAAAGGGTGATTTATGCTCTTTCTATTCCCAATGTGGGCGAGACCACTGCTAAACGTCTGGCAAAAAGCGTTGTAAGCATGGAGCATCTGAGGCAAATGAGCGTTGAAGAACTTCAGGCAATTCCAGATGTCGGTCCTATTGTGGCTCAATGTATCTATGATTTCCTGCGTGATCCTGTCAATATCGACACCATCGACCGACTCACTGCCGATGGCCTGCAGATGCAACTCAGCGAGGATAAGATCCGGCCCGCAGGAAATGCTCTCGAAGGAAAGTCGATTGTGATTTCAGGTACTTTTGCACATCATAGCCGTGATGAATATAAGGAGATAATCGAAGCAAACGGCGGAAAAAATGTCGGTAGCATCTCCAAGAAAACCTCCTTTGTGCTTGCCGGTGAGAATATGGGTCCTTCCAAACTTGAGAAGTGCCAGAAACTCGGCATCCCCATCCTCTCCGAATCCGACTTCCTTCAGCTTAT
>CAYMBR010000041.1:0-21265 GCA_964388725.1 uncultured Sangeribacter sp. | reverse complement strand
ATACGATTCGGGGCGGGAACTTACCTAATACATTTAACCAAAAAAACCTTAAAATAAACAACAAACAACATAAACATGGATTATGACCTATTCTAAACTAACATCGAAACGGGAAAGGTCGGGACTCAGAAAAGCACTCCTGACCCTGGTTGTCCTCTTTGTGGCAATCCCTCTGTTCGCGCAGAACATCGACGTCACCGGTACGGTGACCGACGCGACAGGCGAACCCTTGATTGGAGTAACAGTCATGGTGGCCGGAACCAGCAACGGTACTGCTACCGACCTTGACGGCAACTACGCCCTCAAGAATGTCCCATCAAAGGGTAAACTTGTCTTTTCCTACATCGGCTATGCCGATCTGACTGAGAATGTCAACGGCCGCACCGTAATCAATGTGAGAATGAACGAAGACAGCCAGGCACTCGACGAACTCGTGGTAGTCGGCTACGGTATGATCAAGAAATCCGACCTTACCGGTTCTGTCTCAACAGTTGATACCGAAAAACTTAATGCCAAGGGTGCTGTTTCGGCACTTGAAAACCTTCAGGGTACTGTGCCCGGCGTTAACATCACAAAGGCTACCGGACGTTCCAATGGTACTGTTTCAATAGAAATCCGCGGTCAGTCTTCTATTAATGGTAGCACAACCCCGCTTTTCGTGGTAGATGGAGTCATCTGCTCCGACATTGACTTCCTCAACCCACAGGACATCGAACGCGTCGACGTATTGAAAGACGCCTCCTCTACCGCCATTTATGGCTCACGTGCTTCTGCTGGTGTCGTAATGGTGACAACCAAGGGTGGAACTAACGTGAAGAAAAACACCAAGGCAAACATTACCTACGATGGCTACTATGGATGGAACAAGGTTTCCCGTATGCCGGAGTGGATGGACGGACAACAATTCTATAGCTACCGTTTCGCCAAGTTTCTTGAGCCTATGTCGGGTGGCGGAGGTCAGCCTACCTACAGAATGCCCTACTCCACAGTCGGCCAGTGTCTGCTTCAGGTAGACAGCTCCGACCCAACTTCTGAGTTCGCCCTCAAGAGAATGCTCGCAAATGATGAGACCTACTTCTGGCCAGGACTTGTGACAAAGGACGGACACCAGCAAAACCACTATGTGGCTGTCAGCGGTTCAAGCGAGACTGTCAACTACCACTTCGGTGTTGGTATCAACGAGGAAGAGGGTATCTATGTCGGCGATGGCAAGACAATGTTCAACTTCAAGGGTAGTGTCGATGCCCGTATCAATAAGGTGATAAGCGCCGGATTCAATGTCAATATGGCCTATATCAAGAACACGTATGCCGACGACAACTCTATCGCAGGTGCATATCGCGTCAACCCATTCTCAATCCCATACGACGAAGACGGCAACATCATCCACAAACCCGCCTACTCCGGTACTCTTGGCACAAACGGCAACCAGTTCTCTGATTTCGTTTCCCCGCTTGAGGCCCTTCGCAATACCAATGACAAGCGCAAGACATACCGTATGCTCGGAAATGCCTACCTGCAGTTGGATATCATGAAAGGTCTGAATGTCAAGACTACATTCTCTCCTTCGTTCACCTACTACCGCAACGGACATTTCGACGGCTATATCAACCCCGTCAGCGGCCTTACATACGCCGGCAACGACCCATCGATGGCAGAAGACGATCCAACATACGTATATAATACCGCCACTGTCACCAACTACAACAGCTTTGGCTGGACTTGGGACAACACCATCAATTTCAACCGCACTTTCAACGGCATACACTCTGTCAATGCATTGGCTCTCTTCTCAATGGAAAGGGGCAAGTCGGAAAACTATTATTATCTGATGAACAATGTGATGGACAGCACCGACTGGTGGAACATGGGTAGCGGCACTGACAACAAGAGCGACTCCTCAAGCTATAGTGAGAGCAGCCTCATGTCTTACGCATTCCGCGTAAACTATGCCCTTATGGAACGCTACATGATTACAGCGACTATTCGAGGTGACGGAAGCTCGAAACTTGCTCCCGGACATAAGTGGGCAACCTTCCCCTCTGTGGCTGTGGCATGGAACATCGCAGAAGAAAGCTTCCTCCAGAAGCAATGGCTCAACAACCTGAAACTTCGCATCGCATACGGTGTGACCGGCAACAACAAGGGCATTGGCAACTATGCTTCTATTGTAGGCATCGGAGATCCTGTTTATTATCCCTTCGGCGACTCTTACTACACCGGCTACTATGCCAACGGCATCGTGGATGCCAATCTCGGTTGGGAAAAGTCTTACGAGTTTAACGTGGGCGTTGACTTCGGCTTCCTCAACAACCGTCTGACCGGTAGCATCGACTTCTACAACAAGACATCTAAAGACCTTCTCTATAAAGTAGAACTTCCACTTGAATCCGGTGGTGTTTCAATGTCGACCAATGTTGGTTCTGTAAGAAACACTGGTGTCGAACTTGCCTTGAATTCTGTCAACATTGATACCCGCAACTGGTATTGGACCACAAGCCTGACCTTCTCTCACAACCGCAACAAGGTGCTTGAGATTAATGGTGTTGCCGATGAAATTGTTTCTTCCAGCGCTACAGGCTCTCTCTTTGTGGGTCTTCCCATCAGCAATGTATATACATATGTATTCCAGGGTATCGTCAGCGACAAGAACATGACAGTGCCTGATCATGAAGTGGCCATAGCAAATGGTTTCACTCCAGGTGAGACTGTCAGGGAATGCGACTATTACTATGCTTGCTACGGAATCACTGAAGGACAGCCGATGGTAAAGGATGTAAACGGCGATGGCAAGTGGGATGCTGAAAACGACCGAGTGCTTCTCAACAGTGAGCCGGATTTCGTAGGAAGTTTCACTTCAAACCTTACTTACACCCTTCCCAAGAACTGGGGTAGCCTTGACTTCTCATTCTCAATCTACACAAAACAGGGTGGACATGTCTATTCTCCCTTCCTTGCCGCCGACTGGTATGACTACCACGACCGCGGTCGCGGCAAGATGGCCATGGACTATTACATCCCGGCCGGAGCTCTCATCGACTGCGACGGCGTGAATGCCGACGGCACCTACATCAACCCGGTATATCAGACTGAGACCCACTATGGCTCATTCCCCTTCCCCAACTATGGCGACAGCGACGGTGTAGGCCCTGCAAAGAGCTACTGGGACAGCGCAAAGGCCGTAACTGACGCTTCTTTCTGGAAAGTGAAGAACATCACTCTTGGCTACACTTTCTCTAAGAATATCCTCAAGCATATCGGTTGCCAACAGGCTCGCATCTATTGCACAATCGCCAACCCATTTGTATGGTCCAAGTATAAAGGCTTCGATCCGGAATGGGCAACTGCAAGCACCAAGACCGACGGCCCGAGCACCACATCTTATCAGCTCGGTCTGAGCATCAAGTTCTAATTCTTAACATTAAAAAGAAATGAAATTAGCAATATATATATCATTAGGTGTTCTCACTGCCGTGGCTTTCACCGGGTGCTCAGACTTCCTGACCCCTGACAACCCCTCGGCCGGGAACTCCAATGGTGAGGAATACATCACCACCAATCCGGAGAGCCTGCGTGCCACTACCTACAACGCATTCTCCACGTTTGCGACCAACATCGTGCTCCACGACCAGGGCGCCGACCTGTACATAAATCCTCGAAGCGGCAACGACGGCACCTATAGTGAATATACCTTCAACGCCAGCGACAGCAATATCAAGAGCTACTATACCAATGCATACAAGGCAATCAACTATGCCAATGCAATGATCAAATTTAATGGCGAAGACTCCCAGCTTGGTTGGGAAGGGAAGTTCCTACGCGCATACGGCTACTATCTGCTAACCCAGCAGTTTGGCGATGTTCCATACGTTACATGGTACATCAACGACTCAAACCGTGACTATCCCCGCACTCCGATTAAAGAAATATATGCTTCAGAAATCGAAACTCTCGAAGACCTTTACGATAATTCCGGTCTTGATGCCACAAACCACTCTGGAGTGGTAAGCAAACAAGCTGTGGCTGCATTGCTGGCGTATTACTATCTCGTAAGCGGTTGGGATCTCGACACTGAAGTGGTGGATGACATACAGGGCACATACAAGGTGAACTCACATTCCAACTTTGAAAAGGCTGCCGTATGGGCAGAGAAAGCAATCAATGGCATTCAGCTCACATTGTCGTTTGCAGAGAAATGGAGTCCCTTCAACGAAGGCAACCAGGAAGAGATTTTCTCTTTCCAGTATCTGCGTCAGGAAGGCATATCTCGCGGCCACAGTATCCAGAACGACTATATCGCATATTGGGGCGACTGCATCAACACAGGCATGAAAGGGACCGGATCAGGTGGCACCAACATGCCCTCCACAAAATCCCTTTATCTCTTTGAAAAGGGCGACAAACGTTGGGATGCGACTTTCATGAACGTATTCTATAATCCCGTTGCCGAGATTAAGGAAGGCATCAAGCAGGCACACTGGGGCACTGAGGGCTACATGGCATATTGGAACTGCACAGCAGAGGAACTTGCCGGGCAACCAATAGCCTATAAATACTGGCCCTACTACGTGACTGAGGCTGAGGCTGAGGCTGAACTTGCAACACTGAAATCACAGACCAAGAAGTTTGAGACTGATGCCTACGGCATCAACAAGCCACAGGCGGCAATCCTTACCGATGAGACCGTTGTAGTATATTATTTCAATGAGGACGGAAGCTACACGAAAGACACTATGTCGTCCGACTCTTTCTATTCCAAAGCTGATGGCAATGGTGTATGCGTCAAGAAATATGATGATCCGGCCAGCGCACAGGTGACAAGCGGAGCATGCTATCGCGACCTCCCCATCTATCACGTGAGCGATATGTATCTAATCGCAGCTGAGGCTTACCTTCTCGCAGACGAGCCTGACAAATCTCTTGCCAAAGTCAATGCGGTGAGAAACCGTGCGGGGCTTGCAACTCTCGGATCTTTCTCTGAATACGAACCTCAGTACACCACCCCTTACAACTACACGCAGACATCTCTCGACTTGATTCTTGACGAACGTGCACGTGAGTTGTATGCAGAGCGCACACGCTGGTTTGACATCAAACGCACAAAGCAGCTCGTGAGATACAACATCGCATTTGCACGCTCTATCGAAAGCCGTGCCGACATGGCTAATGCCCAGGGTGAGGTGAAATGGTTGCGTCCGATACCCGATTCTGAGCTCAGCGCCAACACAGCACTCAGCATCGCTGACCAAAACCCCGGTTATTAATCGAGTGTCAGAACTTTAAATTCAAGTAATCCAAATAATCTTAAAGAGATGAACAATATAATAAAGACATTATTCCTCTTCTTCGTGTGTGCCGGATTGGCATCATGCGACAACTCGGTGGGATATATCGATCCGGGTCCGCAAGGGAATCCCGAACTTGACATACAGGGGACATATACAGGCACCTGGACAAAGACCCTCAATGGTGCAGAAACCGGCGACAGTGCCTCCGGCTCATTGACTTTCACTCCTGGTTCGGAAGCTTACGTGACAAATGTGGTAGCTCTTTGCGAAGGTCTGGATGTCAATTTGGAAAGTCTTGCCAATGTGGTGAATTACTCCAATGGCTACATGTTCTACAACGGTGAGCCAACCAACGGCTTTGGCACATCTTTCAATGGAAGAATCGTCAACGGACAGGCAACAATCCAGTATACTCTTTCCATTAAGGTCGGATTGAAACAGACGATCTACATCTTTACATTTACAGGAGACAAAAACTAAATGAAAACAATTCCACACCCAGAAATTCCTGGGTGTGGAATCCAACAGAAATAACCAACAATCATTAACAATTCAAACAAAAGTTATGAAAAAAGGACTTTTACTTATTGCAACTGCCGCTCTCTGCGCAAATGCTTTCGCGCAGCAGGAATGTGGCTATCTCAACACCAGCAACGCTTCCATAGCAGCTGCTTGGAACTGGAGTGCTGATGACAACAAATTCGACAGCTCAAAGGTTTCCCGCGAAGCAGGTACCGTTATCGCAGAGACTGAAAGCGTAGTGCTTTCAACATCATTCCTTGATAATTGCTGCGGTTCCAACATTAACAAATTGAGCCTAACTTCATACGTTGTCAACAACGTTGCTTACTCAAAGGAAAGCAATGCTAATGACCCGTTTGAGGGAGCTGTAGGCGAAACCAATCCCTCTGCTATCACAGATATCAACAATCCAGCAATCACCAAAGGATGGGTGTTTGACTATGATGTCAAGGCTAATGGCTATCTGACAGTTTTTGCACAGGCATCTCTAAACAAGAACAACTATGTTATCGCGGGAGAAATGGCCAACGGCGAAGTTTCTGTAGCAGGTGTCATCGCTTACGAAATGTACATTGAGCTTGCGAGCGAAGTTGCAGGCCTTGATGGCACTTCTTTCAAGATTGCGCTTCCCTCAAGCGGTGAAGAAGGTATTCTTGACACAACTGCTGCTGACATTGCAAATTACGTAGAAGATGGCACAGGATGCATCATGTGGCCCTATAGAATTCTTGTTGGTGGCGATAAAGAGGCAACTGCTGACAGCTATCCTTCAGCAAATGCCGCATTTGTATTCCCTGTAATGGCAGATGTTCACTACTATGTATTCGCTACTGGTTCCAAGATGACCGGCGGCCCGTATGTATTTACAAAAGAAAAACCGACCCAGCTTGCATTCTTAAAGGATGTCAAGGATGAAGAAGGCAACGTGACAGATACTGTTGTCATGAACATGATTGGCGAATATACTGGAGAAGGCAGCGTAAATGGCATTGCTGCTGCAAACGATGAGAACGCTCCTATCTACAATATGCTGGGCGTGCGCGTTAACTCTGATGCCAAGGGTATCCTTATCCAGAACGGCAAGAAGTTCATCCGCAAATAATCCACTTAGTATGGAGCCGGCGGCTTTAGCCGCCGGACATCTTTCATTCGGCTAAAGCCGAATGTTCCATGCAAAGACAAAAAAATCGGCTTGCGCATAGCAAGCCGTTTTTTATACCCAATTATATTATCTTGTATCTTATACGAGATGGGCTATGAGGGATTCGCGGTCGCCGGGGAGAAGGTCGATGACAGGTATTTCCACCATGGTATAGACACCGGGAGAAAGACGCATTGCGGCGCGAGCCACGCCTACAAGGAGCTGAGCAGTGAGGGCGGGATTGCATATCGACATGTTAAACTCAAAACGCTGGTTTTGCGTCTTTCCGGAGACACCTTTGCGCACCATGTGCACTCCGTGGCCCATATCCTTCACCTCATTGACGCTCTCCACAGCCATCACATGGGTCTCGTCGGAAGCGAAATATGGGTCTTCCTTCACAGCCTTTGCCACATCCTCCAGCCTTGCGCCATCCTCCAGTTCGACATAGACCATGCGACGGTGCATTCCGTCGCCTTTTGGCATAGTCATCGAAAGGGCATTCTTCACCCCGGGTTTTGACTTGACGCAAACGGTATGGCCCATGCTCATGCCAGGGCCGAAATTGGTATAGGTGATACCTTTGGGGGCGGCGGCCTGCATCAGTGTGCGCACCACGGAGTCGCTGCCCGGATCCCATCCGGCGGAGATCACCGACACCTTCCCGGCTTTCTTTGCGGCGGCATCGAGAGTGCGGCGCAGGTCGGGAATGGAGGTGTGGATATCGAAACTATCGACTGTGTTGATGCCCATAGCGAGAAACTGAAGAGCATATTTCTCCACCTCACGGGTTGGAGTACAGAGTATGGCGACATCCACCTGCCCAAGGTCGAGGATGTCGGTGACGACCTTGTAGGGTCTCAGTTCTGTCGGTATTTCGGCAACATTACGGCGCACCACGCCTGCTATTTCAAAATCCGGAGCGGCCTCAAGGGCCTCCACTGTAAAGTGGCCGATATTGCCGTAGCCAACTACGGCAGCGCGAATTTTATTCATAACTAACTTAATTTTTCAAAGGTATAGCCCCGATGGCGGAGCATTGTGAGAATTTTTGGGAGTGCGATGCGGAGTTTGTCGATCGACTTCAGAGAATCGTGGAAGTTGATAATGCACCCCGGACGCACATATCTCCCTACTAATTCAACAATTTTATCGGGAGTTTGGTCTTGACGATAGTCGAGGGTGTTTAGGTCGAACATTACCACCCGATATCCGGCATCGGCAAGAGCTTTCTGCTGCCGGGGCCACATGAGTCCGTGGGGAGGACGGAAAACCCTTGAATGGAGATAGGAATCGGCAAGCGCAACGTCTTTCATCAGTTCAGACGTGCTGTCTTTATAGGGTGGGCGATGATGGAAAGTATGGTTGCCGACTGCGTGTCCGGCCCTGACGACAGCATCGTGGAGGTCGGGATAACGGCGTGCGTTGTCGGCCACCATGAAGAATGTGGCGCAGGCACCGGCATCGGCAAGCATATCGAGGAGCAGGGGAGTGGATTCGGGAATAGGCCCGTCGTCGAAGCTGAGAAAAACCGAAGGCTTCTCGCCTCCGGCGCGAAAGATCACATCGCGCCGGAAAGCGACAAGCCTTAGTATCGCAGGGATTCTTCGTTCAATGCACAATGCACAATTCACAATTCACAATCTTTACCGCACATTGCAATGTTCACATGGCAAATATTGTGCATTGTGAATTATGCATTGTGCATTAATTACAGTCCTTGGCTCTGCTCGCTCAGGCGTTTTGCCCTCGCCATGTCGAGCCGCTGGTATTGTTCATATTTCTGAAGGTTCTCCTCCTTCCCGCCGCACTGGAGATAATATTCAATCACGGCATAAACCAATGAGTCAATCTGCCGCTCATCAGCGGAGCGGGAGGCATACTCTTCGGGCGAGAGAGATGCCATTTCGTTGGCAATCTCGCAATACTTGGCAATCTCCTCCTCGAAGTCTTCCCATGTGATTCCATCGGAAGAAGAGTATTGACCGCTGCGGGCGCGGAGATAATGCTCATATTCCTGTTTCAGTTCATTGCTGTTGAGGCCATACTTGTTGAGAATCTCCTCCACTTTCTTGGAGTCTCCTCCATACTGGTTGTAAAGTTCAATGAGCCGGTAATACTGATAAGGAATAAGGGCGTTTTCGTAGGTCATCGAGGGATTGCCGAAGTTGAAGCGCATGGTGCGGTTGTATCTCACATTCTGGCCATACTTGTCGATGAGGGTGAGCAGTTGACCAAGGCCCCGTTCGATTCGTTTTGGGTCGTTGAGCACGCTGCTGTCGCCCAGTTCGCAATTGAGCTGTGCAAGTGAGAGGGCGGTAGAGAGAGCGTAGGGGGCGGCCTTGTCGCTCACTTTTGACAGCACAAGGTCGGTGATTTCCGCTGACTTCTTATACTTATCCATCGCCTTTGCCTTGTCGCCGGATTCCTGCGCCATGTCGCCTTCGGCGAGTAGCTGGGTGGCGACATCTACCATCGATGTGCGAGTGGAAACCAGCATGCGGCGTGCAGTCTCGTCGTAGTAGATCTTGTTGCTGTCGGAAGCTTTGTCGGCGCCACCCCAGAGGTAGTTTTTCACTACATTATAGGCGCGGTCGGTGCGTGGGGCCATGTCGGCCTGGATTGTCGGCACAAGCTGATGCACCATGCCGGTGCTCCTCACGTAGGGGGTAAGGCTGAGGTGATAGTCGGGACCCACGGTGGAAGCCCAATAGATGGGGCGTTCCCAACCGTTGGCGGCATTGGTGGCAATAAGGTCGAGCATAAGGAGTTCGCCGAGTCCGATATATCCCTTTGCCGCCACTGCAGAGGCCTGGGAAAGGTCGACGACAATTTCATCCTCTATAAGCAGTGAATCTTCCGGGGCCGCGAGACCCTTTTCGATCACTTTCTTCTTGTCGACCGGGATTGTGAGCATAGATGCCGACAGCATCGGATAGCCATATCTTGAATTGGACTTGTTGGCATAAAGTTCCTTTAGGGCCTCTAAAAGATTGGCTTCGCCGCCATGGCCCGGTAGCGTCACGTCGAGTTGACCGTAGGCGTAGTCCGACGGTTGGGCGGTGAAATCCACCGGGGAGGCATCGTAGCTCTGCATACGCTGCTGGTTGGCATACCAGTCGGAGTTGAGATAGCTTAGGTTGATGATCTTGACGTCGGGGCGCACACCCTCCACTTCCTGGACATACCAGAGAGGGAAAGTGTCGTTGTCGCCATTGCAGAAGACTATGGCGTTTGGCTCAAGGCTGTTGAGATAGTTGATGGCGAAGTCGCGCATTGCGTATCGGCCTGAGCGGTCATGGTCGTCCCAAGTCTGCGACACCATCTGCAGCGGCACTATAAGCGACACCACGGCAGCCACCCAAGCCATAGCCGGCTTGAGGTTTTTCTTCTTGACGAATGGCAGCATGCAGAGGAGTTTCCAGATGCAGGCCACCCCCATGCCAATCCAGATGGCGTAGGCATAGAAACTGCCGGCGAAGGCATAGTCGCGCTCACGTGGTTGGTTGGGAACCTGGTTAAGATATAGCACAATTGCGATACCCGTCATAAAGAAGAGGAAGAAAATGACCCAGAACTGCTCAATGCCACGTCGATCCTCAAACGACTGCCAGCAAAGACCGAGCAGACCGAGGATGAGCGGAAGCATGTAGAAGACGTTATGGCCCGGGTTGTTTTTCCCGAGGTCGTCGGGAAGGAGGCTCTGGTCGCCGAGGCGTGCGTTGTCGATGAATGGGATACCGGAAATCCAGTTGCCTGCGTCAAGTTCGCCGGATTGGTTGTTGATGTCGTTCTGGCGTCCGGCAAAGTTCCACATGAAATAGCGCATATACATGTGGTTGAGCTGATAGTTGAAGAAGTAAGCCAGGTTTTGCGAGAAAGAAGGCTTAAACGCATATCTGGGGGGATATGCCACGCGTCCGGTCAGCTCATTATATTGCGGTTCGGCGTAAGTGTCGAGTTCCGGGACTTCGTTGCCATATGTGTCTATGGCGTGGATTGCCACGAGATTGGAGCTTGTGGTGTCAAGGTTGACCCACTGGCGGTATTTGTCTTCATGCTGCCGGCTGTAGATGCGTGGGAACAGCATGTTGAGTTCCGGGTTATAGACCGGCTCCGACTTGTAGTCTTTCTTCACGTAGTAATCCTTGCGGGTCTCCGCCAGTTTATTGTTATGGGCAATCTCCGCATCGGAAAGGAAACCATAATCCGACTTGGCGGTTGCGCCCTTCACGCCCTTTACGTAGAGGGCTTTGCCCGGCTCCACTACAGAATTATACTGCGGAGTGGTGAGAGTGACGGGGTATCCGTCTTGCGTATGGCCAAGAGTGTCGGTGTAGGCTCCTACCTGTTTTTTCTGCACCTGTGAGAATAGCGTCTCGCCATAGATAAGCGGATTCTCGCCATATTGCTCGCGGTTGAGGTAGGTGGCAAGGTCGAATACGTTGTCGGGGGAGTTCTGGTTCATCGGGGTGTCGGCGGTGGAGCGGATAAGGATCAGCGCGTAGCTGCTATAGCCGACGAAAATCATGGCCATGCTCCAAGTGGCAATATTAAGCGCGCGCACCGGCACAGCCTTGCCGAGATAACCCCACAGCAGGGCCACGAGCAGGAGTGTGAGGATAATTGCAATCCAGATTCCGTTGCCAATCCAAAGCACTCCCGACACCAGCACGGCTGCGAGAAAAGAGATGCGGATCATATTCGCACTGCGTTGCTTCTTCAGGGCCCATAGTGCCCATGTGAATATGGCCACCACGGCAAGCGCGTAGGCAAGAGCACCGCTGTTGAAGCCCATTCCGAGGGTATTGACGAAGAAGAGTTCAAACTGTTGCGCCACCTTGATGAATCCCGGCACAAGACCATAGAGCACAAAGAAGATGATGGCAAACGACACGAGAAGCGCCAAAAGCGATTTCTTAACGTTCATGTTGTCCCATTTCCTGTAGGCAAACACGAGGACGATAGCCGGGATGCAAAGCAGGTTGAGCAAGTGGACCGCAACACTGACACCGATGATGTAGGCAATCAGCACAAGGTATCGGTCGGCATGAGGTTGTTCATATCGGTTTTCCCATTTCAGGATAAGCCAAAACACCAAAGCTGTGCAGAATGAGGAGAATGCATACACCTCGCCTTCCACTGCAGAGAACCAAAATGTGTCGCTCCAGGCGTAGGCGAGAGAGCCGACAAGAGCTGAGCCCATTATCACTGCATATTTATATAGAGGCAGTTCTCCCTCGTAGTCATCTGCCACGGTGAGCTTTCGCACGAGATGGGAAATGGTCCAGAAGAGAAGGAGGATTGTGAGGGCCGAGAGAAGTCCGCTCATGGCGTTTACCATAAGGGGAATGTAGGTGGCGTTAGGGGCGAAATTGACAAAGAACCGACCCACAAGCATGAAGATGGGGTTGCCCGGTGGGTGACCTACCTCGAGTTTGTCGGCCTGTATGATAAACTCTCCGCAGTCCCAGTAGGAAGCGGTTGGTTCGAGGGTGAGCCAATAGGTGGCGAGGGCAATAAGAAAGACAAACCAGCCGCCTATGTTGTTGATTAGATTGTATTTTTTCGTTATCATAACTAATTCAAATTTTGCAAGGCAAAATTTGAGGTTTATGGGTTTATAGGTCTATAAGTTTATTTTGACGGAGCAATTAATCTTGACTCCTTCCTTTTAACTTGCAAATTTAGTAAAATTTTGCCACACTGCAAAAAATTGATTTTATAAAAGTATGGAATGGTTGTTGGATCTGGGGGAAATGGTGGATCGGCGGGAGGCGGGGATGCCGCGCCGATAGCGGATGTAGGATTCAGTCCGGATGGAGTCGTTGCGGAGGATGAGGTGTCCCTCTCTGATGGCAGCGGAGTCGCCCAGAGCATTGCCGCATTGCGTCAAAATCTTAGAGAGATTTCGCGCCTCGAAGTAGATGCTGTCGTTATGGCGGCGGATGCTGAAAGGGATAATGTCGGCGGGGAACCTGACCATGGCCATGCGTGCGACGTGAAGGGCCATGTCGTGTCGGCCTTCCTTGGAGAGCGCGTCGGCAAGATGTATCAGCGAAGCCCTCTGCAGCTGCGCCTGCGCCTCAACATCCGGGCCGGGATATGCCATGCGTTCGATTCCTCCCCATTTAAGCCTTGGCAAGGCATTGAGGGCCTCTTCGGTGAGTATGATAGAGTCCGGGGTCTCCGGCATCAGCCGCCGGGTGAAAAGACCCTGTCTGGTGTAGGGGTAAAAGCCGAAGAGCTTGTTGTGGTAGAGGCTCTGATGCCAATACACTGGGCGCGGATAGCGGGATGCGGCGTTGGTTGCTATTATATCGACTGTGGCCAACTCTCTGAGACTGGCAGTGGAATTGGCTGATTTTCCCGGAATCGACAGTAGGTCGAACACCCAATCGTTGCCATCTCTGCCCATCAGGAGCCAGCGATGTCGGAAAGCGGGAGTGGGCGACTGGTCGGCATAGATCTCCGCAAGCGCCTCAGTTGCCGGAATGGTGTCGGTTTCGCTTCCCGAAAGGCGTATAAGGTTGAAATTGCCGAGGGCTACGTCGCCCTCGGTAGCAGTCATGGCAATTCCGTCGAAGCCATGGCGCGGTGTCATCAGTTGGGGCAGATACCAGTCGCTTCCGAGAAATGAGTTGCAAACCACCGCAACGTCGCGGCGCACCCCTATGATCTCCTGTGCATACCATATAGGGAATATATAGTTGTCGCCATCGACGAAGAGAATCGCATCCTCGTCGAGCGACTCAAGAAGGTTGGCGGCATAGTCGAGGGTAGCACTACGGTGGCTTCTGTCGTGGTCGTCGAAATTTTGGGCAAGCATCCACAAAGGGATAGCGCACACAAAGGCTATGGCTACCCCTTTCAGCCATTTCTTATTGGCGATGCGAATCAGCCAAAACATTCCCATGGCAATCCAGATGGCAAAAGTCCAGAAGCTTACCAAAAATGTATAGTCGCGTTCACGAGGTTCACCCGGCGACTGATTTAGATAGATTACAATGGCCAGCCCTGTCATCAGGAAAAGGACGAGAGAATAGCATGCGGCGGTTCTCATACCGCCGACATGGATTGCATCACCTCTTGCCGAAAACATCCAGATGATTCCAATCAGACCAAGAATAAAAGGGATGCAGAAGTAAACGTTGTGTCCGGCATTTCCGGAGTCAATCTCTACGGGCAGCAGCGACTGGTCGCCGAGCATCTGGTTGTCGATGGGGGGCACTCCGGTGATGAAATTTCCATGGTCGATCTGCCCGGTGGAAGCCACGTCGTTTTGTCGGCCGCTGAAATTCCACATCAGATAGCGCAGATACATGTAGCCGACCTGGTAACTGAGCAGGTATGTCAGCGACTGCAGGTAGGTGGGGCGCAGTTCGTAAGATTCGGTTTCATTCCCCTCCTCATTGCGCATCGCGACGTAGCGGTCCATGCTGTCGATGGCTTCCGAAATCCTTACCTTAGTCATGGTCTGAGGGGACATCCCGGTCCAGTCGCAGTAGGCCTCCCGCTGGTCGGGTGAGGAGGAATAAATGCGAGGCAGCAGCATGTTTAGTTCGGGTGTGAAGATAGGTTCGGTTTTGACTCCTGCCACAGCATAACCTCTTGCCGCGGAATCCGCGGCAAGTTTGCTGTTGAGCGCCTTGTCTTCTTCCGTCAGAAACCGGCTTCTCCGGGGAATGTGGGCTCCCTTTACCAATTTGCGCATATCCTTGCCCTTGACTTTCATTGCGTTCCAGCTGTAGTCGTAGGTGGTGTCGCCGGATTCGCTGATTTTCAATCGCTCCACCTTCATGATGCGGCTGTTGGGCGTACGCCCGTAGAGCAATGGAGCAGTGCCATACTGGCGGCGGTCGAGATAGTCGGCAAAGCGGCCCACAGTCGAGGGGTCCCCCTCATTGACGGGAGGATTGGCCCATGCGCGGATTGGAATTAAGAGATAGACGGAGAGTCCGAGCATAAGGAATGCTAATGCCCAAAAGCTGCTGCCCATGGCTTCGCTGAAATGGAGTCGGGACCGGGACTCGCGACTGGAAACTGTTTTTTTCGAGAATGTCAGGGCGAGAAGAAGAATGATGATCAGAGACAGAGACCAGAATATGATTGCGCCCGACCAATAAGGAAGTCCTAATTTGTTGACGGCAAAGACATCGGCACATTCGGCAATGGCTATGGAGCCTGGCATCACCACTTTCAATATGACTCCGACTGCGGCGCACCCGGCGAGGAAAGCTCCCGACAGACGGAGTTTTCTGTGGGTTTTCCATCTTCTGACCCCTGATGTCATAATCATTGCGATAGCAGGTAGGGCAAGGAGATTCAATTGATGCACTCCAAGGGAGAACCCAATGATATAGGCAATTGCTATAAACCAGCGTGTCTTGGCGGCGTGAGAAAGGGAAAACGCCCATTTGAAGGCCATCCATATGGTGAGCGACGACAGGAAGAGCGACATTGCGTAGACCTCCGCCTCCACCGCGCTATACCAAGCCGAGTCGGACCAGGCGAAGCAGAGCGAGGCAGCCACAGACGCAATCCCCATCACCGACAACCGACAACCGGCGACCGACAGCCTCATCACGCACATGCTGACAATGCAGAGGAGCATTGCAGAGAGGGCCGTGAAAAGCCCGGACATGAGGTTGACCACGAGCACCTGGGTGGCAGGGTTGGAGAAGAAGGAGGTGACGAAGCGGTGGGTCAGCGTCCATCCAGGGTTTCCCGGAGGATGCCCTATCTCAAGGCGTATGGCAGAAATCAGATATTCCGGGCAGTCCCAGTAGGAAGCTCCGGAATCGACAGTGAGCCAATAGACCACCAGCGCACCCACGAAGGCAATCAGTGGATAAATTGAGAATTGAGAATTGAGAATTGAGAATTTATTCCGTCTCAGGTGCATTGTGCATTGTTATTTTTGAATTCCCTTGTCGAGCATTTTTCTCTTCACGAGCATACGGACAGATGTGGGCGTGGAGGCAACGAATACGATTGCGAGACGATTGATGAAGCCGTTGATATATTGCTTTTTCCCCTTTAGCATCGCCTTGATTGCCTTTTCTGCAAAAGAGTCAGGAGCCTCAATGGCGTGAAGACGGAGTGCGAGTTTTTTCAGGTTGTCGGGGAGTCCGAAGAGGTCGGTGGCAATTCCGCCGGGAGTGGCCACGGTGACGGAGGCTCCATAGTCTTTCAGTTCGTAATGCAGCGATCGCGAAAGGACTCTTATGTAAGCCTTGGTAGATGCGTACATGGCGAGTCCGGGCATCGGCATCCAGCAAGACATAGACGACATGTTGAGCATGCGTCCGGAACCACGCTCCTTGAATCTGCGTGCGAAATGGGTGGAAAGCATGGTGGTGGCCCTGACGTGGAGGTCGATGAAGCAGGCAATCTTGGAGTCGGAGGTATCAGCGAGCTCCCTGAAACTGAATATTCCGGCATTGTTGACGAGGAAATCAATTTCAATCTTGCGGTTGAGCAGGAATGCCGCTATGATTGAGACTTCGTTTTCATCGGTGAGGTCGACGGTGAGAGGGATCGCCTCCACGGAAAAAACCTTCTGAATGTCAGTGGCGGCCTTGCGCAGCGGATCGACTGTGATGCTTGCCATCACAATGTTGCATCCTCTGCGAGCCAAAGCTCGGCACAGCTCAAAGCCAATGCCCCCGTCAGCTCCGGTCACCAGCGCCCACTTATCTTTCAACTCCTTAGTCAATTCATTAGATGTCTTCATGTCTTTAATCCTTAACCCTCAATCCTCAAATCCTTCCATAAACTAACCTCTAACCTTTCTTCCTAATCTCCTCAATCTCTTTCTGGATTTTTTTTGGCAGATTAGGCACAGTGCAGTGGCATGCCATCTCGCGGCTATACATTCTGGCGATGCAATAGTTGATATGCTCGCATCCGCAATGGTGAGCCGCCTCGCGGGCAAGCTGATTGATGAAGTCGGGTTCCTTGAGCAGGGCGCGTCCCATCTGGACAAAGTCAAAACCTTCGGAGAGGGCCTTGTCCATAGACTCTCCGTCTACTACACCGCCCACATATACGAGGGGCATTTTAAGTTCGCTGCGGAATCTCTTTGCATCCTCAAGGAAATATAGGGGTTTGAAAGGCTCCTTGGGTATCATGTATTTACCGACCATACGCACTCCATATTTAAGCCACCAGAGCTTCATATAGTAGGTCATCGTGTAGATTGGCATCTCTCCGCGCATGACATACATCGGGGCTTTGCTGACAAAGCCTCCGCTCAGCACGAGGGCGTGTGCGCCAAGGTTTTCAATTTCCTTGGCCACTGTCAGGCAGTCGTCAATCTCCAGGCCGCCCTTGAAGCCGTCGCGCATATTGGTCTTCACGAGAATACCCATGTCGCTTCCGGCGGCTTTCATCACCTCTCCCATACACATGCGCATGAAACGCATGCGGTTGTCAAGCGAGCCGCCAAACTCATCGCGGCGGTGGTTGGTGTAGGGAGAAAGGAACTGAGAGATAAGGTATCCATGTCCGGCGTGCACCTCTACACAGTCGAATCCGGCGTCGCGTGCGGTGCGCACTGCATCGCCGAAATCTTTCGCCATCTGCTTCAGTTCATCCTTGCGGAGTCCGCGCACGATGGTAGGGGAGTAGAGGTTGAATCCTGTGGAGGCACCCACCGGGATGCCCCCGGCTGTCTTGATGTGCGTCATGTTGCCGCAGTGGCCAATCTGGATTGAGGCCTTCGCTCCGCGCTCATGGATGCCATCGGTGATCTCACGCAGAGAGCCGACTATTTCAGGGCGAAGCCAGAGCTGGGTCTCGAAAGAGAGGGCTGAGCGGTTGATGCCGGCGTAGGCGAGAGTGGTCATTCCGACCCCGCCGTCGGCCACGCTCCAGTGATAGTCGCGGAGCATATCCGTGGGATTATTGTCGCGCCCCATTCCCTCGAATGCCGCGCTGCGGATGGAGCGGTTGCGCAGCTCCACCGGACCAATCTTGCCGGGTGTGAAAAGTTTTTCGTGGTTGGTTACCATATAAATGGGATAATGTATTTTCTGTTGAGTTTTGTGAAATCTTCGCCAAATTCATTGGCATAACGTTTGTAGGTGGATCTTGCCCGGGGACCTAAGTTTGCGAAAGTCCAAAGAGCAAAAATCACACCCGGCATCGACCATGTCATGATGGCATAACCCACCCATTCCGTGACTTCACCGAGATAATTGGCAGAGGAGACGAATCGAAACATTCCGCCATAGGGGATGTAGTGTCGCCGGTCGCCGGGCTTGCGCAGATGTCGGATGATGTGGTCGCTCTGAATGTTGATGATCATTCCGGCGGCAAACACGAGAGCACCGGCAATAAACTCGGGGCTGGTCAGCCAGTCGGTGGAGTAGCTGCCTTCCGGCGATATGAAATATAGCCAGCCGCCTATCAGATACGCATTCACTATGTTGAATATCAGCCCCATCAGCAGTATGGCTATCGGCATTCGGTTTTTCCCCTTGATTAGAAAGGGGAATATGCAGGTGCGCTGGAAATAATGCACCAGCATCGGAGTCAGAAGCACCAGCAGGGTGAAGTCATATTTGCGGGGGGAGGCAAGCCAGATTAGAAAGAGGCATATAAGCACCGGGGCCTCCATCAGTATCCACCCAAGACGGTTGCCGACGGTGGAACCCCATTTTGAGGTGTAAAACATTCCGTAGCCCGGACTTATGAAATGCAGGCATATAAATACTATGAATGCCAAGGCAATCATGACATATTCCACGCTTTGGAAAACTATAGGGTCGAAAATTTCGTTCATAATTATAAGAATAGAAACTAATTTCGGTAGTCAGTAAATAACGCGAAACCGCTATTAGCCCACAAAATTACAAATTTTTAACGAAATTTGCAAAATGACCACTGTTAAAGATTCGAATTGCACAAATTTCCCGAAGAATAGAACACGCAAAAACTGGCAAAAGATATTGATTTTATTTGTGGTGTGTCTGCTTCCGGTCTCCGCTTTCGGGGAGGATGCGGCCGTGGCTTTCACCCCCACCAAAAGCCAGAGTGCCGTGCGCACATCGACCGATGTGATACTTGTGGCACTTCCGGCCGCTGCGGTTGCTACCACCCTGATTCTAAAGGACTGGGAGGGGCTGAAGGAGGGTGCCATATCGGCTGCTGTCACTGTCGGGACCACTTTCGCGCTCAAATTCGCCATAAAGGAAAACCGGCCGGATTTCAGCAACCACCATTCGTTTCCTTCGGACCACACCTCGTTTACCTTTGCAGCTGCCACATATATATGGCGAAGATATGGATGGCAATATGGCATCCCGGCCTATGCGCTGTCGGCCTATACCGGCTGGGGTCGGGTTTACGGCAAGAAGCATCACTGGTGGGATGTGGTGGCCGGGGCTGCCATCGGGACCGCCTCCACAATCTTCTTCACCCATCCCTACATGAAGAAACATGAAGTCAGCATAGTCCCCGTGGCCACCGACACCGAGGCCGGTCTGGTCTGCTCCTTCGTATTCTAAAACACAAAAAAAGGAATCCCGATAAGATTCCTTTTTTTTGTGGGCGAAGATGGATTCGAACCACCGAAGGTATTAACCAGCAGATTTACAGTCTGCCCCATTTGGCCACTCTGGTATTCGCCCGCGGAAAACGCCACATCGCGTGGGTTTCACGTTGCAAAATTACAAAAAAATTCCTCTCCCACCAAATTTTTCTCACATTTCCCAATTTTTTTTCGTATTTTTCAATTTTGTATTTAAAGTTCACTACATGTTTCTCCCATTTTTTTTGACTTCTTATCAAAAAAATAGACAATTATAACCCCAATTCAAAATATTTTTGTAACTTTGCACATTATGGAAAAGCGGTTCAGACATAAAATATCAAAAATCTCCGTCAGAAATTTCAAGTCGCTGAAATCTCTGGAAATATCAGATTGTAGGCGTATCAACGTTTTGATAGGTCGACCGAATGTGGGCAAAAGCAATATCCTGGAAGCTCTCGCGTTATTCGATGTGCCCTTTATGGTAAATTCCAGCGCTAAATCTTTAAAAAATTTGGTTCGTGTAGAGAATTCTTCCGAACTGTTTCATAACGGATTGTCTTCAGAGTCTATAATGATTTCGGCAAATGACAATTCGATAGAAATAAGCAAATTGCCAGGCAATGGGCTCTCTGTTGACATTTCCTATGACGGAGATTTGTCTAAATATGCCTTCTCTTCGGCATTGAGTCTTACCACAAAAAAATACCCTAATTCATTTCCCTCTATCCTGACTTATTTTTATCCCAAGACCTTTATTTCAGAGTCTTCAAATGCCGATTTCCTTCTCCCCCCGTCTGGAGTAAACCTTATGGAGACTGTCGCCCGATTGCCGGAACTAAAGTCGAATCTTTCCGAGATATTCCACGACTATGGTCTGAAAATGATGTTTGATTCCGGTTCGCAACAAATCAAGGCTATGAAGGAGAATGGACTTGATATGTTTCTTGTCCCATTTGGATCTCTTGCAGATTCACTCCAGCGATTGATTTTCTATAAATCAGCCATCCAAAGCAACCACAACAAAGTGATATGTTTTGAAGAACCGGAGGCGCATACTTTACCTCCCTATATATCCAGTGTGGTCAGCGACATTATAGACAGCAAGACAAATCAATTCTTCATCACCACACATAGCCCCTATGTGTTAAGCTCGTTGCTTGAGTGTGCTGGTGAAGACCTTGCCATTTACGTTGTTGGCATTAAGGACAATGCAACCACAGTGAATCGTCTCTCGGATGATGAGCTTCAATTGGCATACGACAATGGCATTGATATGTTTTTCAACATTGAAGCGTTTACACCAAAATGAGCAGCCGATCTGATTTCATAATTCCCGAATGTTATGTCGATACAAACCTTGTGGAGACTTTGTTTTGCAATGATGGCTGCAATCATCAGAAAGGATGTAATCAGGTGGCTAAGATAATGCAGGAAAAATTTGGAGACAGGTTTGCAGTTGGCATTATTGACGCTGATAAAAGACATCCAAGTTATATCAATCAGTTCGACGAGATTGCAACAAGTGTTCATCTAAGAGTTCTTCACCACAATAGCCGACCTCACTTTATAATTCTCGTCTCTCCTGCAACCGACGGTTTTATATTGGATTGTGCAAGAGAATCTGGCATAAGACCCGAAGAATTTGGGCTATCATCGGAATTGAAGCAATTCACATCTCAGACGAAGAATGTTATGACCAATCGTGACATTCGTTTTAAGAAACTGTTTCGAGCAATGCAGGGTCATGCTGAATTCAAATTATTGAAAGATTTGATT
>CAYMBR010000040.1:0-21567 GCA_964388725.1 uncultured Sangeribacter sp. | reverse complement strand
CTTATATGCAGACAGTCCGATTCCTGACAGACTATCTGAATGGAGATGTCTATTACAAGACTGCATATCCGGAGCATAATCTCGTGCGCACCAAGGCTCAGTATGCACTGCTTAAATCAATCGACGAAAATATTGAGTTCATGAACAACTATATCAAACATCTATGAAATATAACATTTTGGCATTATCATTGGCATTGGGAATCAGCACCCTGTCAATGACCGCTTTACAGGGATGCCGTGAGACGAAAGAGAACGACAAGAAATATGTGATAAATGAGGAGACCGGTCTTATCCAGACCCCAATTCCTCCGAGAGCCGAGGGGCAGACTGACCTTATCGGATTCCGCGCCGAGCCACTCGACTCTGTGAGTGTAGGATTCATCGGGATGGGTATGCGCGGACCGGATGCCGTTAACCGTTTCGCGAACATTGACCGCACAAGTATCAAGGCCATCTGCGACAAGCATGAAGACCGTCTTGCAAAACCGCAGCAATACCTTAAGGATGCCGGAAGACCCGCAGCTGCAGAATATTCCGGAGAAGAGGGGTGGAAGCAACTTTGCGAACGTACCGACATCGGCCTCGTTTATATAGCCACCGACTGGGTAAATCATCTGCCGATGGCACTTTATGCCATGGAGCATGGCAAGCACGTTGCAGTGGAAGTGCCGACAGCCATGAATCTTGAGGAATGCTGGCAACTCGTCGACACCGCCGAGAAGACTCGCAAGCATTGCATGATGCTCGAGAACTGCGTGTATGATTTCTTCGAGATGACCACTCTCAACATGGCACAGAAAGGACTCTTCGGTGACATAGTTCATGTTGAGGGTTCCTATATTCATAATCTTGAAGATTTCTGGAAGTATTATGAAGGCAACTGGCGTCTTGACTTCAACGAGAAGAACCGAGGAGACGTATATGCCACCCACGGCATGGGTCCGGCGTGTCAGCTTCTCGACATACATCGCGGCAACAAGATGAACTATATAGTGTCGATGGACTCCAAGCCGCTCACCGGTCCGAAATATGTGAAGGAAATTCTTGACAGAGAGAGCCCGGATTTCCAGAACGGCGACCACACCATGAGCATGATACAGACCGAGAACGGCCAGACCATGCATATCCAGCATGATGTGATGAATCCGCGTCCATACACCCGTATGTATCAGTTGACCGGCACCGAGGGGTTCGCCAACAAATATCCCGTCGAGGGCTTTGCATTCCGCGAGGTTAAGGACTTCGAAGGTATGCCCGACCATGAGGATCTTTCGAGCCACCGCTATGTTCCGGAGGATGTGAAAGAGGCACTCATGAAGGAATACCAGCATCCTATCGTGGCTGAAATCGAGGAAATTGCCAAGAAAGTTGGTGGACACGGCGGTATGGACTATATCATGGACTATCGTCTTGTTTACTGTCTGCTCAACGGTCTTCCACTCGACGAGGATGTCTATGACGCAGCAGAATGGTCATCATTGGGTGAACTCTCAAGAATCTCAATTGAGAACAACAGTGCGCCGGTAGAGGTGCCAGACTTCACCCGTGGAGCCTGGAACAAACTCAAGGGCTACCACCACTACATGAAAGGAGAGTGACTGGCCGGAAACAGCGCCAACATTCGCCAACATTGATTCCTGACTTTGATTCAGTTTCCTCCGGAACTGAATCAAAGTCATTTTTTTGCGATTTTTTATATGGCTGAGAATTAGCATATTGACGGTTGATAGAAATGTTAAAATTAACATTTGATTCAGTTTGATTCATTAACATATGGGTTAAGTTGATGATATTCATAGATTTGTATGTTAAATGATTTGATTCAGAGAAAGTTTAAAAATGTGATACTTTTTTGACATTCGAAACAGGGAAAGTTTGCGGATTTTGACCGAGATGGCGGGCTTACGCCCTTGCACCAGGGACAGAATCCATTCGGGATTGTCAATGTGCGGAAGACGGGAAGTTTCGCCCGAAGGGGCTCAACCACCGAACCTTCGTAGGGATTGCAAAGATATAGGGATTGGATGAAGGAAGATTGTTATTCTGAGCATATTCTTTTGTGGTGTGAGAGATTTTTTATAATTTTGCATTCAGACTTCCACGCTGTGGGATAGGCTCTGAGGAGCATTTTCTATTGGCGCGGAATCTAATTACATATTTAAGTAAAAGCGTATATTGACGCTTTGTTCTTGGCTATCCGGAACTTCGAACACTCCAACAACCGCTTAAGGACATGGCAACGATAGACTCCACGGGTATGTATATACCTATCCGGGCTCATTTCAGGCAACTGCTTGAAATGGGTTTGGGGTATCTGCATATAACAGCGTGGAGTCGGAGTTGCTCGTTCCAGCGGTTATAGCAAGTTCGAAGGCTACGGATAGCGGGACGAGTAACGATAAGGACTCCTCGCTTTTTCTTTTTTTAGAACTAACTAATATGATTTGCCATACCGGAGTCAATGGCATCTGCGACCAATGGCTCGTATATTTGACAACATAGATCTCAAATTCACTCAAGGGCTACAAGATATTATCAACACCGAACGTGGGGTAAAGAGAGTGGATTTCTGTGTGGGTTATTTCAACTTAAGGGGTTGGGACCTGATTATCGACCAAATCGACACATTAGAAGGAGATTTCATCGAAGAGGAATCCTTCCGTGAACCGGTGCATAGAGTTTGTCGCTTGCTTATCGGCATGCATCGTCCTCCCGAAGAGCTGACACGCTGGCTCTATGGAAAGGAGGACTTTACTCCTGATGCCGAATATGTCCGCAGTCAGAATGTGAAGATTGCCCGCGAGTTCCGTCGGCAACTTCAACTCGGACTCCCATCCAAGAAAGATGAAATCACATTGCAGCGTCTTGCTCATCAGCTCGCTTTGGGAAAGGTCTGTGTGAAGTTATATCTGCGCGAGCCATTGCATGCCAAACTTTATCTTGCTCACCGTCCTGACGATACTTTCTGTCCCATAATGGCGATTATGGGAAGTAGCAATCTCACCTGGGCTGGACTTCGTGGCAATGGCGAACTAAATGCCGAATTTGGAGACAGTGACCAGACGCGTAAACTATATAATTGGTTTACAAACCGTTGGGATGATAAATTCTGCATTGACATAACAAAAGAACTTATCGAAGTTATCAACGAGTCTTGGGCCGGTGAGAAAGTAATTCCTCCATATTATATCTATCTGAAGACGGCCTACCATCTGAGTGAGGAAGCAAGAAATGGCATCAAGGAGTTTACGCTTTCACCTGAATTTCGCAAATCTCTTTTCGATTTTCAGCAGACGGCGGTGAAAATAGCAGCCCGCCACCTGCGCAATGAGAAGCGTGGAGGTGCCATGATTGGTGATGTCGTGGGTTTAGGAAAGACAATTACGGCCTGTGCTATTGCCAAACTATATGAAACCACCTATGCAAGCAGCACTCTTATTATATGTCCTGCAAACCTACAGGAGATGTGGAAGAAGTATGCCCGCAAATATGATTTGAAAGTCGACATTATGTCGCTGGCCAAACCTATTGATATTGACAACTCCCGTTACTACAGGCTTATCATTATTGACGAGAGTCATAACCTGCGCAACGGCGCAAAGGGGATTCGTTATAGGAATATCAAGGCCCTTATCGACCGTCAGGACAGCAATGTGCTTCTTCTGACGGCAACGCCTTACAACAAAAACTTCTCCGACCTTGCCAACCAATTGAAATTATTCATCTCCGATGACCAGGATCTCGGGGTGCGTCCTGAGGCATACATCCGTTCTCTCGGGGGTGAGCGTCAATTCATGCAGGCTCATAACGAGACTTTTATTCGTTCAATCTCCGCTTTCGAGAAAAGCCCAGAGGTTGAAGACTGGAACGAACTCATGAAGTTGTTCCTTGTGCGTCGCACACGTACCTTCATCAAGGAGAATTACGCCAAGACCGACCCGAAGAGTGGACGTAAGTATCTCGTTTTCCCAGATGGCACTCCCTCTTACTTCCCCGACCGTATTCCCAAGGCTATCAAATTTACCACTGAGAATGGTGACCAATTCTCGCGTCTATATTCTGCCGAGATGATTAGGATGAT
Organism: uncultured Sangeribacter sp.; assembly: GCA_964388725.1. Lineage (GTDB taxonomy): Bacteria > Bacteroidota > Bacteroidia > Bacteroidales > Muribaculaceae > Lepagella. The sequence goes on along the minus strand of CAYMBR010000040.1, from coordinate 17,484 downwards.
GGAATCTCTAAAACTGCCTCGTTACGGTCTCACGGCTTTTATCAATGAAGAGAAAGCAGCCGATGCATCGACTCTCGAAAAGCAAATCATTGAAAACCTTTCCCGTGCCGGTAACCAGCAGATGGGATTCTGCAAATCCACCTTTTTCAAACGTATTGACAGTTCCGGCTTCTCTTTCCTGTTGACTCTTTCCCGACATATACTTCGCAATATGGTGTTTATATACGCGCTTGAAAACAAGTTACGGTTACCTATCGGTGATGAGAATCAACTGCCTGATGATTTCATTGATGACGAGGACACCAACGGCAGCCTTCTTGACAATGATTCTGACGGCAACAATGGCGACCTTCCTAAAATCTCGACAGATCTCGATGAATATATGCGTCGTGCGGAAGAATATTACAACATCATCTGCATCAAGAATAATGTGTCGTTTATTGACTCCAAATATTTCAAGCGCACTCTGAAACAACATCTTAAAAAAGACTGCGAGGTGCTTATCGAGATGATTAGGCTTTGCGGCGACTGGCAACCTGACACCGACCAGAAGCTTAATCTCCTGTATGATATGATTACACGCGACCATAAGAATGAGAAAATTGTGGTGTTTACTCAATATTCCGACACTGCCCGCTATATAGGTCATGAATTGCGCAAACGCGGTTTAAAGCAAATTTCAGTTGTCACCGGCAACTGTGAGAATCCGACGGCAGAGGTGGAAAGATTCTCACCAATAAGCAATGAGCGCACAGACATCGCCCCCGAAGACCAATACAGGGTGATGATTGCCACCGATGTGCTTTCCGAGGGTCAGAATCTTCAGGACAGCCACATAATCGTTAATTTCGACCTGCCATGGGCAATAATCCGACTTATCCAACGTGCCGGCCGTGTTGACCGTATCGGACAGAAGGAGGAACAAATCTACTGCTACTCCTTTTTCCCTGCAGATGGTGTTGAGCAGATTATCTCTTTGCGCGAGCGTCTCAACAACCGAATTAACGAGAATGCCAACATCATTGGCTCTGATGAAATCTTCTTCGAGGGTAATGAGCAAAATCTACGTGATATGTTTAACGAAAAAGCCGGGGCTCTCGATGAAGAAGACGATAGCGATGTCGACCTCTCCTCCCAGGCATACCAGATATGGAAAAACGCCACTGATGCCAATCCTCGCCTCAAGGAGATTATACCAAGGTTGCAGAATATGGTTTACTCAACAAAGTCAACTGATAATCAGGCCGAGTCGGGAGTAATCACATACGCCCGTACCCACAACGATTTTGATGTGCTAACCTGGTTGGCCCCCGATGGCTCGGTGGTCAGCCATTCCCAAAAGAGAATACTGCAGGCGATGTCGTGTGCTTCCGACACACCGTCCACATCTCCATTGGCAAACCATCACGAACTTGTGTGTGATGCCGTCGCTCAGGTGGAAACCGACACTACCGACCCCACAACTGCCGGGATTCTTGGCAACCGTTTCTCCACCCGATATCGGTTGGTTGAGTTGCTCGACCATTACTATCGGCAGAACACCACTCTTTTCTTCTCTGAGGAAGACAAGGAAGACCTCAAGCTCGCTATTAACGACATTTACAACTATCCGCTGCTTGACACGGCAAAACTCACCATCGGGCAGATGCTGAGGCGTAATCAGAATAACGACGAGATTGTGCAATATGTCATCGACCTGCGTAAGAACGGTGCCCTCTGTCGCCTTCCGGTAGAAGAAAACACCAATCGTGAGCCTACAATTGTTTGCTCGCTCGGCATGAAATATGTAATTTGATAAATCCGCTTGTCACTATGATTAAAAAATCTGAATTCTCAAGACTTGTTCGTCAAGGGGCGTTCCGTGAACTCTTTGTCACGGAATTAGGCTGGAATCGCTATCGAGGACAGGAAATGCTGCCGAAAATAGTTGTTGACGATGTGGAATACAATATATCTGCCTTGGCTGAGCGTAGCGGCTTCCAGATTCTTTACTGTGAAGTAGATGTAATCCCCACGCAAAGCGTGGCAAAGAAAATTGACACAAGACTGCGTCGGCAGGCTGCCGATTATATCTGCATCTTCCGTCTAAGGAGAGGCAATGCCCACGACCTTTGGGTAGTGCCGGTGCGCACAAACGAGAAGCGTGACCTTGTCCTCGTGGAATATGAGGATGCCAAGGCCGAATTGCTCTATTCCAAGATTGAGGGTATCACATTTGCTCTCGATGAGGTGTCGAATATTGTTGACCTGCGCAATAAGGTGCAGGGTGCCTTTGCTGTGAACTCTGAGAGAATAACCAAGGATTTCTACTCAGGTTTCAAGAAAGAGCATAAAGCATTTGCCGACTTTATCTCCGGAATTGATGACCATGTCGCCACCAGGGATAACCGAAACAAGCAGTGGTACACTTCGGTTATGCTCAACCGGCTTATGTTCTGCTATTTCATCCAAAAGAAGGGTTTCCTGAATCTTGACCATGACTATCTGCGTAATAAACTGAACTGGGTGCGTCAGGAACAGGGCGAAAATAGATTTTTCAAGTCGTTCTATCGCGGCTTTCTTTCAACGCTTTTCCATGATGGACTGAACTCACCAAACCACACCCGGGAGTTTGAGCATATGTATGGCAAAATACCATATCTCAACGGCGGTATGTTTGAGGAGCATCAACTGGAGCGCGATTATGCCGACATTGACATTGCCGACGAGGCTTTCTTCCGTCTGTTTGATTTCTTTGACACATGGCGGTGGCATCTCGACACCCGACTGACGGCATCTGGTCGAGACATCAACCCGGATGTGCTCGGATATATCTTTGAGCAGTACATCAACGACCGTGCACAGATGGGAGCTTACTACACCAAGGAAGACATCACAGAGTATATTGGCCGAAACTGCATTCTTCCTTTCCTCTTTGACGAAGTAAAGCGTACTGCCGGTGATGACGGAGGATATTTTGCTCCCGGTGGCTATGTGTGGAAAACACTCCAGGAGAGCGGTGACAGATACATCTTTGATGCCGTCAAGAAAGGTTATCCCGACTTCCAATCCATTCCAGAAAATATAAGTCGCGGCATAATCACAGAGGAGATGCGTCATGAGTATGCCAAGTTGTCGGTAAACGATTTGCCCGTCGGACACCGTCCGTTGGCGGAGCTACGCGCAGATTGGAACACCCGCACTCCCGAACAGTGGGGACTTCCGGCGGAAATTTGGCGTGAGACAATCGAGCGATTGAAACGCTGCGACACTATCCTCCATAAGATTAAGTCGGGGAAAATCACCTCTATCAATGATTTTATAACTTACAATCTTGATATCCGCTCGTTTGCCAATGATTTGATTGCAGGAGCAGATAGCCGTTTTGTCGGACGTTTCTACCATGCATTGCAAAAGGTCACCATCCTCGATCCAACCTGTGGATCCGGTGCATTCCTCTTTGCCGCAATGAATATCCTCGAACCGCTCTATGAAGTGTGTATCGAGCGTATGCAGGAATTCAATTCATGGAATTCACAACTCTTTAAGAATGAACTATCAGAGATTTCCAATAAGTATCGCTCCAACATCCAATACTTCATCTTCAAGTCAATAATCTTGCGTAACCTCTATGGCGTAGACATAATGGTAGAGGCTATAGAGATTGCCAAACTGCGCTTGTTCCTAAAGATGGTGGCGGTAGTCGATGTCGACCGCCGTGTTCAAAATCTCGGTCTCGACCCACTCCCGGATATTGACTTCAATATTCGTTGCGGCAACACCCTCATCGGTTATGCCAACAAGGCAGAACTTGACCGTGATCTGTCAAAGGCATCCGATATATTACAGGAACTCGCCAATCAAGAGTTTAAGAAGAAGATTGAGGAGGAGATGAAGAAAGTGGCTGCAACTTACGATATCTTCAAAACAATGCAGTTAAAGCAGGATGAAGATCTTGCCGCATTCAAACAAGCCAAGCACGACCTCCGCGTCCGTCTTGTAAATCTCAATGAGCAACTTAACCTGCGTCTACATTCAGCAACCTCTGAATTATCGTTTGATGAATGGTTGAAATCCCACCAACCATTCCACTGGCTTGCCGAATTCTACCAAATAATCGTCGGCAATGGCGGATTCGATGTCATCATCGGCAACCCTCCGTATGTTGAATATTTCAAAAAAAATATCAAGACAAAGAAAAGTATTGCTGATATATATGGAATAAATAATTACGAAACACTCTCCTGCGGAAATTTATATGCTTATGTAATTGAACGATGCATTTCTCTCGGAAATAAAAATATCAAGTTAGGTGTTATTATTCCATCATCAAGTGTTTGTACTCCGAGAATGGAACCGTTAGCTAAAATTCTTCAGAAGAGGAGCATGTTATGGACCTCTTTATGGGATGAAAGGCCATCTACATTATTTGATGGTGTTTGTTTACAACTTAGTATTCAACTTTATAGCCGAGATATTAAGTCTTCGAACTTCATAACCTCCATGTACCACTGGTCTTCGGATGAGCGAACAAATATTTTTAAATTGGTTGCGTATGCTGATTTAATCAATAACATTAAGGTAGCAGAAGTTACACCTAAAGTTAGATCCATTGGAGAGATAAATTTGATAAACAAATTATCTAATGATTCACAGATCCTATCTTCAATCATAAACGGAGTAGGTGACAAAGGTGATATATTTTATAAAAACGCAGGTGGTAGATATTGGAGGCTGATAAAAAGCTTTCCGACATTTTATAAATCGGAAAGGGGAGTCACAACTTCTACAGAAAAAAGAATAGAGACTCCCCGAGAACTAATACCAATAATTGTATCATCACTCTCTTCAACATTGTTTTATTGGTATTGGAGAGTGGTATCAAATTGTCGTCATTTGACAAATAGAGAATTAGATTCTTTCGCTATCGCTAATTCTATAATCAAAAAACCACATCACTTTATAGAATTGTTCAACCGATACGAAACAGATCTAATAGCTAACAAGACACGTTCATCCACCAATAGTGATAGTAAAGGCCTTATTGAACAAGACTTTTATTATGTTAGATTTTCCAAGCCCATCATCGATGAAATTGACCGCGAACTCGCTAAGCATTACGGCTTTACCGAGGAAGAACTTGACTTCATTATTAATTACGATATAAAATATCGTATGGGTGATGAACTGAACAACAATGATGAATAATATTATTAAACTGAAATCATGGTACCAAGATTTACTGAATTTTACATTCCTGTCCTCAAGATTCTTGAAGACACAAAGGAACATGAAATAAATCAACTCATTGAAGAAGTAGCCGAATTTTGTAATTTAACCAAGACTGACCGTGAGGAGATGACACGCGGAGGTCTGAATCCTCGTTATTCTTCTAACATTCAATGGGCTATAACTGACCTTTCCCAAGGAGAATTCATAACTCGAACAGCCAGAGGTGTGTACAAAATTAATTTTGAAGGCATGTTGCTTCTTGAAGTTAATCCGGAACACCCCACACGTGATTATCTTGCAAAAAGGTCAGCGAAGTTCCGCGATTTCTTGACTCGCAAGAAACCGAAACGTCAATCTTCTCTTTCTGATGAGGGTCTTTTTGCGAATAGTTCTGATGCAGAAGAGATAGCCAATACAACGGTAGATACTGAACTTCTTAAAGATTTAAAAAGACTTCGTGAACAAGCCAAACGATTTAATCTCAACACCAATGAAATTGATGAGCGCATAAAAAGACTGGAGGAAAAGGTAATTTTAAATCGTTTGCAACCAGTTGTTGAGAAAGTTATTGATGACCTCTCTTCCATATCCGATATCAAATGTGGATTATATTTTGACCTTTTTAATCGAAATCCTAAAGTGATTCTGTCTTTCGACTCGAAAAGTTCTAAGGGTATTGTTGCCCCTATTGAGTTGCAGTTTAATGATACGGAGAATGAGCAGATGGAAGATGCCTCAAATGAGAACCTTTTGGATAACTCCATAATAAATAAGCGTAGCCCATCGCAACCAATAAAGGTTTATTTTGATGATGGCACAGTATTGGAGACTGGACCGGCATCCAATGTATTTGCACAAGCGATTGACTATATGGGTGCTCCTCAGGTAGCTGCACTTGGAATCATTGTCAATCGTATGAATATTGTTGGGAAAGAGAAGCCATTGAAATATAATTACCAGCAGATTTCTGATGGATATTTCGTCACTACAAATCTTCCAAACTGGCGCAAAAAGGAAATCCTTGAAAAAATTGGTCGCCAGTTAGGGTTTAAGTTGGTAGTGAGATATAGCGGTGATGAGTCGGAATCGTGAAAACTCTCGGTGATATATCGTTGCTTGACCGGCATTGCATCGGTTTTCTTGCCGGGAGCAGGATTGCGGCGTTGTCGGTGCTCCCGGTGCTCGATTGGGCGTCGGAAGTGTCGGGGCGTGATGATGTCTCCATTGTCAGCGGTTTCCATTCTGAATTGGAGCGGCAGGTTCTTGATTTCCTTCTGCAAGGTAAGTGTGGAATAATATGTGTTCTCGCACGGTCGTTATATTCAAGGATTCCCAATGAATATAAAAGAGCATTCAATGATGATCGAGTGCTATTTGTTACGGAAGAAAAACAAAATCGCGCTTCCGAAGAGTCTGCAAATCGTCGGAATCAATTAGTTACAAATCTCATAGAGGAACTGTACATTCCTCAAATTTCAAAAGAAAGTTCAATACATAAACTGCTGCCTAACTATAACAAGCCCCTTTATTACCTTTGAACACTTTGAGTTTTTGGAGTTGCATCGTTGGTTTCGCCCCATTTGGAAGCCACCTAATAAATTTTCAAGGCCGTAGGGGTCACATCCTTTAGGTTATTTTATAGGTGATGGAGCATAGCGAGCAATGGAGAATGCAATGACGGGTATCAATAAAAAAAGCGATGCCACCCGACTAAGTGGCGGCATCGACCTTATCTTCTTTTATAGTGCTAAGGCAGCGACTAAAGTCTGCAGAAGCACTTTTACTCCGCAAATGTAACGCTTTTATTTCTATTTACAAAACTTCAAGAAAATTTTTGTCATAAAATGTTCAAATCAAAGAAAAATCCGGAATGAGTGATCTTAATATCGGTGCTTCAGAACACAGATTATCATGTAACGTCCGAATCGAATTTAACATGTCCACGGCCCTATTCTCGGAAATCATATTCATTATATATCTAATAACGTACAACGCACCAATAATGTTGTTTCGTTGATTTGCCGGATTAGCAGCCGGACCTCTACGTATCGCAACAGGTAACTTTAAATCATATAGAAGCGAACCATGCGCACAAGCGTTTCGGACGTTTCGGATAGTATGCATATAGTTTTCGAATGTAACTACCTGACGGATTCCAAACTGATGTGCTATATCAATCTTGTCTGTCGGATTCTTCAATTGTTCATATAATTTCAATACAGCACCAAAAGTCATAAATTCAAGAGTCTTCCATGCTGGAGCATAAGTTTCATGAGGATATTTCTTATGATGACGGGTAATTACAGGATTACGCTTAAAGTCAGCAGTATATATATTTCTACCAAAGTTCTCTGCATAATTAGCACTAACAATTGAGGGATTCACAAACCATACGCTGTCTCTATGATATTTATTTGAGAGAGTATAAATCATTGCAGTTCTAAACGAAATCTCAATTCTGTTGAGGTAGCGCATCAAGATGAGTCGCAAATCAAAGTCGAAATAATACAAACGGACAGCATCCTTGATTTTACTCCCATTAACATATTCGTGAGTTCTATGTGACAATCGAGGATATGTTTTTTCAAAGGGAAATAAGTAAAATCCAAGACGATAGTATCCCACATCAAGTAAGATTTCTTCCGCCTTGACTTTATCAAGAATTGTCAAACCTCTTGACACGAGAATATCCAATTGTTTGTCTATAGTAGTTGCTGATTTTGCCATGTATACTAAATGAACCTACAAAATTACAACAATATAGTAATACTCACAACCATTTCTTACATAATGTTAAAATTTGTATTTTAATCAATACACTTCAGAAACATCTGTTCAGATGACTCCAGCGTTTCATTCTCGATATATCTCCTTTGGATTCTAAAATTAAAATAATTTTTAATTTTTCAGTTCTAATTTCAGGTATTTACTGATGTAATGAAAGTCAGGAGTCTCGAAGGGTTAAGCAGGAATTCTCAATCATTCATATTACTGTTGGGTCGGAGAGGGGTTTGTGGTCGATGACCACTTTTTTGTAATAGGAGACCAGGAGGGTGGTCAGAGGGAGGGCTATGATCATGCCGATTATGCCGAGGAGTGTACCCCAGATTGAGAGGGATAGCAGGATGATGGCAGGGTTCAGACCCATCGATTTTCCCATAATCTTAGGAGTCAGGATATAGTCGCAGATACACTGGCTGATGACGTAGACCAATCCACACTTGCCGAGCATTGTCCAGAAACTGACTGTGCCACTCAGAGATGTTATGAAACAAAGGATTGAGACCGGAATCAGGGTGATATACTGGAAATAGGGAATCATGTAAAGCACACCGACCAGCAGTCCCATCACGATTGACATCGGCAGACCCACAATAGAGAACCCTATGCAATAGAACACTGCAGCGCATCCGGCAATCAGCAACTGGCTGCGGAAATAGCGGTTCATGCTATCTTTGATATCCTTCATCACCTGAAATACCGGTGCCTTATATTTCTGAGGCACAAGAAGTTTGAAACCATCCCCGAGTTTATCATAGTCTATCAGTATGAAAATAATAAAGATAAAAGCCAACAGCCATTCCAGGGAATGGAGCAGCATCTCGACAGTGGTCGCCACAAGATCCTCTCCTTTGGAGAGTATAACAGAACCCTTGCCTGTGGACAACTCGTCGAGCAATTTGGAAATATCAAATCTTTGTTCTATCACAGCCGTGACATTGTCAGGCAAGAAGGGTATAGTTACCTTATAATTAGAATATTTCTTCAGCATTTCTTCCATCTGCCCGATCTCGTCTCCCACCATCGGAATAAAGAAATAAAGCACAATGGCGAGAATCACAGTGACATCGAATATCGTCACAAAGACCGCAAGCACTCTGCCCTTTCTACGGAGCAGACGCTGGTTAAACTCTACAAACGGCTCCATGATATACGACAGCAGACAGGCAAGACAGAACGGGAGAAGCACATTCTTGAGCACCCCGATAAGCCACACGACGGCAGCGACTATCGCAAGAGCGATAACCATGCGAACAACCCTGTCGAATGTAAACGGTCTGGACATAGCGATGAATCGTATTAGATACAGATATAGTATATCCTTATAACGACTCCACCACGCTTAAAGTTGACAATACCCACATAATATATGCCTCATCAATATTATTGCCTAATTTCTCACGCAACAACTCGATCAGGCGGGCCTTTCTTTTCTTTACGGTTATCTCCGCTATATTAAGTTCCTCGGCGATATTTGAGATTTTCATCCCCTTTTCAAAACTCATGCGGAAAATCTCGCGATATTTCTCCGGGAGAGAATCCACTGCTGAAAACAGATGTGAATAGACATCCTGTTCAATCATTGCAAGAGAGACATCTTCCGTCTCATTCCCTGTCAACATGCTGTGGGCTTCATACTGTCTACGGTAATCATCACTCCTCAATTGCATGAGGGCATTATTCCGCACAGCGGTTATCAACCATGCCCTCCACTTCTGTTCATCAGCGATTTCTTCTCTTCTCATATACGTGTTAATCACAGCAGATTGCACACAATCCTCAGCCATATATGCCAATCTCTGGCCAAGTATCCGGGAGGCATAAAGCAGAAGCCTCGGATACATGGCGGAATAGAACGGACGCATACGCCCATTCTTGAAATGATGAAATATTGACTGAAAATCTGCCATAATCTTGAAATAATGTCGCAAAGATAACAAATCTGACTTATATTTTGATTTATTCTGTGTAATTTTTTCGCAACTTGAGAAATTTGTGAATTTTATTAAATTTTTTCAAAAAATACATATACTTTTTCAAATTCCGTGCATATAGGATATGAATCAGGAAAGAAAATGGACAGAATAAGCAGTCTGATATTGAAAAAACTGAGTTCGGGTATTTCTCTGGAAGAGATGGAGGAACTTGAGGGCTGGGCATCGCAAAGCGAGGCCCGCCGACAACTTATGGAAAGGCTTACAAATCTTTCGAGCCTTGCCGATGAATATGAGCGGGAAAGACAGATTAACATCGAGCGTCCTGCCAGCGACATGGAACAGAGAGTGAAAGGCCTTCGTTTTCATAAAAGGATGCGTATCTTCGGAAGGACAGCAGCCGCTGTGGCATTGCTGGCCATCGGGACAGGTTCATATCTTTATATGGACAGGCATTCCGGTCAGAAAGACACCACCTCAACGCCTGCAATAGCCTCCTTGTCGCTTGAAGACATCACTCCCGGATCCACCGGGGCTGTCTATCACGGCACTAACGGAAGGACCATGCTCCTCGGTGCATCCGACACAACGGTCTTAGCCAACCAGCTTGAGATAGACAATTCAACGAGAGAAGGCGACAAGGTGTCGCAACTCTGCCTGCAGGTCAACCGAGGAAAGGAGTTCCGCGTCGTGCTTGAAGATTCCACAATAGTATGGCTGAATTCCGGATCAGTGCTGAGATACCCGGAGAGATTTGCAGAAGACTCGCGACGGGTATCCATTTCCGGAGAAGCCTATTTTGAGGTTAAGCCCGACAAAGACCGTCCATTCTATGTCGAGGCAGGAAATCAGCTTGTGCGAGTGTATGGCACCACCTTCAACATCCGCGGATACCGAGACGAGAACGCCGTGCTGACCACCCTTGAGAAAGGAAGCATCTCCATATCTCCCAAAGATAAGGAAGACGCCGCCCTTTTCCTTTCACCGGGTCATCAGGCCCGCTTTGACAATGAGAGCGCAACTGTCTCGATGAAGGAGGTGAATCCTGAGATTGTGACCGGCTGGCGCCACGGAAAGTTTGTCTTTGAGGAGACACCACTCTCCACAATAATGCGCGATCTCAGCCGATGGTATGACTTCGACTATGAATTTGCTGATGAATCCTTGAAGGATGTGGTATTCATGGGGTCTGTCTCCCGCTACTCTGATTTCCGCACAATAATACGGATTCTCGAAGATGGGGGTGAAGTGAAATTCACCATAGAACGCAACAAAATAATAATCTCGAATAAATAAATTACCTAACAAACAAAAATCTAACAAGATGAAGCGAAACCTTCTCATTATCTTGGCTGCGATGATCATGACGTCATTCTCCGCCCTTGCGCAGAGTTATAGCGCCACATTCCGCAGCGCAAGTCCGAAAGAGGCGGTGGCGATCCTCAGAAAGGCCACCGGCCATGATTTCGTCTATCAGAAATCATTGCTTGACGCAATCAAGACAAACGTCAACGGCAATTACAAGAATCTGTCGCTCACTGAGCTTCTTGACAGGACAGTCGTGAACCAGCTCAACATGAGCTATAAGGTGACCGGGAACACTGTCACCCTTAACAAGGCTGAGGAAAAGCTTGTTGACAAGAATGAAATTACAGGTATCGTGGTAGATGAACAGGGAGAGCCTCTTCCCGGAGTCACTATTTTCGTCAAGGGCCAGAAAGGCCTCGGCACCGCCACAGACATCAACGGTCATTACAAAATAAAGGTGTCTGAACCAGTCAATGAGCTCACATTCTCATATGTCGGCATGAAGCCTCAGACCATCAAGGCAAAAGCCGGATTAAGTGTGCCGGTACGCCTAATGAGCATGACAAGCGACCTGGACGAGATGGTAGTGACCGGTTACCAGACCATCTCAAAGGAGCGAGCCGCCGGTTCGTTCACAAAGGTTGATGCCAAAGACCTTAAATCACAGAACATCACATCTGTGGAGGATATGCTTGAGGGTCATGTGGCAGGTTACACCGACGGGAAGATCCGCGGTATCACTTCAATGCAGGGCATCACAACTCCACTCTATGTGATCGACGGATTCCCGGTGGAGAGCACGCGAGTCACTTACTCCGGCGGTGCTATGACAGAGTCGATACCGAACGTCAATGTAGACGACATCGAAAGCATTACCGTGCTTAAGGATGCCGCCGCCACCTCAATCTACGGAGCACGAGCAGCCAATGGTGTCATCGTCATCACCACCAAGCGCGCAAAACAAGGTCAGCTTAACGTGTCTGCCACAGCAACATTCACGGCCCAACCGTTCAAGCGTGTAGACGAATTCCGCACAGACTCCCGTCAACTTATCGCCGAAGTACGCGACTGGATGGGACAAAATCCGAATTTCACCGGTGACGGAGCCAAGGATTACGCCGAGAGAATGCTCAATAACTCCTCAAATCTCGCACCACATACAAAGGCAATATACCAACGTTACGCCGGACTTCTGTCTGAGGCTCAACTCAACTCCATGCTCGACAAATGGTCAACCATGGGTTATAACTATTATGATGAGGCAGACGATGCGCAATATCGTACCGCCACAACCCAACGGTATAACCTTAACATCACATCCTCAACGGACAGGAACAGTATTGCCGCCACCATTTCATATTACCGCAACGAAGCAAGCATGAAGCACGCTTTCGACCAGGGAATCGACATGTCGCTGAAAAACACGGTAAAAATGACAAAATGGCTGGATGTGGATCTCGGGGCATCCGTGCTCTATTCAAACAGCAATACGCCAAACTATTCTCTCTATAACCCTGGCTTCACCACTACTCCCTACATGAGTCTTTACAATGAAGACGGAAGCACATTCGTAAGCCGTCAGGAAGACCGCCTTGCCAAGTCACGTCTCGATGCAATCAATAAATACGGGCTTTACAATGAGGATATCGATCCGTTTGACGAGCTTGGACGCTCCAATTCAACAAACAGTGACCTTGTGACTCGTCTTTATGCCCGTCTTAATTTCAAATTCACAGACTGGCTTAGGTTCACCTCCCAATTCCAGTATGAGTTTGCAAACTACGACAACAAGCAGTATTCCGAGCAGGAGACATACACGGTAAGAAACAAGATCAACAACTTCTCCTCAACCAATGACGGAGTAAACCCTATTTATAATTTACCTTACGGAGACATCTATACTCATCTCGCAAACCAACAGCGTGCATATAATTTCAGAAACCAGCTTGATTTCAACAAGACGTTTGCCGACGTGCATCAGGTGACAGCAATCGCCGGTATGGAGATGCGACACAACAAGACCCGCTACGAAGGCAACACATATTATGGTTATGACGAGCAGATGCTGAGCTGGACAACCGTTGACCAGACAGCACTCCAGTCATTTGCCGGAGCCATCTTCAGCCGCCCATGGATATCTTCAAGCGACTTTGCAAGTTTCAACGAACTCACCAACCGATTCATCTCCTTCTATGCAAATGCGGCATATAGTTATGACGACAAATATATCGTCAACGGCTCCATACGTACCGACCGCACCAATCTTTATGGCACAAGCAGCAAGTATCAGGGAAAGCCTATCTGGTCGGTCGGTGCAGCATGGAGAATAGACCGGGAGAAATTCATGCACGATGTGAACTGGGTCAATATGCTCAAACTCCGCGCATCGTATGGTATTGGTGGCAACATCGCCAAAGACCAATGGCCTTACCTCGTGGCGTGGTACGGCACCAACACGCAACCTGGCGTAGGCGGTGTCTCAGGCAGCATCAGTTCCCGTCCGAATCCACAGCTTCGATGGGAAAAGACCACCACAATCAATGTCGGTGTGGACTTCGCGTTCCTCAACAAGCGACTGAACGGAAGCGTTGAATTCTATAATAAGAAAGGTGTGGACCTTCTTGCTTCTTCAAATGGTATATCTGTCGAAGGCCAGGGTTTCAGCACCAACACCATCAACAACGGCGAGATGACCAACCGTGGTGTGGAAATCTCCTTGAACGGAAGTGTGATCCGCACACCAGACTGGGACTGGAATATCCAGGCAGTATATGGCTACAACCATTCAAACGTAGATTATGTAAATGTAGAGGCTCCCGTTTATTACCTCCAGCTTGATTATCCACAGAGTTTCCCACGTGTAGGACTTCCCTTCACGGCAATGTATGGATATGAATGGGCCGGTCTTTCTGAAGAAGGTCTTCCCCAGGTATATAATGCCAACGGTGACCTTTGTTCACAGGTAGCACCTACTGAACTTGACGATATTGTCTACCTCGGGAGCACGACACCCACCTACAGTGGCTCACTCTCCACAAACCTGCGATATAAAGACTTCGTACTCTCAGCCCTCTTCATGTTTGAGGGTGGACATAAGATGCGTTGCCAGAACATGTTCACTTATGATGACCGTTGGAAACAACCAGGGGACGAGGCACATACTGACGTACCCCGATATGTGGCAGGTGAGAATCCTAACTACTATGTCAACATGGATCTCTACAATCGTTCTTCGGCAGTGATCAAGGATGCCTCCAACTGGCGTTTCCGTAACATCGCCCTGACCTACAATCTACCATCCTTCATCTGCTCTAAATTCTTCGCCAAAGAGGCAAGCATCAAATTTGCGATGGAGAATGTCGCCACCTTCACAAAATCAAAGGAAGTGAAATATATGCTCAACGGCTATGCAAACCCCAACTATGTCGTTTCTCTCTATCTCAACTTCTAAACACAATACAATCATGAATATCAAGAAATATATAGCAATCGGAGCCATGGCGCTGACACTCGGTGTCACCTCCTGCAACTCATATATCGATGAGATGCCCAAAGGAATGAGGATTCCAGAGACACTTGCGGACTACGAGGCCTTTCTACGTTATGAATACAGTGCCAACTATCTTCCGGGTCTGCAGGCCTTGTATCTGATAAATGACAAATTTGTCGGTCAGAACAACTGCCGCAACGTCGATGACCTCCGCACAGCCAACTATATGTGGAAGGAAGACCGCGACCGCAAGCCCCTCAACGCATCCACCGAGGATATGTTTGACAACGGATACGGCATCATCGGCATCTGCAACACAATCATCGAGGCAGCCCCGACGACAACACAGGCAACCGATGCGGAGAAAAACGAGGTGATGGCATATTGCTATGCCATCCGCGCATTCGTGCTTCACCAGATTGTTAATTTCTATGCCAACGCATATGACCCTGCGACCGCAGCAAACACTCCCGGTATTCCTCTTATCTACAGCGGTGGACTCGGTTCTCCATATCATCAGGGTACGGTGAAAGAGGTCTATGACCAGATTGTCGCAGACTTCAACAAGGCTATTGAACTGGGTGTGCCTGAGAAGGCGATGACCATAATCCATCCAAGCCGCGCTGCCGTAGAAGCCGGTCTTGCACGTATCTATCTCTCACTCCGCGATTACGACCAGGCCCTTGCCCATGCCAACGCTGCCCTTGAGCGCAAGTCGGATCTTTTCAACTGGCTTGATTATTACAATGAGTATAAGGAACGCATTGATAATGCTGAGGACTATACCTACATCACGTCGCCAATGAACCACACCTGTGTGGAGAACCTCTGGTTCTGCTCCGGCAATGGCAATCCCAACTATCCTTGTGCCGACCTTGACATCTCGGAGGAGCGTGCCGCACAGTTTGAGGAGGGTGACATGAAATTCCTTGTTCGCTGGAAGAAATATCAGTCTGCCACCGACCTATATCATAAAGGAATGCTTTCAGGATATTACAACTGGGCTGGTATCGCCACTCCGGAGGTTTATCTTATCAAGGCAGAGTGTCAGGCACGAAAAGGTGACATCTCAGGAGCGATGGAATCACTCAACACTGTTCGCAAGAGCCGTATTCATCCTGACTTCTACAAGGATGCCACAGCAGCCAACGAAGCAGAGGCCATCGAGAAGATTCGTCTGACCAAAGACAATGAGCTTGTCGGCACAATCTTCCCGTTTATCGACCTGAAGCGCTACAATGCCGAGGGTAAGTATCCCCGCACCCTCACCAAGGAATTTGACGGAAAGACCTATACCCTATCCCCCACATCCCATATGTGGACAATGGTATTCCCCGACAACTCCATCAAGCGTCCTGGCAACGGCACTCTCACCCAAAACGTCGATAAATAATATAACATAAATCTTTCATGAAAAAGACATTATTTTTTGCAACAGCTGCAATGCTGACCCTTTCAGCCTGCAACAACAAACCGACCGACTCCTATATCATTAAGGGTGAAGTGGAAGGTCTCCCCGACAGCACAGTCATCGTACTGACTCCCATTTCTCATTCGAGAGAGGACAATGTCGCCGAGGCTGTGGTGATTGATGGAAAATTCACAATCGAGGGTGCAGCGGAAGAACCACTTGCGGTATGGATGCATATAAAAGACTCTTATGGCCCCCAGCCTCTTATGCTTGAGAACGGAGAGATTCTGATTTCAGCCAAAGGAGTCAACACGTCTGACAACGACACCATTCAGATGTATCAACTTGAAGATGTTGTGGTGACAGGTTCTCCGATGACCGACAAGTTCAAGCAACTGTACTCCCGCAGGGATTCTCTTAACAACATGCATAAAGCCATGTATGAAAAGTATGGGGACGTATCTGCGGCAATGGCAAAAGCCCGTGGTGAAGGCAACAAAGCCAGGATGGACTCCATAATGGCAACTGAAGATTATAAGAATTTCGCTGCCGCCGAAAAGAATTTCTTCGAAACTGTCGAGACAACAACCAATAACCTTATCAATGAGAACAAAGACACTTTCTGGGGCCCGTTGATGATGCTTGTAAACTATTCTTACCTCACACCTGACCAGAGACCCGTATACGAATCTTTCTCGGAAGAGGCTAAGAATTCATATTACGGACAAAAGGTACGCGAGGAAATATATCCGGTTGGTAAAGTTGGCGACGAAATGAAAGATTTCACGATCGATGGCAAATCGCTTGCTGAACTCTGTAAGGATAAAAAGGTAGTAATTCTTGATTTCTGGGCATCATGGTGTCGTCCCTGCCGCGCAGAGATTCCCAACCTTAAGGAAATTTACAATAAGCATCATGAAAATGGCTTTGAAATCATCAGTATTTCAATAGATAATGATGATGCAGCCTGGAAGAAGGCTCTCGAGCAGGAGCAACTTCCATGGACAAATTTCCGGGATGCAGATGACACTGTTGCCAAGCTTTACAAGGTGAGTGCAGTACCCACTATGTATGTGCTTGACGGAGAACTTAAACTTCTGGCAGAGAATCTTCGCGGAGAGGAACTTGCAAAGAAGATTGATGAACTGATGGCGGAATAATCCCCCATATCCAAACAAACCAACCCAATTACACTTAACTTACGTCCATGGAGGGGCAGCCGGCAACAAGGCTGCCCTATTTTTATTTTGGCTGAAAATTATTAAATTTGCAGCGTCAATAAACTAATGGAATCATGCAAGACTATATAGCCCTGAGGGTCGAAACAGACCCTTGCAACGAGACAATCA
>CAYMBR010000039.1:0-21653 GCA_964388725.1 uncultured Sangeribacter sp. | reverse complement strand
CCGCATCCAACTGCTCCCATCCGAGATTTTGCCTGCAAAATCAATCAGCATTGCCTTGCCGAAGACCTTTTCAAAATTCAAAATTCAAAATTAATAAAAATCTTTCATCATAAACAATTCATTTTGACATTATCTCCAAATGCAGAAGCATTTGCAAATTTAATGAATTTTTATGGATTTGCAAAACCTATTCATTTCTTTTCTTGTTGAAAAGCACCCATAGGACAACAGGGGCACCGACGAGGGCGGTCACTGAATTGACTGGAAGAGCACCTTCGAAGCCTGGCATACGGGCTATGAGATTGCAAAGCAATGCCAACGATGCACCTGCAAGCAATGATGCTGGAAGAATCGTGGCATGATTCGACGTCCGGAAGATTCCCCGGCACAAATGAGGCACTGCAAGGCCAAGAAACACAATGGGTCCACAATATGCCGTGACTATCGCCACCAATACACCTGAGGCAGAGATAACCAAAAGCCTTGCTTTCTTTATATTCAATCCAAGATTCTTTGCGTATGAATCACCCAGCAACAACAAATTAAGAGTCTTTATTAACAGAAAAGTCAGTGGCAAGAGAATGAGCATGAGAATAATAAAGACCGTGGTCTGGCCTCCTGATACTCTTGCAAAACTACCAAGCCCCCATATCACGTATGCACGGATATCCTCTTCTGCACTGAAGAATTTCAAAACCCCAATCACTGCATTGGCAATATAACCTATCATCACACCCATGATGAGGAGAGTGACATTCCCCCTGACCTTCTGAGCAACATACGCTATCAGAGCCATTATCAGCATCGAACCTACAATGGCAGACATAGTGATTGTAACCTCTCCAATCACGCCCAATTTGCTCAATGCCACACCACCTATGCTTCCTGACAAAAGCACCACAAAAGCCACTCCAAGACTTGCACCGGAACTGATACCCAACACCGATGGTCCCGCCAAAGGATTGCGAAAAACAGTCTGCATTAGAAGGCCACTCACCGCCAGTCCGGCACCTGCCATGACTGCAGTCAAAGACTGGGGCACCCTTGACTTCAACACAATGTTGTTCCATATCTGCGACTCTGAAGGATTGCCTGTCAATATACCCAAAACATCCGAAGCCGGTATATGGACAGAACCCAACAGTATGTTGAGGAAAAAGAACAACACGATCGATGCGGCCAAAAGCAACATCAGAAGTCCGGTGGCGGATTTTTTCATTTCAGAAGATGATAATATGTCGGTTTGTGGTCCGGAAGAACTGCGGGATGAAACACACTGATAAAATCAGCAAGTACCTCCTCAGGCTCCACCGGCATGCTCTCATAGAAAGGTACCTCGCGCATATTGCAGTAAATCACACCATGGCCCTTCCATGACTTAAAATCTGTATATCTGTTGTCGAGAGATTTAAGAGAGGAATAATCAAACACTCCCTCGTGGCTATTTACAATCCTCCAATAATCAGCATTGGCAGCATTAGTATATACAGTTTCATAGTCAAGGGTTACGCCTCCTGACTCCTCATTGTCTTTCAAGAAATAATCTGCACCCGCATCGCGAAACAACTGAGCAAGAAAACTCTTGCCACCAACCGCATACCAGTTACCACCTCTCATTTCGCCGCTGAAAACCTGGGGACGAGTCTTGACGGTATCAACAAGTGCCTTCAAATTATTGTAGCGCGACTCAATGCCGGCAAACTCCTCATTTGCCTTTTCAGCATTTCCTGTAAGCAAACCGATCACCTTTATCCATTCAGCCTGACCGAGGGGGGTCAATTCCTTATAACCGAGATGTGGAACCATCGGAATGTCAACATTGCGGATTGCATCATAACCACCCCTTTTGAAAGGGGATATGAATATGACATCGGGGTTGATTGCCATTATAACCTCATTGTCGAAATTGCCTTCAATACCAATCTTTTGGGTTTTGCCACTTTTCAGCTGGTCGTTCATAGTCTTATTGTGCAGATGTCGTGTACTTGTTATTCCGACAACCTTGTCAGTGATATTGAGTTTTATGAAATTTGACAATTGCAATGATGTCATGCAGATGGCGCTTTCTACCGGAATCTCAAGTTTTGTATATCCATCAGGAATCGCCACATTTTCTCCTTTGGGAACGAGTGCGAAATGGAATTGCTCCGCCTCTTTATTTTCAGGGTCGTTTATATCGAGAAGGGTAATCCCACCTTCATACCTCACATTGAATCCCTTGGCATAATGGGGGATTATCATGGATGCCGAATCAACAGCCACTACATCATTGGCAGATGAATCAGTACTGCCCGATTTATTTGAACCACAAGAGGACAACAAGACAATATAAACTATCGTCAATATACAAAATAATTTTCTCATAAAATCAGTCATTACGTTTACGTTTGCGGATTATAATTATGGCGAATAGTATCATCGCAATAACTGTTATAGTTATAACGATTGGTACTTTATTGATATTATTTTCAAAATCAACAATCGGCGACATTTCATTGCGCCTCATGACCTTGCCCGAAACATCACCATTAATAGCCTCCGATATTTTTATCATATATTTCTCAGAATCAGCGGAATTGAGTTTGGATGCTATGAAACCTTGAAGTTTTTGATTGGCACATACGAACTCCGTGCATGGTGCTCCGTTTTTATCAGTGATTTCAGCATGAAGAGCTGCCGTACGCTCCAATTGCTCTTCGGTTGGTTTCCAATAACCTTTCCGTGCCGACTCAAGCATTGTGGCGGTCATTTCCTGAAAGGCGGCCGGATTTACCCTGTCGAAATAATCCTCAATTCCAAGATTATTAACATCAGCCACATACATATCGTAAAGTTGATCGTAGGTGTTTTCGTTGAGCGCTGACGGACGCATGACGCACCATCCGAATACATTGCGAAACATCTCTCCAAACATTTCGGCGGTAGTGGCATCCCCTTTCATCCTCTCCTTTACGAAATTGGGATTAAGAAGCGACGCTCGCATCTCAATAGCTACAGCCTGCTTGGTATCTTGAATCCTCGGCAGATAGGGATTCCTGTAGTCAGCCATCACAGCATCTGGTTCTTTGCCATTAACCATGGATGCCACAAGCGACAGTCCTCCAGTGTATTCATAAACATGGTCAAGGCTAACGGGGCCCCAGGTGTTGCTCTGACGTGGCTGCACCAAAACATCTGTGCCTACCATAGCGGCCTTGAAGGCTTTGGGGTTTGCCTTTCCCCAATTGATTGTGTCGCCATAGACTGCGCACATATTGTTGATAAAGCCATCAGCGAGTTCTCTGCGGTCGTCCCACTCACCGGAGTTTTCAGTGTAGCTGAGCATTCCGGAGCCATATCCATTGTTGACCGGTCCAAACACCCTGGCAGTAGATAGGATTCTCGCATCTTTTGGGGAAACACCGCTATCCACCAGATCCTTTTCCTGCTGCAATGTGCCATCTGCGACATAGTTTGGATAAATGTCATCTTTTGCCTCAGATGCGAGTTTCACAGCATCTGTCAGCATTTGAAGTCTTGAACCGGCGATGTCGCGAAGTTGACCGGATACCTGCACCATCACATTGATTCGTGGGCGGCCAAGATCTTTCGACGGAGTCAACTTAAGATCAATCACCCTACCCTGTTCATCTCTGACAGGTTCGACTCCGAGCATACGGAATGCCTGCGCAAGAGTGGCTCCCTGAGATGATATGAACTCTCCAGCCCAGAATGTATATGTCACTTTTTTAGGATATTCGCCATGTTCCTTTAGGTAATTGTCAACTGTCTGTTCGGCAAGTGAGACACCGTCGTTCCACGCCTTTTCGCCTGGAGTCGCCTCAGCATTGATGCTAAACATGTTTCTTCCCATTGGAAGAACATTCGGATTGAGAACAGGATCTCCACCGGGAGCCGGACGAACCGGCCGTCCCGAAAGCACTCCGACCATAGATTCTATTTCACTCCCGGCAGAGCTGTTCAACAAAGCGCGGTATTCTGTCACCTGTCTATATTCGGGATTATCAGCTGAAGATACCCTTGCCGCAGTCCTTACAGTGGTCTCCGCGTTTTCGCAATAATAATGTCGTATGAAAGTGGCGTCGTGTAGTTGATGTTCTGTAATCTTACCTTTCTCAAAATCTTTTTTAGCCTTTGAATATGCAATCTTGTCGGCAGCAATAGCTACAAGGGTACTCTCCATATCCTTATCTGAATAAGGCACCCCCATCACATAATATGCACCTGTTATTTTCTCATTTGCCAACTCTTCAATGAACGAGTCGATTTTCTCCAAATCATCTAAAGAGTAGGGACGACTGAGAGTAGAGTCGAGTTTCAAGTCTGAGTGGATTCCAATCGAGATTATCTCTTTCTTAAGATTCAGGTTATTTTTCTCAGGATTCGCAATGGCCGAATGAATGTCGCTCAGCAGATTGGCATACTTACTGCGCATTCCTGTTTCAATGTAGGGTGGAGTGAGATGAGTGACAAGCACTGCATGACTTCTTCGCTTTGCTATTATTGCCTCTCCTACATTGCCTGTGGTGTAGAAGTAGAAATGAGGTAGATTGCCAATAAGCACCTCTGCCCAGTCTGCTTGCGAGAGACCTGCATTTTTACCGGGTGTAAACTCAAGATTTCCATGTGTGCCGAAATGAATGATGGCATCTGCATCAAAACCTTTTTGCACATACAAATAAGGTACAAGATAACTATGTGGAGGTGCGACCTCTGCGCCATGCACGAGTTTGAAATCATCATCCCCTATGGCTGGACGAGGCTGTGGGAACAACAACACATTTCCATATTGGATAGCTGCAAAAGAGATGCTGTCGCCACGGACCAAAAGATTGCCTGGGGCATCTCCATATCTCTCAATCACTTCCTGATATTTTTCAGGAAGCAAAACATCAGTAGCCCATTTCTCATATTCATTTTTATCAACCCACATGGGATTACATTCATCCATGAATTTATTTTGGGCAGCCTGTGCATAGTCGCCCATCACTGCACCACGGGCCATTATATCTTTTTTAAACGCCTCCAAAGTTGTGGGCAGTCCTGTCAAATCATACCCCTCAGCCTTTAGACGAAGCAGAAAATTATATATTGATGGCACCACCTCCATGCCTGATGCAAGCAATGCATCCTTACCTGGAGATTTGAAATAACCGATTGCTATTCTCTTGTCGCGATTGGGTTTTGTCTTTAAGGTCATAAACCGGGAGAACTGCTCCATGAATGCATTAATGCGTTCCGGATTGGGATTATACATCAGAAAACCCTCATCGTTAGGGTCTTGGGTAGCGATGCAAAGAGGTGTCATTGCGCCATCAATCTCCGGCACGACAATTCTGGCATTTAGAGTACCTGCACTCACTGGATTGTTTGCATCCAACCATTCCTCACGCGTCTGTATGAGTGGAAATGGCATGAATAATGGTATCTCTTTCTCGTAGCACCAATTGATCAGACTGTCGTTTCCAAGTCTTCCCATCGGAAGATATATTATGGCATCCGGATTCACCTGCCTGATCATGTCAGCACGTTTGTCGCCCTTTGCAGATAGTGGATACACATTATAGCCGGCCTGAGTGAGACGCGAAACCACCGAATCGATATGTGCACGGTTCCCCTCTACAGGAAAGGTCATTCCGGAAATAAACGCCACATTCTTGCCTCCCTCATTATAGATTCCGTTTCTTTTCAGATATTCAGTAAGTTCATCTGCCTTTTCAAAATAATTGCCACCTTCGAGATGATAGAACATATTTGATGGCAGTTCCACCGGAAGATCGTAATTCTTTGCACCAATTCTGTCAGGAGTGGATATAGACCTTACATATTTCAGCATATTCACATAGTTTG
The DNA here is from genome assembly GCA_964388725.1 of uncultured Sangeribacter sp. GTDB lineage: Bacteria > Bacteroidota > Bacteroidia > Bacteroidales > Muribaculaceae > Lepagella. The sequence goes on along the minus strand of CAYMBR010000039.1, from coordinate 15,803 downwards.
TCTTACACGGATTCCTGAAATACGCATGAAGTGTTTCAATCTGAACTGAATCGAGGTTGTAGTTTACTATACAACTGAAATTCCGGAGAGCGTTGGTGTAAATTTTAACTCCTTTTTTTGCGGCTTTTTCAACCTCTTTCATCTGGATTGAGTCGAGAAACAGACCTCGCCCATACATCAGCACGGCATCATAATTTGAGAAATCATGAGCGTCCTCCGTGCCTACACATCGAACCTTTATACCACGGCTGTCATTGTTGAGCATAATTTCGGCAGCCTGAGCCGGCAGGGGATTGACCACAAGAATTCTCGTTGGTTGAAACCAGTGGCAGAAAATAAAGTAAGCGGATAATGCCGTAATGATGCATAGGGCGAGTATAACAATCTGTTTTTTGCTCATTCCATTTTATTAAGAGTTGAGAGTTAAGAGTTGAGAATTAAAGGTTAGAGTTAAGGAATGCTGCCTTTCTTTCTACCGGGGTAAGAGGACGCTCCTTAAGTCCCGCTTTTATGTGATTGATATAAATATTCTGTATTTCCGGTATTTGACCGAGCCCTTCAATGATGCTGTTTACTTTGAAACCTTCTTTTTCAAGGTTTTCGCGCCATTCGCCATCAATGTCATTTCTTGCATGGTCGCCGGCCACGAACATAAATGGAACCAGGGTTACATTCTTTATCTTATCAGCCTTCAATTGAGAGAGTGTAGTTTCGTAAGTGGGATATCCTTCCACTGTAGCGACAAAAAAGTGAGTATCGCCCTCAGCCTTAAATATATAATCCATCTGCGAGTAGATGGCATTGGCGGGAGTTGAGGTTCCGTGACCAACAAGGACAACTGCTGAATTTTTGCCAACCTGACCTGCATGTCGTTCTGCAATGATTTTTTCGACTTCAAGGCAGTCTTCAATAGTATAAAGCAACGGATTGCCAACTCTAACTTCCTTGAAGAAAGGTACCATGTAATCCGCTTCATTTCTCAGAGATTGTGCTTCGATTCCATCTATAATATTAGTGCTTTGGATAAAAACATGGGTATAACCCTCTGCCGCAAGCTGAAGGAGTGCCTGACGAGGGTTTTGTTTTTCCACTCCCCTCTTGGCGAGTCTTGATATGATTATTCTGGAAGTATAAGCCTCTACTACTTTCATGTCGGGAAACTCCGACTTCGCCTTTTCATTGATGGCATCAATGGTGGCAGCTCTTGTGTCATCGAAAGTGGAACCGAAATGCACCATTAGCAAAGCTGCCTTGTCGCCTTCGCCCAACTCAAAAGCCTGCATATTGAAGAATACACTAATCAATATAATCAAGGAATAGATTTGTTTCATTTTCAATTGGGTTAGAAAATAGTTTTAGGGAATTGATCCGGAGTGGCTCACGCCACTCCGGTCACCATATCAAATCAGATTAAAATACAAACTGCTAAAGCAGTTATCAAAAGGTTAATACAATCACAAGTTTTCAACTACGCGAATCTGCTCGAAATAAACGCCTTCCATAAGTTCGGCACCCTTTGTCGTTTCTTTCGTATTTGCGTCGTAGATATAGATGACGGGGTTAGTTCCCTCTGCATCCACTCCAAAATAAGCCTTATGGTTTACGAAGCACATACGCGAGGAGAAGCGACCGCTGCTGAATGCAAGCTGAGAGCCATTATATGTGATAGGAGTAGCACCAGTTGTCTTTAGGTTTATCACTGTATAGTAATGGCTAAAGGAATCAATACCTGTTCCCAAAGAGTCATCGCGAGCGTATGCAATCACATAGTCGCCACCCATGTAAAGGATTGAGAGCAACTTACCTCCGGCGGTGAATCCATCATAAGACTGGTCGAACGCAGTCGAGTTGGCAGGTATTTTGAGAAGATGGCTGTGTTCGCCGTCTTCCTCGTCTGTCACACAAGCAATATAAAGGTTATTGCTGTCGTCAATGACAGTTGTGGTCTGAAGAAGCTCACCGTACGCAGTACCAACCATTTCGCAATCAAGGAAACATTCAGTGTCACTTTCGACTGACATATCTGAAGGATTGATGACTGCAGTCTTCATAGGTGACAGACGCACAGCTTTCATACCGCTTCCACCCTTGGCATAGTAAAAATAGAACAGTTTGTCGTCAGACTTTCTGTAAGTAAGAATACCTGATGTTGTGAATGCATTAGCACCTTCAGGCAACTCAATGTCGAGAGTACCCTCCGAAATGATGGTCATGTTGTCGGTGTTGAGTTTTGTCCAGATTATTTTATCGGTGTCGCCATTTGCAGCCATGATGACAAGAGTGCTGTCGTCAAGCCATGCGTGTGTATATTTACGTGCAGAGAAAACGTTGGTCTGGAAACGGCGTTCAGCCACTACATTGATCTGGTTATCTTCGATAGTGTATTTTGCAAAACGGTCGCTGGAAACCGGCACCTGATAATAGTAAGCACCCTTGAGTATGGTTTCCAATGTCAGGGTTGCATTAACCTCTGTACCATCACCGATAAATGAGATTTCGGGTTGGTCCGCCTCAAGTGAGCTGACACTTCTCACGAGAGTCTGCACATCGCGACCCATGCCACCATGACGGTCGAGTGCTACCCAAAGGTCAAAGTGAAAGTCATCGATGAGCGTAGGGTCATCGTCGTTGCCGTTCTGGTCATCATCATCATCATCGTTAGAACAGCTTGCCATTGACACTGACACCAAAAGTGCCATAAATGCCATGAGCAGGAATTTAAATTTTTTCATTCGATTGAAATTTTTGGTTATTATTAGATTATTATTTTTCATTATTAATGGAGGAATAGTCGGAATTTGATGTAGAATGCCCGACCAGGTTTCTGAAGCATATAGTTGTCGTATGCCAGATTGTCGAAGATATTATTGCATTCGAGAGAGAGATTATATCTGTCATTGAGCCATGAATAGGTGGCTGAAAGCGATGTTATGTTTTGTGTAGGGATTCTTGCTTTGGAAGAAGCAGCGCCGTATGCCTCCCAATTAAGAAAATACCAGTTGATCCATTCATGATTTACCTCAATTCTCAACTTATCCTTAAACTTGGAAAGGTCATTCAGGGTGTAAGACACCTCTACATTACCGAAAAGCCAAGGTTTATTTGGCACCCTGTTTTTGTATGTGGCTGAAGGGTTGCCATCTGTCTTATATTTTCGGAGATTGCGGGCGTCATTCCAGCTGCCGTTGACCTTCACCCCAAGACTGTTTTTCCAAAGATACGAAATATCAAAGTCAAGACCCTTGACATCTATAGCCGGCTCATTGGCGTACTGCATCATTCCCTCCCTTTCAGAGATATTTGCCCTGATATAATTCAAGACATGTCGGATAAAACCATTAAGTTCATAAGTGAAGACATTTTCGCCTCTGGCAAACCATGTGCCGAAGAATCCTATATTGTAGTTATTGCTTTCTTCCGGCTTCAAGGTTAGATTGGCAAGAATTGTCGTACCATTTCCGAGAAACTCACGTGACAAAGGCAAACGTACGCTATGTTCGTATGACGCTTTAAATGACACTTCACTGCGCAAGGTAAATCTTGAACCAACGCCAGCACCCCAGTAACTTTTGGTGGCATTTGGCTCAACTTCATTTGCTCCGGTGATTGACGCATTGTCGGTCTGACGAATCTGCGTCGAATTGATATAGTCTTTTACAAAAAACATATTCTGCCATCGCTCTTCAAAGAATGATTGATTATATGCCAACGATAGAATATGCTTGGTAAGGACATCATTGGTGGGCTCAAACAATTTATATACTTTATCCGTCTGTTTGTTTCCTCTCCTATTGAGCATGTATGCAAAAGCAATGCTATGATTTTCTAAAAACTCATAATCTACAGCCGCATTAAGCACAGTCAATGGCCGCTCATATACTCGCCATGTTTTCGTGCCGTTTCTCATCTCATTGCCTGATGATGGCATCCAAGTTCCATCCCACGAATATTTTCGATAGGCAGTGTCGATGGTAGCACTGTTGTCCCATGTATGTGAGAAATTTAATCTTGTTCCAACTTTACCAAACACCTTTGCATAGCGGGCACCAAGATACCACGCATGAGAACGACGCTCAGCCATTCCATAAACTTTATTTTGCATGGCACCAGTCTGTATTTCCTTGTCTATCTTAGTATAACCACCATTGACAAAGAAGACATCTGCCCATTTCACATTGGTCACACCAGCCTCAATTCCCGCATTAATGGAATAATAGTCATCATGAAATCTTTTCTTATTGGTGTATATATATTTATCCTCCTCATCACTCCAGACTTCAACACCCTTCATCATATAATCATTTTTTGATGAGGAAAATTCGAAGGAAGGTCTGACAGCTATGGCAGTTTTTGGTATAAATACCTGTCCGGCAATATCAAGAGTTTGGGTGTGGAACGAACCTACTCCATAGGAGGCATCAAGATAATTCTCACGTTTTTTCTTAGTGACGATGTTGACAACTCCCCCAAGTGCATCAGAACTCAAATGAATAGGAACAACACCTTTATATAGTTCCACTCGCTCTACTGTATTGATAGGAATATTGTCGAGATTCACCTCGCTTCCCCTTGAATCGAGTGGCACACCATCGATGAAATATCTTACTGAATTGCCTGAAAGTCCATTGATGGATAAATCCAGGTCTGATCCGGCACCACCCTCACGTCGCACCTTCACACCGGCCGTTCTGTTGACAAGTGAGTTGAGGTTGGTCATTCTGTTGACATCAGCCTTTATCTCAACGGCATTGACGGAAAGCGCTCCCTCTGCCAATTTTCTCCCCTCGCTTTTTTCATAGACCACTACTTCACCAAGATTGACATATTCATCATTGTCAAATGCAGAATAATCGGTAGTATCGTTGGGAACAGCTTTGGAGACCCCTGTAAGAATCAGAGAATCCGATTCGGATGTGACAACAGCAAAATTGCCGCCATCAATGACCGAGCGAGCCTCAGCCGAAGACAGCATCAATAAAGTGACAATAAGAGTGGAAATTAACCTCGTTTCCATTTATTGGGTCATTGATTATGGAACATACGACTTCACACAATCAACCCAACATGGAATTACCTTTAGAAAAGCAAGCCAAGGCAATGAGATGGACTCAAGGGTGTTTTGTCGTTTTATTCCCGAAAACTTCAAAAACTATATTTTGCTTTGGCAGGTATTCTGACTCGTCCCCTCTCCGAACCACCTTCCCATGACATATAAGCCACAGTGGCATATTGATTCAAAGAGTTTTGATGGAACTCACAGCAGCGGGTCTGTTCAGGATTTGCACCTGATTCCCATATTAATCGCGATGAGCGAACCAAAACGTGGCGCAAAATTAATAAATAATTCTGAATTGGCAAAATAAAAAGAGTTAAACAATAAAAAAGAGGCTGTCTCGCGACAACCTCTTTCAGTGATCCGTGCAGGATTCAAACCTGCAACCTTCTGATCCGTAGTCAGATGCTCTATTCAATTGAGCTAACGGACCTGTTTTTAATCCTCAAAATCAGGATAAATATTGTGATTCGCACAGGATTCAAACCTGTAACCTTCTGATCCGTAGTCAGATGCTCTATTCAGTTGAGCTAGCGAACCTTCTAATGTCATTCCGTTTCCGATATACGATGCAAAATTACTGCTTTTTTCTGAAATGTGCAAATTTTAAAGAAACTTTTTATAAAAAAAAAGTTCAGAATCTATAGCAAATCCCAGCTTCTCCAATCATATTGGGAATTGGAGGCACCGTCTTAACGATTTCAATTTCACCCGATTTTATATTTTGCCATTTGTCTTTCACCGCTTTGGCAAATCTGACTGCCACTGTCTCAAGAAGCGCTGCCTTTTCAGACATCACCTCTCTTAATGTATCATACACTGCGGCATAAGATATTGTTGAAGACAGGTCGTCTGAACCCGGATCAAAATGAGAAGCATCAATACGCAAACGGACGTTTACTCTATACTGATTACCTAAGACAGCCTCTTCTGGCAATGCCCCATGGCAAGCATAAAGCATCACATCTCTTAGTTGGATCTCAAATTCAGCAGCCATCTCCAACTGGGATTTTAGCAATTCTCTTTGCATGTCGACCTCCCTCAAATTTAGCATCGAGGTAAGCATCTACCACTTTGTATGCCATATCATCAGTGATGAAGCGCCCGGGAAGAACGAGGAAATTTGCATCATTATGCTGACGGGCAAGCGCTGCAAGTTCGGGAAGCCAACAAAGGGCCGCGCGAATATTCTGATGTTTGTTGAGAGTCATCTGAATGCCATTGCCACTGCCACACATCGCAATGCCAAAATCACATTCATGGTTTTCTACAGCACGAGCTGCCGGATGTGCAAAGTCTGCATAGTCGCAGGAATCCGAACTGAAGGTGCCGAAATCTTTGGTTTCATATCCTTTATTTTCTACGTATGCCTTTATTTTATCCTTGAGGCCAAAGGCAGCATGATCAGAGGCGAAAGCAATTTTCATGTTGGTGGGAACTATTATAGGGTTAAAGGTTATAGTAAGTTACATCTAATTCATAGAATATTCACTATTCAATATTCATTGTTCATTTTCAAAGAAAACATTGTTGGTAGTTTCGATAAAATCGAGTAGTGCATCGCGACCTGTTTTCTTTTCTGAGGAGGTTATGAAAATAGGTGGAAGTTCTTCCCACCGCTGCAAAAGTTCTTTTTTGAATACAGCCACATTATGATCCACAACTCGCCGGCTCGCTTTGTCTGATTTTGTGAATACTATGGCAATGGGCACTCCATTTTCACCACAGAAATCCAGAAATTCAAGGTCAATCTTTTGAGGTTCATGACGAGCATCTATCAAAACGAAAAGGCAGGCCAACTGACAGCGTTGCACTACATAATGCTCTATCATGCGCCTGAACGCATCACGTTGTTCCTTGCTCCGTGCAGCATACCCATAACCGGGCAAATCCACAATGTACCATTCGCCTTTATTAATACTGAAATGATTTATCAGAAGTGTCTTTCCTGGTTTTTGGGATGTCTTTGCGAGGGAGCCGTTTGCTGTAAGCATATTAATTAGAGAGGACTTGCCCACATTAGAACGACCTATAAATGCATATTCTGGCACATTTGTATCTGGACACTGATCTGCCCTGGAATTGCTTATCTCATATTTGGCATTTTTAATTTCCATGAATCATTCTCAATCAATATGTATTATTCACTGTTCATTATTCTCTATTCACTTGAAGAAAAGTCCGTGAAGTGCGGCAATAGCTGCAACCGTATCTTTTTCTGACACGACAAATGAGGTCGTTGTGTCGTAGTTGCCTTCGGAGGAGGCCAGAATCTTTACGCCATTTCTCTGAAGGGTATTCATCAGACGAGCCTTGAGACCCTTGATATCCTTCATCCCTTCTCCCACAACAGCTACCGTTGACATTCCGTCCAACAAGTCAATCCTGTCAAGACACCCATCGATCAATTCTGGAGCAAACTCGTCGTTTAAAACCTTATTAGCCTGATTTTTATCGGAGGATGGTATTGCAAATGAAAACTGATGATTCTCACCTGGTTGAGCAAGCAGAAAAACCCCTATTCCGTTTCGGGCCAATGCATTATAAGCGCGGGTATTGATCTGTGCCACGTTCTGTGTCAAAGTTCCGGTCATCCGGACAAGACATGTATTTTTGACAGCCGTCACGCCTTTCACCGGAAAATCATCACTTTCCGAATGATCCGAAATAAGAGTTCCTGGAGCGGATGGATTGAAAGTGTTGAGAATCCTGATAGGGATATTTTTGTGAAATACCGGATATATTGTCGGTGGATAGATAACTTTAGCTCCAAAAGAACAAAGTCCCATGCTCTCAATAAACGACATTCTTGGAAGGACCTTGGCATTCTTGATGATACGAGGGTCGGCTGTCATAAAGCCATCCACATCGGTCCAAATGTCGAGCATGTCGGCATCAAGAGCAGCCGCTATCAGGGCGGCAGTATAATCACTTCCGCCTCTACCCAAGTTGGTCACTTCACCGGAGTCTCTGTCTTGGGAAATAAAGCCGCCGGTTATGTGCGGACCATCTCCGCCCGACGAAAATTCCTTGACAATAAGGTCTTGGGTAAGGGCAGAGTCGGCTATATTCTTGTCAAACCATTTTTCGGTCTTTATAAAATCAAGTGAATTATGCAACTTGGCATTCTTGACAATTCCCGCCACTATCGGCGCAGACATTCTTTCGCCAAGACTGACAATCACATCCAACGTCTTCTGCGGAAGATCGCCAAGCAAAGCTACAGCTTCATATGAACGGGAAAGAATACCAAGAAGTTCTTCAACCTTGGCAAGAGTTTCCTGCTTCCGGCTTTCCACAACGAGAGCCTCTATTATATTGTGATGCCGATCCGAAATTGCCTTCATTTCTGTCTGCCAGTCTCCATGATCGGCGGCAAGATTTGCAGTTGCTATCAACTTGTCGGTCAATCCGCCCAATGCCGACACCACTACGATGGTATCGGCCGGCAATGACTCGACTATGCTTCTAACGTTTTTGAGGCTTTCGACTGTTCCGACAGAAGTACCTCCAAATTTCAAAACATTCATGTTGCAAAATTACAAAAAAAATCCCCAACCAATACCCTATCAGATTAAAAAAAAGACCTTATCTCTTATATAAACATATCTGGGACTAATAAAATTTGGCAGAATGTGTTTTTTTTGGTAATTTTGCGACTGAAAATTGAAAAACATAAAAGATGAGCGACGTTTTAGTCATAATACCCACCTACAATGAGATTGAGAATATCTCCAATATGTTGAGGACTGTCATGCAGCTTCCCGATGGTTTCGATGTGCTTGTGATAGACGATGGCTCACCTGATGGAACTGCTGATGCTGTCAGGGCAGAGATGGCTGAGAACCCCGACAGAATCTTTCTTGAGTGTCGCAGTGGCAAATTGGGACTTGGCACTGCTTATATCCACGGTTTCAAATGGGCTTTGGCCCGCGACTATCAGTTCATAATAGAAATGGATGCGGATTTCTCCCATAATCCCAACGACTTGACACGTCTCTACCATGAATGCAAAGACAAAGGTGCCGATGTCTGCGTAGGCTCACGCTACATCACAGGAGTCAATGTGGTAAACTGGCCCATGGGAAGGGTTCTGATGTCTTATTTCGCCTCCGCATACGTCAGATTCGTCACCCGCATGCCACTGCGCGACTCCACAGCCGGGTATGTCTGCTATCGCCGCCGGGTATTGGAGTCTATAAATTTCGACAAAATTGAATTTAAGGGATATGCGTTCCAGATAGAAATGAAATTCAAGGCCTGGAAAAAGAAATTCAAGGTTGTGGAGTTGCCCATTATTTTTGTCAACCGACAATTGGGAACTTCCAAAATGAATTCAAGCATCTTTGGAGAGGCTGTATTTGGAGTGCTTTCTCTCAGGATCAAAGCCATTTTGGGCAAACTTTGATCAATCACCGCGATAATAAAGCTGCAGATAGCATCTGGCAATGAAATCGTGCCAAACCCTCGTTATTTCGGTGTCACTGCTTCCGGTGAAATGTGCATCGCTTAGCCATCCGTTACTACAGATACAACTGAGGAGGTCGTGAGGACACGTTCCCCTTTCTGTTAGCAACTCAATGGCGTGATCATTGGCATATTGCTTGTCATAATATGGATTGGACGGTGCATTTATGCACCTGCATATATTTGGAGCGACAAGCAGTCCTTTCTTAGGATTTGTCATCAAAACAAAATCCCTACATCCTTTTAGCTGCGCAAGATGTTCCTCTCCTGACTTCCAGCCGAGTACTTCAATAAGATATCTATTGAAATTCCCATAGCCATTGATAAACTTAACCGGCACGCCTCCGGTATCCCTTGTCAATCTCACAAAAGAAGGATGCGCTTCCTTAAGCTCTTCTTTCTGACTGCGACCAGATAATTTATGATTCACTGTAAGATGCACCCATTCTCCAAGATATAAGGCCAATGGCCCAGTCGGCTCTGTCTTTACTGCTTCATGAATAGCGTCTGCTATCTCATAGTCTTCCTTCCCTTCAGCATGAAGGCTGCTTATCAACTCATTGCATGTCAATGCAAAGGCTGGCTGCAACAACCAACTATGCAGATAGAGCCAACTGCCAAGTTTCAAAAGCATTTCTCGGTCTTCCTCCGCATATACATCAAGCTCATGCGCAAGATGAAAGCCCTCAGGAGTCGGCGATTCGTCATATACTGTGTCAAGGATATCAAACCAACAGTCGGCAAGCGCCACCACTCTTTCATCAAACGGATAAATACACCTGTCATCCGAATACATGGAAATGGAATACCACACAAGAAAAACTATATCCTCTCGATTCAGTTCATAATCCATATAGTCTTCAGAAACACTGAAGAATGGTACCGGTGAAGCATAGAGTCGTCTGCACTCATCTATGAAGCCATGCCAAAGGCCTGCGTCTGCAATCACATCCTGATAATACCCAATCACGCACAAAGCGGCCCTGTCTACGATTGACTCATGAAAATCGCATCCTTCAATTTCATTTGCCGCCTTTATCAAGCGGATTACGAGATTGAAGAAATATGGATCAGTGGATTTCCGGTCAGGATAGCAAGGTTGTCCTAATAGAAACGATTCGTATGTCACAGTCTGGTGGATTAGAGGTTAGGGATTAGGTTTAGAATACCTACAGAGATGTTGTAAGGGAGGATTGAGGAATGGTTTGCTGCGAGCCATCAAGCATATTTTTGACGGTGGCCGTTCCGTTTTTAAGTTCCTCTTCACCTATCATCACTACATACTGTACCTTCTCTGCATTAGCATATTGCATCTGCTTTTTTATTTTGGTGGCATCAGGATAAAGTTGTGCAGAAACTCCGGCTTCACGCAAAGCCTTAATGCAACGCTGGGCAGCACGAGCCTCTTCATCACCAAAGTTGATGAAAAGAGCTTTTACACTGCCACTGATTTCATCCGGATATAGATTTAGGACATTCAATACATCATATATGCGATCTGCACCAAAAGATATGCCGACCCCTGACAGACCGGAGACTCCGAAGACACCGGTAAGATTGTCGTATCTGCCACCTCCGGTGATGGAACCGATCTCTACATCGAGAGCCTTAACCTCTATGATAGTGCCGGTGTAATAGTTAAGTCCACGGGCGAGCGACACGTCAAACTCCACTTTGCAGCAATGACCAAGGTCATCGAAGCCACTCAGCACCTCACGCATCTCTTCGATTCCTTTCATTCCGGTCTGGCTATCTGCAAGAATACCTGCTACAATGGCCAGTTTCTCTTCATCGCTTCCACTGAGTTCGAGAAGCGGGCGGAGTTTTGCAATTGCATTCTCTGAAAGCCCCTTTTCTCGAAGCTCCGCATTAACATTGTCGATTCCTATTTTGTCGATCTTGTCGATGGCAACCGTGATATCCACCACTTTGTCAACTTCTCCTATAACTTCAGCTATACCGGTAAGAATCTTGCGGTTGTTGACATGAATACAGGTGTTGATACCAAGTTTCCCCATCACGAAATCAATGAGCGACAGCAGTTCTATCTCATTTTGGAGAGAATCAGACCCAACTACGTCGGCATCACACTGATAGAATTCACGATATCTACCTTTCTGCGGACGATCAGCACGCCATACAGGCTGGATTTGAAAACGCTTGAACGGCATCTGGATATCATTGCGATGCTGAACCACAAAACGGGCGAATGGCACCGTCAAGTCATAGCGAAGACCTTTCTCGCACATTTCATTCGTGAGTCGCGGGAGATTGTTGCTTTTAAGATCTTCGGGCTTTACATCTTTCATGAAATCGCCGGAATTAAGAATTTTGAAAAGCAGTTTGTCGCCTTCCTCTCCATATTTACCCATTAGGGTTGATAGATTCTCCATCGAGGGAGTCTCAATTTGCCTGTAACCAAAGAGGTGAAATGCCTCTCTGATGGTGTCGAATATATAATTGCGACATGCCATTTCTATAGGTGAGAAATCGCGTGTGCCTTTTGGGATGCTGGGTTTCTGTGCCATATTATTAATGATGATAATTCCAATGTCATTTTTTGAAAGTGTCAAAATGTCATTTTGTCAATTTGACAAATTGTCTCTTTATAAAAAGAACAAGATTTATATGCTAAATAGATATTAAAGTCTGATATTATCACACCGAAGTCATCTTTCTGAATTCAGAGGGGGAATAACCTGTCAGATGCTTGAAATACTTCCCGAAAAAAGATTGGTTGGCAAAATTCAGCTGGTTTGCGACTTCCTGTATTGTAAGAGTGGATTCGGCAAGCATTATCTTGGCCTCCATGATGACATAGTGGTCAATCAGTTCTCCGGCTGTATGGTTAGTGATTTCTTTGACAACAGCAGAAAGATGCTTTGGTGTGACGCAAAGTTGGTCAGCATAAAAGGATACGCTTCTTTCCTTCTTGAAATTCTGAATCACTTCCTTTACAAACCTCCCGAAAATTTCCTCTTTGCGTGTCTGGACTTTGGGGATTCCATCAGATGTCACATAGTGCATCTCTATAATTTCGCAGAGAAGAGCCTGCATAAGGCTGCATATCTTTGTTCGCTTGATTGGAGTGTCTGGTGATTCGAGTTTCTTTCCGATATATCTCATGAAAATCTCCATATCTTCCGCCTGCAAGTCAGTTAGTTCAGTCACAGACTCCACCGGATTATGAATCAAGAGAGAGAGCAGTCCCGACAATTTTGGCACAATCGACTGAATCATATCTACATTGCAACCCACCACTACCGATTTGGAGGGAGAGAGAACTTTCAGGGAATGCACATATTGATTCGGATTAAGCACAAGCAGACTATTTTTCTTAAACTTGTATGATTTATCACCAATCGAGAGCTCGCCCTCTCCTTCCAGAAATAGGGCAAGCGTCAGGCCAAGCAGGCGGATCGGCGCCTGGTCTTTGTTTTTCGAAAATGACACCTCATAGAAAATCGCATCCTCCCTGTCGTCATTGCCAGAGTGCTTGTTCAAAAACTTTGCAATGTCAGAGATGTCGTACGTATGAAAAATCTCAGGCTTAGTAGTCGTATTCATATTCTTCTATAGTTCAAAGGAAAGTCTTAGGTTAAATTGTCTGCGCGTAAGATAGTTTGGCACTGCATACTGGATATTATTCACATCCGTCACCCAATAATAGCCACTCACATTTGCTATATCAAAAAGATTGAAAACATCAAGAGCCATTGATATATCCTTGAAATGACGCCAGAAATTGTATGAGCGAACCCCATCTTTTGGAGCACCGACAAGTTGATATGAAAAACCGATATCAATCCTCTTATAAGCAGGGGCACGGAAATAATTTTCTGTTCTCGACACCCTTGGAGCTGTCATTGTCAGTCCATCTGAAAAAATGCCACGGAGAGAGAATTTAAGCTTTGGGAACTTTGGAAAATAGTCCGTAAAGAATAAACCCAGAGAATATCTCTGGTCGCTTGGCAAAGGCGTCTTGACTCCATCGAGATTTTGCTGCGTATTCATCAGCGAAAAAGAAAGCCAGGAGTCTGAACCTTCCACAAACTGACCGAAAAGTTTCATGTCAAGTCCCATGATATGACCGTTGGAGTCGTTCACGCCGCTATATTCCACCTTCAGATTGTCATATTCGTATGAAATAAGACGAGAAAGATGTTTATAGTATGCTTCGCCAGTCAGTTTAAAAGGACGATTAAGGGTTCTGAACGTGAAATCTGCACCTAATATAAAATGCAGACTCTGCGGCGATTTAATATCGCGGTTGAGCACTATTGTGCCGTTGCCAAATTCGTCTGTCACTGTATATCGATACTCCTTGTAGAATGGCGATTGGTAATATAATCCGACAGCCGCTCGATATGTAAGCCGATTGTTATTTACAGGGGAAATGCTGATATTAGCTCTTGGCGACACCAGAAATTCATTGTTGAAATCCCAGTAAGACAAACGCACACCTGCGTTAAGAGTGATATACGCTTTAGATGTCTCAAAATATAGAGCATCTTCAGCAAAAGCTGCAAAACGGTTGGCCTGCACATCCTGACGGGAAGACAAGTTATATATCAAATGCACACCCTCGGATTGCGTTGGAAGGGAATAACCGGCAGAATCACGCCATTCCCACTCCTTAGAGCGGTCGCGGAAACTTTCATGCTGCCAGGTCAATCCATAGCTGATATTGTTGTTCTTGACTCTTGTTGTCCCTCGCAATGATGCTTGTACTACGGAAGCGCGAAGCCTGTTGCGGGCATGTTCCATATATTTGCCAACTCCCAGTTCGCCTCCGACACCGCCCTCTCCACCGGTTCCTGCCTGGTCAAGCCAATATTCTCCTGATATGTCATAACTCACCAACTCATCGGTAAGGAAAGCCGACACTCCCAAATTGAATGATGTGGCACGGTTCTTCTTATAGGTAAGATTCAAGGCGCCAACAAAGGTCTGAAACTTGTCCCTTTCCCTACCATCGAAATAGACCTTGAAAGACTTTGCGTTCTCAGAGGTCCCGAATGTTGTTTCTCTATCGGATGGTTTAAAATTATAGTTGTTGAGTGCGATATTACCAAGGAAATTAATCTGAAACTTATCAGATGCCTTATATGTCATGTTGGTCTGATAGTCGAAGAAACTCGGATCATATTCACCCCTTGTTTCAAGACTGCTCAGAAGAGAATTGTTTTTCTTATATCTGACGCCATGAAGCATGGAAAACTTTCCACTATTGATACCCAAGGCAAGAGATGCTCCCATAAGGCTACCGGTCATCTTAAGTTCAAAAGCCTGGGGATCTCGATATGCGATGTCAAGCACTGAAGACATCTTGTCGGCATATCGGGCCGGATAACCACCAGAAGAAAACTTGATATTTCCGACCATGTCCGGATTGATGATTGAAAGGCCTTCCTGTTGTCCGCTCTTCATCAATTGAGGACGATAAATCTCCACACCATTGATATATACCGAGTTTTCATCAAATGTGCCGCCCCGAACTGAATATTGGGAAGACATTTCATTGTTGGCATTGACACCCGGCATAGTTGCAATTATCGACTCAACACTGCCTCCGCTGACATCTGGCGACAACTTGAACGATTCTGTGTCGAACGTCTGCATTCCGTTTATATTGCTGCGGAAACCTTCCACCTGGACTTCATCAAGCAATTGAGAATCTGTATACAAACGAGCATTTAGAGAAATATCACCTTTGGCATCTATTAAACTCTTTATTATGGTCTTGTACCCAATACAGCTAAATACAACGTCAATGGTATCTTTTTCAGCTATCGTCAAAGAATATTTGCCATCAAGATCTGTATTTGTACCGATGGATGTACCCTTAATCTGAACAGTTCCAAATTCAATCGGTTTATCTTCTCCGTCAACAACTTTGCCAGATATACGGACGTTTTCCGCATAAATGCAGAATGAGCATAATGCAGAAAATAAGAACAATATCAACCTCAAGAATTTCATACTTAATTATAACGGAATCCAATCACAATATAGTATAAAAATTGGTCAATATTTCTTTTACAAATCATTTTATCAAAGAATAAACAAGAATAAACAAGGGTAATCAAGGGTAATCAGGCGTAAACATGGGTAATAAGGTGTAAACAAGAGTAAACATGATTACGCTTGATTACACATGGATACACATGATTACTC
This sequence comes from uncultured Sangeribacter sp., assembly GCA_964388725.1. Lineage (GTDB taxonomy): Bacteria > Bacteroidota > Bacteroidia > Bacteroidales > Muribaculaceae > Lepagella. The sequence goes on along the minus strand of CAYMBR010000039.1, from coordinate 106 downwards.
CTGGAATAAAATAAAAAAAAGAGCCCACCTCTGTCGAGATGAACCCTCCGTTTAAGGTGGCGATTACCTACTCTCCCGCTTTCGCAGTACCATCGGCGTGACAAGG
>CAYMBR010000038.1:0-21985 GCA_964388725.1 uncultured Sangeribacter sp. | reverse complement strand
TATTGCTATTTTTGCATCCATGTCAGTTGTTTTTTGCAACACAAATTTAGGTGAATTTTCTGACATGACCAAATCTTTTGAACACTTTGTTGCTTAAAGATTTGGCTTTTTTTATGCAATATTTAGTTGCGGATGTGAGGTTATTTTGATTATTGCAATAATGATTTTGCAGATTTGATTATTGCAATAATGATTTTGATATTGCAATTTACTGATAGATATGATTGGAGGTAATATAGTATAAGACTGAAGGATTAAGGATTTCTTTAAGTCGAAGAAGGGATGATGTATCATTTTTATGAAGCAAACAGCGGATTTCAGTAGATGAAACCTGCATCCGGGGAGCATCTTCGAGAATGTGGACTCCAGCCGGTGGGTCGGGTATGTTCTCTCCCGGACGCGGATAGACTATGACGCCAAACTGCTCACGGATAAGATCTGGATTTTTCCACTTATCAAAATCGACCCAGTTGTCGCCCCCGATGATGAGTTTGAAAGAAACGTCAGGATATGCCTCGCGAAGTTTTGACAGAGTAAGCCAAGTGTAGGAGGGCACTGGCAGTGAAAATTCAAAGTCGCAGACCTCAACGCCCTTGATTCCTTTTGTGGCGATGCGGGCCATGTCGAGCCGCTGCTCATTGGGGGCGACAGTGGCGTGCGGCTTGAGGGGATTTCGAGGCGACACCATCAGCCACACCTCATCAAGGTCCGAATGCCGGAGCGCATATCGGGACAAGGCGACGTGGCCAATGTGGATGGGGTCGAAACTGCCTCCGAAGATGCCTACTGTCATGGGTAAGGGGGTAAGGGTAAGGGGTAATAAGGGGTAAGGGGAGTGCTATTTCTTTTTGCGTACGGAGAAGCCGAATCCACCCAAGGTTTTACCCATGGCGGAATATTGGCCATGACAATATACGAGCATCCTCGCTTTTTCGAGTTCAAGTTTGCCAGTCGCTTCATTGATAAAGCGGCTGTCGGCTCTGACATTGAGGACGTCGGCAATCATCATGTCGTGGGTGCCAAGATGAGTCACACTCTTCACCCGACACTCTATGCTGACCGGCGACTCCTCTATGGAAGGACTCTTGACCATCTCGCCCGGAATGGGATGGAGGCCGGTCTCTTTCCACTTGTCATAGTCACGGCCAGAACGGACACCGGCCCAGTCAGTGGCGCGGGCCATGTCTTCGGTGGTAAGATTGATAGTGAACTCCATGCTCTTCATAATGAGATCATGGGAGAATCTTTCGGGACGCACTGATATATAACACATAGCGGGGTCGGAACAAATCGTTCCGACCCACGATACTGTGAGCATATTCCACTCTTCCGGACTCTCGCCACAGGTGACGATAACCGCCGGAAGGGGATAAATCATGGTTCCCGGTCGCCAGGAAACTTTCATACGTTAAGGTCTTTGAGTACCTGATCAATGTGAGCGTCAGCCTGCTTCACAATCTCCTCATATTTGTCTTTGTCGGGCATGTTCTCGCGCACTTCGACATAGAACTTGATCTTGGGCTCTGTGCCGGAAGGACGGATTGACACCTTGTCGCCGGCTTCGGTGAAGAACTGAAGCACATTGCTTGTGGTGGGCATATCCATCTTGACAGATTCTCCGGTCTTGAGGTTCCTGCATTCCAGGGATAGATAATCCTTGACTGTCACCACATCACTGCCGGCAATCTGCTTGGGAGGATTCTCGCGGAAATTCTTCATCATGGCTACTATTTCCTCAGCGCCGCTCTTGCCCGGACGGACAACGCTTACGCCACGCTCACGGCTGAAGCCAATCTCGAAATAAATCTCCTTGAGGAGCTGGTAGAGATCCATTCCCTTGTCGGCAGCCCACGCAGCAATCTCGCACATGAGAGGCACTGCAGAGATGGAGTCCTTGTCGCGGACGAAAGTCTCAGCGAGGAAACCGTAGCTTTCCTCGCCGCCGCCAAGGTAGCGACCCACGCCTTCCTGCTCGCGCATCACGTTGGCAATCCACTTGAAGCCGGTGAATACGTCGTACATCTTGACATTGTTCTTGTCGGCGATTCTCTTGACGGCCTCTGTAGAGACGATGGTCTTTACGACATATTCATTGCCCTTCATAAGGCCAAGTTCGTTGTTGCGGGTCATCAGATAATAGAGGAAGATCATCAGAATCTGGTTTCCGTTGAGAAGCTGGTATTCACCCTTGCTGTCGCGGACCACAAGGCCCACACGGTCGGCATCAGGGTCGGATGCAAGCACAAGGCTTGCGCCGACTTCTTTGGCTTTGGCGATACCCATAGCCATCGCCTCGGGGTTCTCGGGGTTGGGAGAAATCACGGTCGGGAAATTGCCAGACTGAACGTCTTGCTCCGGAACGTGGATTATATTTTCGAATCCCCACATTTTGAGGGAGTCGAACATCAGGCGGGAGCCGGTGCCATGGATAGGAGTGTAGACAATCTTCATGTCGGCATGGCGCTTGTCGCTTTCAGGTGAGAGCGAAAGGCCGTGGATTTCCTTGAGATATGGCTCATCCACATCTTTTCCGATAATCTGGATAAGGTCTTTGTTGGGAGCAAACTTAACCTGGTCGATAGAAGTGATGGCGTTGACATATTCGATAGTCTTCACATCGTGGGGGGCAATCATCTGTGCGCCGTCGCTCCAGTAGGCTTTGTAGCCGTTGTATTCCTTAGGGTTGTGGCTTGCAGTCACCATGACGCCGCTCTGGCATCCGAGATGGCGGATTGCGTAGCTGACTTCGGGAGTAGGGCAGCAGCTGTCGAAAAGATACACCTTTATGCCATTGGCGGAGAAGATATCGGCTGTGAGTTCAGCAAATTTGCGCGAGTTGTTGCGCACATCGTGGCCGACAACCACTGAAATCTGCGGAAGGTCCTTGAAGCAATCCTTCAGATAGTTGGCGAGACCCTGGGTGGCGAAGCCAACGGTATATATGTTCATGCGGTTGCTGCCGGGGCCCATGATGCCACGCAAGCCGCCAGTGCCGAATTCGAGGTCCTTATAGAACGACTCGATGAGTTCGGTCTTGTCGTCGGCATCGAGCATTTTCTTCACTGCCTCACGGGTCTCCTCGTCATATTGGGGACCCAACCAGACCTGGGCTTTGGCAACCACTGTCTTCAACAATTCTTCGTTGTTCATCTGTTTTTGATTTTAGGGTTATATTTTAGTTATTTCACAATTCATAATGCACAATGCACAATATCTGCAGCGAGATGGCTCATATTGCATAGCTGTGCAAAAATCAAACGCAAATATAGTGATTTTTGATGATAATGCAAAGAGATTTTAAATATTATTTGCCTTTGTGGTGAATAATAGTTAACTTTGCATATTATTTTTCATCATCGGTTGATCAAAGTGAGAGCAAAAAGAGTCTACGCCAACGATGACAACGATGAAAACGCTAACGAAATGATATACTCAATGACCGGGTTCGGGCGCGGCATCGCGTCTTCCCCCTACAAAAAAATTACTGTAGAGATCAAAAGCCTCAATTCAAAACAGCTTGACCTGAGCATGAGGGTCCCGGGCTATTTCAGAGAGCTTGAGGTGGATCTGCGCAACAGTATCCTCCGCCAGCTTGAGAGGGGGAAGGTGGATCTCAACGTGCTTGTGGAGAATATTTTGCCGGAGGCATCAGCCAGTGTGAATGTTGAGGTGCTTTCGGCCTATAAAGCCCAGATAGAGGAAGCGGCAAAGACTTTGGGAGTGTCGGCTCCCGACGATTGGTTTCCGATTCTGATGCGAATGCCCGAGTCGATGAAAACACAACTCCAGACTCTTGATGAGAGTGATGTGGAGGCTTTCAAGGCTGCCTGTAAAGAGGCAATCCGGAATCTTTCAGATTTCAGAGAGGTGGAGGGCAAAAAGCTATACGCTTTCTTTCAGGAAAAAACATCCAATATCGCGGGGCTACTCTCTGAAGTTGAGCCATTTGAAAAAGACCGGGTGGTGAAAATAAAGGAAAGACTGGAGACCCAGCTGGCGCGGCTGAACTCTATAGAATACGACAAGGGACGGCTCGAGCAAGAGCTGATTTTCTATATTGAGAAACTTGACGTGACGGAGGAGAAAACGCGTCTGCGGAGCCACATCAATTATTTTCTCGAGACTATGGGGGGTCACGACGCGCGCCCCATAGGAGGACAAGGGAAAAGGCTCGGATTTATAGCCCAGGAGATGGGGCGCGAGATCAACACTCTTGGGTCCAAGTCGAATGATGCCGAGATGCAGAAAATCGTGGTCAAGATGAAAGATGAACTGGAGCAGATCAAGGAGCAGGTGCTCAATGTGCTCTGAAAATCCGAAGCCGACATGAAGAAAGGGAAAATCATCGTACTCTCAGCTCCGAGCGGCACCGGAAAGTCGTCGATCATAAGAAAGCTTATGGACTATCCGAAACTGAACTTAGGCTTTTCGGTGTCGGCAACATGCCGCAAGCCACGGGGAGAGGAGAAGCATGGAGTGGACTATTATTTCATTACCCATGAGGAGTTCATGAAGAAGGTTGACCAGGGAGAGTTCGTGGAGTGGGAGGAAGTCTATGCCGGGACCTGCTATGGGACACTCCGCAGCGAGGTGGAGCGCATAGTAGATGCCGGGCGCAATATTATCATGGATATCGACGTGAAGGGTGGGCTTAACGTGAAAAAGATTTTCGGCGATGAAGCCATCACCATCTTTATTCTTCCGCCGAGCAAGGAGGAATTGGAAAGGCGTCTTCGAGGCCGGGCCACGGATACGGAAGATGTGATCCGTAAGCGGCTCGACAAGGCTGATTATGAGTTGAGCTTTGCCCCGCAGTTCGACATCAGAATTGTCAACGACAATCTTGACCGTGCGGTCTGCGAAGTGAAGGATGTCATCCTCAACGGGTCAAGAACAAAGGTCAAGGAAAAGTGACAAAGAGCAGAGAGCAATAGAATAAACAAATAACAGCGACTCATCGGGTCGCTGTTATTTGTTTATTGTTCTTTTTTTTGTTAATTTTGAGCGTAGTAGTTTTTGCTTGCGTAGCCGCCATAGGTGCCTCCGCCTTCTGTGCCATTGAGTAAGAGCGACATGTTTTTGTATTCCTTGCTTCGATAGACGTTTTCAAGCTCCGGAAGGAGTCCGCGTTCGAAAAGGCCTGCGCGAATTACGAAGATAGTGTTGGTGCAGACGGTGCTGAAGATTCTGCCATCGGCAATCATCTGGATCGGAGCGTTGTCGATGAAGATCAGGTCGTATTCCTCCCTGAGTTTTTCAATCATTGGCGCAAGGCGACCGTTTTCGAGCAGCTCTGTGGGGTTTGGCGGGGTCTGTCCGCCGGGAAGCATGTCGAGATTTTCCTGAAGCTGGCCTCTGACAATCACATCATCAACATTTTTCACCTTTCCGGAGAGGCATTGCGTCAGGCCGGTGTCGGGATTCCCGACGTAGGCAGAAGAGGAATTGCGACGCATATCGCCATCGATCACGAGCACTTTCTTACCCCTGATGGCAAGAGCCATTGCAAGATTGACAGTCACGAAGCTTTTGCCGGATCCTGGGTTGAAACTGGTGACCATCACTACGGGGCATCTTACACTCTCGTCGAGCATAAAATTTAGATTGGTTCTGACCACTCGGTATGCCTCGTTGACAATGTTGCGGTTTCCAGCTTCGACGACGAGCATGTGCTCTTTGTCGGCATGTTTTTTGGGATTAACCTTAGGAATTTCTCCGAGGAACGGCAATGTGAGGCCTTTAAGGTCGTTCTTGTCGCGCACCTTGGTGTTGGAAACCTCCTGGATGTAAATAGTTCCGATGGGAATTGCAAGTCCGAGGATGAATGCCATCGCGAGGATGGTGCCAGGTTTTGGCGAAGTTGGGTCGGTGTCTCCATTCGGACGAGCGATCACCCGCGTATTATAGGCGGTGAAAGCCTGATTCAATTGGTTCTCTTCTTTTTTCTGCAGCAGATACAGGTAAAGTTCTTCCTTGACCTTTTGCTGACGCTCGACGCTGAGCAAAACCCTTGCCTGTTCGGGATTGGCCGCGAGGTTTTTCTCCACCGAGCGTTTCTCCTTGCTTATGTTTTCGATTGAAGTAGAAAGCAGCTTAATCTGATTATCTACAGATGAGAGAATTGCCTTTCTGGCATCCTCGATCTGCAGGGTAAGATTTCCGATGACCGGGTTGTCTTCGGAAGAACTTGCAAGCAGGGAGTTCCGATTGATCACCATATTATTGTAGTTGCCAATCTGGGTTTCCAAAATAGGACTCTGGATGCCGGAATTGACCGGGAGCGGTTTTGAATCATTACCATTGTTCTCGATATAGTCCTTTAGATACTTAGCCATCTGGAGTTGGTTTGACAGGTCAAGCAAATCCTTTCTTGCCTGCTGGTCGTCGCTAAGATTGAGAGTGGCGTTGGCCACGATGTCCGGAATCTGGTTTTCTGATTTATAGTCTGAGATGTTGGCATCGACCTCACTCAATTCTTTGGTGAGAGATTGCAGCCGATCGTTGATGAAATCAGAAGAAGCAAGGGCCACTTCGTTCTTATTGCCGATCCATTCTTCATTGTAGATCTGGATTAATGTGTTGAGCACATCTTCGGCTCTTCTTGCCGAACCATCTACGACCGACAGTTCGACCACAGAAGCCTCTTTTCTCAATTCATTGACGGTGAGTCTGTCAAGCCATGCGTCAACTGCATTTTTCATCGAAGACCTTCCGACATTGATTGTGTATTCGACAGGCTCATCTTGCTCTATCTTATCCTTGCCATAATAGGGGGTCTTTTCAATTTTAATCTTGCCAAGAGGGGTCATGACGGTTTCTCCGAAATGAATAGGCTCCTTTTGGTCGAAATCAACCCTCTCGTCTTTGACCCTGAACTTTTCGAGAAATATTTCTTCCTTCTCGTTGATTTTTATCTTGAAGCGACCTCCCTTGTTGCTTGGCAACGTTTCGAAATCAACAGTGATGGGCAGGCTGGAGCCATAAAGCACGCCGCTCCTCAGCCCTTTCCTCATGTTGTAGTTGGTCTGCAGACCAAGTCTCTCCACAACCTTTTCCATAAGGTCGGGAGATTCGAAATATGCCATCTCATTATAGAGATTGTTTGTGGCCTGACCGATTCCGAGGTCGGCAAACATTGCAAGTGCGCTGGAGGCACCGACATCTTCCTCGTCTTTGATTTCAATCTGCGCGTCGCGCGTGTAGGCATAAGGCTTCCATGCCAGATAAAGGAATGCAATGCCCATGCAAAGAATGAGCGACAGCAAAATCCATTTCCATTTCTTGAGTATGGCCTGGTATAATTCTTTGGGAGTCAGTTTCTGCTCTGTAAATTTTGTCTGATTAGTTGATTGCTCGAAATTAGCTTCCATATATATAGGTTGTCAATCCTTTTTTCCTATTATTGAATTACATACACTAAAGAGAATAACGTAAATCTGCTTCGATAAAGTATATTTTATCTCCGCAATAACGCAAAATTATGCAAAATTAACAAAAATTTTTGGATTGCAAGTAATCATTTAGTATAATTGTTGCTGCAATCTCATCGACAATATCTTTGTTTCTGCGATCCATCTTCTTCATGCCGCCGTCGATCATGGCCCTGTGTGCAATAGAAGAAGTGAACCTTTCGTCGTATCTGTCTATCGGCATGTCGGGCATTTCCCGGCTCAGCTGTTTCAAAAAAGGTTCTATGAAGCGAGTGCTTTCCGAAGGTGTTCCGTCAAGTTGCTTTGGCAGTCCGATTATTATTTTCTCCACATCTTCTTTTGCGCAATAGTCCTTAAGCCAAGCCATAAGGTCGCAGGCTCTCACTGTCGTAAGGCCGTTGGCACAAATTTTCAAGGAGTCGGTGACAGCAATTCCACACCTCTTCCTTCCATAATCAATCGCAAGAAGTCGCCCCATGATAGATAATATTTAAAATGAAAATTCCACATCCCTTCGAAAAGGGATGTGGAAAACCTTGGGTTTTATACTTAGTGTTTTTCTATGGGTCACAATTATTTCTTATTTCCAAAGAAGCGCTGATAGAGACCATAGAAGCCCTGGCCATGACGGGCCTCATCCTTTGCCATTTCATGCACTGTGTCATGGATGGCGTCATGGTTGGCAGCCTTTGCGTTTTTGGCGATACGCATCTTGTCTTCGTTGGCACCGGCTTCTGCCTGCATTCTCTTTTCGAGGTTGGTCTTTGTGTCCCACACCATGTCGCCGAGAAGCTCAGCAAACTTGGCTGCGTGTTCTGCCTCCTCAAAAGCATAACGCTTGAATGCGTCAGCGATTTCGGGATATCCCTCACGGTCTGCCTGACGTGACATTGCAAGATACATTCCCACTTCGGTGCATTCGCCCACAAAATGATTGTTGAGGTCTTTCTTCATCTCTTCGTCAGCATCCTTTGCAACGCCAACCACGTGTTCTGTCACGAACTTAAGAAGTTCGGACTGGTCAAGTTCCTTGAATTTTGACTGAGGAGCACCACACTGGGGGCATTTTTCGGGAGCAACTTCGCCTTCTGCCACATAGCCGCAGATGGTGCAAATCCATTCTTTTGCCATAATTTTATTAATTTTTTTGTATTTGACGTAGTTATTTCTGTTCTGGTCTGGACACACTCCAAACTTTTCTATGTTATAACAATTGTCTTGGCAGAATGGTTCAAGTTTTTTCATTTTTTTTGATATGAATTTAACTCGTAGAAAGCTATTGCGGCGGCTGCTCCCACATTGAGGGAATCGACATTATGATACATCGGAATTTTTACGACATAATCAGAATCATCGATCATCTTTAGAGGCAATCCCTCCCCCTCAGTACCCATTATGATGGCAAGCTTCGGCTCTTGCTTAAGTCTTTCATCGCCAATATAAATTGAGTCATGTCTCAATGCCATTGCCACAGTCTTAAATCCAGACTGACGCAATTCGTCCACTCCTCCTTCGAGACGAGTCCAGGAGATAAGGAATACAGACCCCATAGAAACCCTCACTGCTCTGCGGTTAAGCGGATCGCAAGCCGTGGAATTAAGAATGACACCATCCATTCCCAGTGCCGCCGCCGACCTGAAAATAGACCCTACATTGGTGGTGTCGCATACGTCATAAACCACCACAAGTCTTTTAGAGCAGGAACAGATCTGGGCTACCGATGGCAATTTTGGCCGACGCATTGCGCAAAGCACACCCCGCGTCAGCTTATATCCGGTAAGTGTCTGAAGTACGTCCCTGCTTCCGGTATAAATTGGGATATCAGGCAATCTCTCGATGATATCACGGGCATCTCCTTCAATATGCTTCCTTTCGCACAGGAGAGACACCGGCTGAATTCCAGAATCAAGAGCCACCCGGATCACCTTAGGACTCTCGGCAATGAATATGCCTTCGTCCGGATTAAGACGATTGCGGAGCTGAGCATCTGTCAGCCCCGCAAACATCTGTATTCTCGGATCATCAGCCGTAGTTATTTCGATTATTCCCATTTGTGATACAAAGACATACGCCGATAAACTAAACCCTAAACCCTAAACTTCAATTTCCTTGCAAAAAATGATTTACATCAGTTTCTTATATCTGATTCTATGCGGAGTGTCGGCATCCACTCCATCGCGCTTCTTGCGGAATTCCTCATAGTCGGAATACCCTCCTTCATAGAAAGTTATTTTTGAATCACCCTCAAACGCAAGTATATGAGTGGCTATGCGGTCGAGAAACCAGCGGTCGTGGCTGATAACGACAGCGCATCCGGCGAAGTTTTCCAAACCCTCTTCAAGGGCACGGAGTGTGTTGATGTCAATGTCGTTGGTAGGCTCATCGAGCAGCAATACATTGCCTTCCTCTTTCAGGGCCATGGCGAGGTGCAGCCGGTTTCGTTCTCCACCTGAAAGCACCCCGATTTTCTTTTCCTGGTCAGCACCGCTGAAATTGAATTTGGAGAGATATGCGCGGGCATTCATGTCGCGTCCTCCCATTCGGAAAGACTCCACTCCCTGCGAGATAACCTCATATACACTCTTGTCGGGAGAAAGATCCTTGTGGTTCTGGTCCACGTAGGCTATTTTCACTGTCTCACCTACCTCAAAATCACCTTTGTCTTGTTTTTCAAGCCCCATGATGAGCCGGAAAAGGGTGGTCTTGCCGGCACCATTAGGGCCAATGACTCCTACTATTCCATTTGGAGGCAGCATAAAGTTCAGGTCGTCGAAGAGGTTTTTCTCTCCAAATGCCTTTGCCACATGATTGGCAAGAATCACCTTGTTGCCAAGTCGCGGACCATTGGGAATGAATATCTCGAGTTTCTCCTCCCGCTGCTTCTGATCCTCGTTGAGAAGTTTGTCGTAGCTTGAAAGGCGGGCTTTCCCTTTTGCCTGACGCGCCTTCGGAGCCATTCTTACCCACTCAAGTTCCCGCTCAAGAGTCTTGCGGCGTTTGCTCGCCTGCTTTTCCTCCTGCGCCATGCGTTTGGTCTTCTGATCGAGCCAGGATGAATAGTTGCCTTTCCATGGAATACCCTCTCCGCGGTCAAGTTCGAGAATCCACCCCGCCACATGATCGAGGAAATAACGGTCGTGGGTTACGGCAATCACTGTGCCTGGATATTGCTGCAGATGCTGTTCGAGCCAGTCGATCGACTCCGCGTCAAGGTGGTTGGTTGGCTCATCGAGAAGAAGCACGTCAGGTTGCTGAAGCAGGAGCCGGCACAATGCCACGCGACGTCGCTCTCCTCCGGAAAGTGTGCTGATCAATTGGTCGTCTGGTGGACAACGCAGGGCATCCATTGCGCGTTCGAGTTTATTGTCAATGTTCCAGGCATCAGAGGCATCGAGTTTGTCCTGAAGCTGGGCCTGGCGTTCCATTAGTTTTGCCATTTTATCCTCGTCCTCAAGTACCTCCGGATCGCAGAAGGCATTGTTGACCTCCTCATACTCGGCAAGAAGGTCCATGATGGGTTTCACACCTTCTTCCACTACCTGTCGCACTGTCTTGTCCGGGTCAAGTTTCGGATCCTGCTCAAGATATCCCACCGAATATCCTGGAGAGAATACCACCTCCCCCTGATAATTCTTGTCGATTCCCGCTATGATTTTCATCAGGGTGGATTTGCCGCTACCGTTCAGACCGATGATACCTATTTTTGCACCGTAGAAGAAGGAGAGGTAAATGTTTTTGAGTATCTGTCGCTGGGGAGGAATCACCTTCGACACTCCCACCATTGAGAATATGATTTTCTTATCGTCAGCCATTTTTAATTTTTAATTTTTAAATTTTCATTTCTGCGTTGCAGACTTTGTGCGGTAGTCGCATTTCACCTTGCCTTTGGCAATGTTGTTGAGCTTGTTGCGAATCAGCTGTTTACGTATCGGTGCGATATGGTCGGTATAGACCATTTGCTCCAGATGGTCGTATTCATGCTGGATGATTCGGCTCAGAAAACCAGTGAATTCCTGTTCATGCTCCTCAAAGTTTTCATCGAGCCAGTTGAGACGAATGTGTTCCACTCTCTTCACGTTTTCCGAAAGACCGGGTAGGGAAAGACATCCTTCCGAACGGCTCACCGGATCCATGTCTTCAATCACATCAAGTTCGGGATTGATTAGCACCATCTTGGAATCCTTGCATTCCGGGAAATCTTTCTCCAATGCAGACCCGTCGAGCACCACAAGGCGAATTGACCGGCCTATCTGCGGGGCTGCCAAACCAACACCTTCGGATTTATACATAGTGTCCCACATATCAGCGATGAGTTTCTTAAGGTCCGGATAGTCGGAATCTATTTCTTCTGTCTCAGTCCTTAAAACCGGATGTCCGTATAAATAAACTGGTAGTACCATATATTTTTATGTTTACTTTTTGTCAATTTGTCATCTTGTCATTTTGACAAGATGACTTTTAAGAGTTTCTATAAGCTTTCGGAGAGATGCCTACATTTTTCTTGAAATATTTCCCAAAAAAAGACTGGCTTGGGAAATTGAGGTTGTCGCTTATCTGCTGCACTGTCAGATTGGTAGATTTCAGCAGAATCTTGGCTTCGAGAATAAGAAACTTCTCAATCCAGGATGCCGCCGAGTATCCGGTCTGGGTCTTAATGGTGCGCGACAGGTGTTTTGGCGTCACTCCCAGCTGCTCAGCATAATAGTCAAGGAAACGTTCTGTCTTGAATTTATCCTTCACCATTTTCAGGAAATTATCGCTCAGACGGGATGCAGTGTCTTTCCCACCCTCCAGCAGGTCGTAGCATTTATAAGCATACCTATAATAGAACGCTATGATACAGTGTTCTATTGCTTTCAGCAGTTGAGGATTGTCGGAGTCGTCGGTCACGGCGTGCATGGATTCGTAAAGTCCTTCGAATTTAGGCACAAGTTCATCACTAAGCCCCACGACCGGCTGGCGATAAATGTTGGTAAGATTTGTGACATCGTTGATGTGGAAAAACATATCCTCCACCATGCGTTTCGACAAGACAATGAAAGAAGCATATAGATCGTCGCTTGCCTCAATAATCTGGAAAGTCTCTCCTCGCCGGATGTTTACAAGAGCCGGACCTTCCCCCTCGTAGGATATAAGGTTTATCAGAATCTTGAATGTGCCCTTTCTAACAAAAATATTAGTGTTGTATGTCAGTTTCACAGGGTCTTTAACCATCATAAACATCGGGGCCGTGATTTTGTCGTAGATCCAGAAATCATTGCCAATGATTTCATCCATGTTAAGCGGAAGCTTGGTGTATTTGTAATCAAGTTTGTCGGTTTCCATGTCAGTGAAATTTAAAGTGAAAGGTCAATTCTTTTTGTCGGCAATCGCAAGACCGGCAAGCACCAAAACGCTCCCCACATAGCCGAAAGGATATATGGTCTCTCCCAAAATCAGACAGCCGGCAATCATGGTGATAGGAGCCTGGAGATAAATATAGTTGTTTGTCGCAAGAGGACCTATTATTTTCATGGATTCATTCCAAAGAAGATAGGCCATAGTGGAGCACATCACAGCTAAAAACAACAGGTTCATCAGGTAGTGCGGATGTCTTAGGTCGAAAAGTGCCGCAAAATGCAATGGCTCCGGTTGCATCATAAGCAGTGGAATTGATGTCAGCAAGCCATAGAAAAAGAGTTTGCGGGTTATGAAAAAAGAATTGTAGAAAGGTATCAGTTTTTTTGCAGCAATTGAATAGATTGCCCAAGATAAAGCGCATGAAAGCGACAGAAGGTCGCCTAAAGGATTTATCTTAAATCCAAGGCCTTTGCTGATTGACTCGCTGAAGATGACCAATGCCACGCCGGCAAAAGCTACACCAGACCCGATGATCTCGCCATTCTTCATCCTTGTCTTATAGATTATCGCAAGAAGTATCGCTATGAAGATAGGCGACAGTGACGACAGGAGTGATACATTGCCGGTCGTCGTGTAAATGAGAGCATAGTTCTCCATCAGAAAATAGAGGGTTCCCGAACAGATGCCGCAAAGAGCAAACTGAATCTCATCTTTCCAACATCTGGATCTGATATGCTTGATGGTAAATGTCAATATTAGTATATAGGCGATGCTGAAACGATACACGAAGACCTCCACCGGTGTCATTCCGGCGCCATCCATCAGTATCTTGGAAGATATGAAACTGCAGCCCCAGCACAAAACGGTGATAAACGCCGCCAAGTGCCCGGCCTGTTTGCTCTTCTTCCAGTCGCCTTTTTTTGCAAAAGCCATTTTGCCTTAATTGTTAATCGTTATCCTTTTTTAGACTACGCTTCAATTTAAGTTGCAAATTTAACAAAAATTTCTGTCTCCCACAAAAAAAATTATGACCGAAGGAAACAACACTTATGCCGAATTTGTTAACAATCAATAACCCATCATTAGATATTCAATGAATACTCCTTATTATTACTACGACTTGTCGCTTCTTGAGAGGACTCTCGATGTCATCGACTCTTGCATTAATGGCACTCCAATCAGGATGCACTACGCCATCAAGGCCAATGCCCAGCCTGAATTGCTACGCAAGATTTCCGCCCGCGGTTTCGGTGCCGACTGCGTAAGCGGCAACGAGATAGAAGCGGCCATCGCGTGTGGGTTCGACCCATCCAAAATATATTATGCCGGTGTGGGGAAAACCGACGAAGAAATAAATCTTGGCATCGACGCCGGAATAGGTTGCTTCAACATTGAGTCGTTGGAGGAAATTGATATCTTGGCTTCTCTTGCCAGGGAGAAGGGGGAAACGGTGACTGTAGCCTTGAGGGTAAACCCCAATATCGATGCCCACACGCATGAATATATTACCACAGGATTGAAGGAAAACAAATTTGGCATTGACCTGTCTCTTCTCGACCATGCTGTCGTCAAAGTAAGGGAATGCCCTAATCTTCGCCTTGGCGGATTGCATTTCCATATCGGCTCGCAAATCACCACAAATGAGCCATTCAGAATCCTATGTGAACGCATCAATGCCCTGAAGACAAAATTCATACTTGAAGGCGTTCGTTTCGACTTCTTCAATGTGGGAGGCGGACTGGGCATCGACTATGATAATCCGGAACTCAATCCGATACCTGATTTTGCCGGATATTTCGACACGTTGCTCTCTAATCTCGACCTTGACGAAGGGCAGGAAGTGCACTGCGAACTCGGGCGTGCCATAGTGGCTCAATGCGGTTCGCTGATCACTAAAGTAGTACTTGTGAAAAAGGGAGTAGGCAAGAGTTTTGTGGTTGTGGATGCCGGAATGTCCGACCTTATCCGTCCGGCCTTATATGGCGCTCACCATAAGATAGAAAACGTATCGCAAGAAGGGAAGCCTGCCGACCATGTCTACGATGTGGTAGGTCCGATATGCGAGTCGAGCGATGTCTTTGGCACCGATGAGCTGCTTCCAGTGACCCATCGAGGCGACCTGATTGCACTGCGGAGCGCCGGGGCATACGGTTCGGTCATGGCAAGCCGCTATAATCTTCGCGACCTGCCACCGGCCAAATTCTCTAAGTGATAAATGTGCTTTCAAACATATTTCAAAAATTTGCATATATAGTTCATTTTCCCTAATTTTGCAGACATCATGTAGGAATGGCATGTTGTCAGATTGTCAATTTAACATTCTGACAGATCTGGAAATTTGAATCATCAAATAGAAAATTTAATGTATAGCAAATTCAAAAAACATTTAGAGAAGGAACTCGACTCCATCAGGGAGGCCGGCCTTTACAAAAACGAGCGGATTATCGTCACCCCACAGAATGCCGATATCAAAGTGGAAGGCACTCAAGGAGATGTGCTCAATTTCTGTGCCAATAATTATCTTGGTTTGGCCGACAACACTCGCCTCGTGGAGGCTGCGAAGAAGGCAATGGATGCACGTGGCTACGGCATGAGCTCTGTACGTTTCATCTGCGGGACCCAAGATCTTCACAAGGAGCTGGAAAAAGCAATAGCAGATTATTTCCATACTGAGGATGCAATTCTCTACGCCGCATGCTTTGATGCAAACGGAGGCCTTTTCGAACCGCTCTTCACCGAGGAGGATGCCATCATATCCGACTCTCTCAACCATGCCTCCATCATCGACGGGGTTAGACTCTGCAAGGCAAAGCGTTTCCGCTATGCAAATGCCGACATGGCCGACCTTGAGCGATGCCTCAAAGAAGCCAACGAGCAAGGTTGCCGCCATAAGGTGATTGCCACCGACGGGGTTTTCTCTATGGACGGCAATGTGGCCCCGATGGACAAGATCTGTCAGCTTGCAGAAAAATATGACGCGCTGGTGATGGTCGATGAGTCCCATTCTGCTGGAGTGGTGGGCCCGACAGGTCACGGAGTGGCAGAGCAGTTCGATTGCTATGGCAAGATAGACATTTTCACCGGCACCCTGGGCAAGGCTTTCGGTGGTGCAATGGGAGGCTTCACCACCGGACCGAAGGAAATCATCGATATGCTTCGCCAGCGTAGCCGCCCTTACCTATTCTCCAATTCTGTGGCTCCCTCAATCGTGGGTGCAAGTCTGGAAATGTTCAAAATGCTGAAAGAATCCGACGATCTTCACTCTAAACTTATAGAGAATGTGGATTATTTTCGCGGCAAGATGATTGCAGCCGGATTCGACATCAAGCCCACCCAGTCGGCAATATGCGCAGTGATGCTCTATGATGCAAAACTCTCGCAAGACTTCGCCGCAGAAATGCAGAAGGAGGGAATTTTCGTGACCGGGTTCTATTATCCGGTGGTTCCCAAAGGACAGGCCCGTATCCGCGTGCAATTGTCGGCCGCGCATGAGCGCGAACATCTCGACCACGCTGTCAATGCCTTTGTCAAAGTGGGTAAGAAACTTGGAGTTATAAAGTAATTGCAGTTGGAACTTTGGGCTTTTGGTTTGTTATAAATTAAGGCCTATTTCATGAAATTTTTATGGTATAGGGCATAAAATTAAGTTCTAAATTAGTAAGACATGAAAAAGTTATTTTTCCCTCTCCTCTTGTTGCTCTTCACGGCATGCGGAGCGAAGGCAAGTACTCAGGGCGGCACTTCCGAAGAGACTCAGACTGCAGAAGAGGTGGTGGCACTCTCTGAAAAAGTCGCTGCCCCAGACTTTACGCTTAATGATATCAATGGCAATCCACTCTCGCTTTCCGATCTTCGCGGCAAATGGGTGGTTCTCGATTTCTGGGGAAGCTGGTGCCCCTGGTGTATCAAAGGTTTTCCGGCACTGAAAGAGGCCTACAAGGAATATGGCGGCAAGATAGAGGTGCTCGGCATCGACTGTCGTGATTCAGAAGAGGTATGGAAGGAGGCCGTCAAGAAGTATGAGCTCCCCTGGCTCCAGGTCTATAATCCCGGCGACAATGGCCTTCTGGAGAAATACCAGATCCAAGGCTTTCCGACCAAGTTTATCATAGATCCGGAAGGCAACATAGCCAATTGCACGATAGGCGAGGACCCGGAATTCTTCACCATTCTGAAGTCACTTGTGAAATAAAACCTTATTGCGCAAAACACATCAGGCCCCATCTCATAAATGCACAATGAGATGGGGTCTGGCATTAATAATAATAACAAGTAGAGGCGTGATAAAGTTACTGCACTATAAGTTTTTTCGCTTTTTCCGGGATGTGGCTATCCCTTTTGCATAGTCGGTGGCAACCTTTCTCCGACAATGGCGTTATAGCATTATGGTGAGCTTGCAGATGTAGGCAGTGGCTTCACCTGTGGCAATGACAACTATTTGTCTTTATTCAGAAAAAATTTGCATAGTATTTTTTTATTTGTTAATTTTGTGGATAATCTCAATCTATACACTATGACCTTGGACGACATACCCTCCCGGCTGCCTCTCTCCTCCTTGCGTGAATGCAAGTCACTATATGACAAAGTGGCGCAGGTAGCGTCCTTCCCGGAAAAGACCGACCGGCTGTTCAAGTCCCTCTTCAGGAAGACTTGCCGAAGCGGCATGTCGGCCTACGATGAAAAGGGATTGCCGCGCATGATTATGGCTCTTGAGACCGCTGATGCCTTTGCGCATTTCATTGATGCCGACTGCAATATACTTCAAGCCATACTGCTATGCGATTTTTATGGCGAGGCAATTTCAAAAAAAGAAGTTGAGGAAACCTGTGGAGAAGACGTGGCCGGCATGCTCCACGGCATTGAGCAGGTGGTGCAATATTCCTCCAAACGGAATGTACAGAATCAAGATAATTTCAGGGGTTTGATGTTATCGCTCGCCGATGACATCCGCGTCATCATCATAATGATAGTGCGCGACCTTGTATTGATGCGTCGCATCAACAATCACCCCGACCAGAAATGGGTCAGCAGCATGGCTTTTGAGGCAAATGTGCTTTATGCGCAGCTTGCCCACCGCCTTGGACTTTACAAGATAAAAGGAGAACTTGAAGACCTTTCGCTGAAATATACAAACCGTGAAATATACAAGCAGATAGCCCAAAAACTTAATGAAACGAAACGTTCACGAGATGCCTACATTGAGAAATTCATTGCTCCGGTGAAGAAAAAACTTGAGGATGCCGGTTTGTCGTTTTCCATCAAGGGGCGCACAAAGTCAATATCTTCAATTTGGGCAAAGATGCGCAAGCAGAAAGTGGATCTCGACCGAATCTATGACCTTTTCGCAATACGAGTCATCATCGATACGCCTCCCGAAAAGGAAAAGAGCGACTGCTGGCTTGCATATTCCATCCTGACAGATATGTACACCCCAAATCCGGCGCGTATGCGCGACTGGATTTCCATTCCGAAAAGCAACGGATATGAGAGCCTGCATGCCACGGTGATGGGTCCGGAGTCGAAGTGGGTGGAGGTGCAGTTCCGCACCAAGCGCATGGACCTCGTGGCGGAAAAAGGTCTGGCCGCCCATTGGCGCTACAAAGGGGTGAAATCTGATTCCACCGACCAGTGGATGAACAATATCCGCGACATTCTTGAGGCCGGCGAAGAGGATCCGATGCAATTGATGAAGGATATGCGCCTCGACATATACACCAAGGAGGTATATGTGTTTACTCCGAAAGGCGATCTCTTCAAACTTCCTGCTGGAGCTACTGTGCTCGATTTTGCTTTCTATATCCATACAAATGTCGGGGCGCATTGCACCGGTGGCGTTGTCAATGGCAGACACCGCAAGATCAGTTATGTTCTTGAAAGCGGTGACACTGTGGAGATTCTCACTTCGGCAACGCAGACACCTAAACCGGACTGGATGAACATTGTGGTCAGTTCGAAAAGCCGCAACAAAATCCGCCAGAAACTCAATGAGGAACTCCAGCAGCGTGCCGACCTTGGCAAGGAGGAGCTGATGCGTCGTGCAAAAAACAGAAAGGTCGATATTGACGAGGCTCTTTTGATGAAACTCATCAAAAAGGAAGGCTACAAATATGTCAATGAGTTTTTTGCCGGCATTTCCGATGGGAAGATTGATGCTGGAAAGTTCATAACATCTTATCAGATTGCCACTGCTCCTGAAAACCCTGTGGAGCGCACCACTGCCGAGGATTTCGAACTTGTACGGGATGATGAAGAAAACTATGGTGAGGTGCTGACGATAGGGGAGAAGTCTATCAAGGGACTTAGCTATAAGTTTGCAAAATGCTGCAATCCAATCTATGGCGATAAGGTGTTCGGCTTCATATCCTCAGACGGGGTGGTGAAAATCCACAAAACCGATTGTCCCAACGCTCGCAACATACGCGGCCGCTATCCATATCGTCTCATAAGGGTGAATTGGAGTGGGAAGGGTGGTTCGGAACTTCCTGCTCAACTCCGCATCCTCGGAAATGACGACATTGGCATTCTTGCCAACATAACCTCTATCATTAGCAAGGAGGCAGGTGCCAACATCCGCAACATTAAGGTGGATTCCAACGATGGTCTTTTTCAGGGATACATCACCATTGGGGTCTCCGACAATTCTGTCCTTACCTCTATCATCCGAAAGATTAAGACGGTGAAAGGGGTGAAGGAGATAGACAGAGTATAGCCGTGCCTCCTAAAGATCCAAAGTAAACGACGAAAACGACGAAAACGATGAAAACGACGAAAACTATACTGACTATCGTCTTGTTGGCTTTGCTGGCTGGAAGCTGCCATCGTCGCAATGAGGCTAAGGAGCGTATTCAGGCTGAGCGCGAGGCTTGGGAGTCTTCCCTTCCCGACTCTCTGAAAAAGATGGAAAATCAGATTGATTCCCTGCGGGCGGAAATCCAATCACTATCTGTTGAGATGGAAAGTATGCTCCCCTCATTTGATTATGTCAATAATCCGCGGGAAGTCGAGGGTTATTATATCGCAAAATCATGGAAGTCTGACTATCCGTTGAAGTCTACAGGCCTTATGGCGCGTCTCACCCAAGGCGAGAAACTTGAATTGATAGCGGTCCTTGCAGGAGGTGCATATTTCAATCAAATAAGAGTAGAGGCAGGTGGCGAGTCGGCGCAATCATCGGTAGTGCCACATGATCAGGCCCTCAACTATCGCATGAGCGGACTTAACACCGTTTGCTTCAGCGACAGCGCGGCAAATTCATGCGCAGCCTTGATAGCATCCCAAAGCGGAAGCGACATAAAGATAATATATCTCAACGATGGCAAAAAAACCGGGACTCTTTCTTATCCGGCGCAGTCGCAGGCTGTGATGAAGACTACATGGAATCTCTTTGACACACGCTCTCGGATGCAACACGACGAGAGGCTAATTCCCCTCCTCGCGCGCAAGGCCACCATCCTCTCCGACCGAATCAAAAAGTAAACTATAACCCAATAATATATATTTACCATGAAATTATCCGTCAAAGACTTCCAGACCCTTCAGAAGAAGGGCATCTCAGAAGCTAAATTTGTAGAGCAACTCTCGATGCTCAAAAATGGCTTCCCCTATCTTAAAATCGAGGCTGCCGTGACTCCCGGACATGGCCTGACTGTAGCCACTCCCGACCTAATCCGCCAGAGCGAGGATATGTGGTTGAATTATCTCGCCGGTGGTGGCAAGGTGATGAAGATGGTGCCCGCAAGTGGAGCCGCTTCCCGTATGTTTAAGGATCTTTATTCCTTCCTCAACGGAAAGAGCGAAAAACCCGACAACGACTTCATGAAGAAATTCTTTGAGAATATCGAGAAGTTCGCTTTCTTTGGCCGATTGAATTTCTTGTGCCTCCAACTTTTCGGCTACAGTATAGACAGTCTTGTGAAGCAGGGCCGCTACAAAGACGTGGTCGATGTGCTGCTGACAAAGGCTGGAATGAACTATGGCAAACTTCCTAAGGCGCTTCTTGAATTCCACAAGGAGATGGGCGGAAGCCGAACCCCGCTTCAGGAGCATCTTGTCGAAGGAGCGCAGTATGCAGCAGGCAAAGATGGAAGTGTGCATCTGCACTTCACAGTTTCTGAGGAACATCTTCCGCTGGTGGAGGCAAAGATAGAGGAGATTAAGGCCGTGGTGGAACATGCATATGGTGTGAAATACGATATTACCTACAGCGTGCAGAAATCTTCGACCGATACCGTTGCTTCTCTTATGGACGGCACTCCCTATCGCGAGAATGATGAACTTTTCTTCCGGCCCGGTGGCCATGGCGCATTGATTGAAAATCTCAACGACCTTGATGCTGATGTCATCTTCATCAAGAATATCGACAACGTAGTGCCGGATGCACTTCGCCTGCCGACTATAACCTATAAGATGATGCTCGGCGGAATTCTTGTTGGTATCAAGGCCAAAATCAATCAATATTGCGAACGCCTTGCCAAGGGTATTCCATCAGGAGAGGAGATGGTGGAGATGCTCGAGTTCCTGCACCATAAACTTTGCGTGACCCACGACAAGACAGGAGAAATGTCTCCTGAGCAACTCCGCGACTACCTTTTCAGCAAATTCAACCGTCCGACTCGTGTCTGTGGTATGGTGAAGAATGAGGGCGAACCGGGTGGCGGACCATTCCTTGCCTACAATCCCGACGGCACTGTAAGCCCGCAGATTCTTGAGTCATCTCAGATCAACCCCAACGACAAGGATGCGCAGAAACTTCTCAAGGAGGCTACGCACTTCAATCCGGTTGACCTTGCTGTGTGCATCAAGGACTACAAGGGCAACAAGTTCAACCTCCCTGACTATGTGGATAAGGCCACGGGCTTCATTTCGACAAAGAGTCGTGAGGGCGTGGAAATTAAGGCTCTCGAACTTCCGGGTCTTTGGAATGGCGCCATGAGCGACTGGAACACTGTGATGGTGGAGGTTCCCATCGAAACCTTCAACCCGGTGAAGACGGTCAACGACCTTCTCCGTCCAAGCCACCAGCCATCTTGACATATCTTGGATCGTAAAAAAAATAAAAAAGCCGCAAATCTTGCGGCTTTTTTATTTTTTTAGGATTTTATGATTATGTTAGCGGATAATCACTTTCTCTGCGTTGGCACCTTGGCGACGGATATAAACTCCTGATGTCGGATTATTGACGCGAATACCCTGAAGATTGAAATATTCAGTTTCAG
>CAYMBR010000037.1:0-22046 GCA_964388725.1 uncultured Sangeribacter sp. | reverse complement strand
CAAAATATTTATCAATCTAACAAATAATTAATTAACTATTTTCTGAATATCCCTACATTAGTAGGACTAACACATAAAGATGTTACCATCCTCGACTTCTTTGCCGGGTCGGGAACCACGCTTCATGCCGTGATGCAGCTGAATGCCGAGGATGGTGGCAAACGCCAGTGTATTCTCTGCACAAACAATGAGAATGGTATTAGCGAGAATGTGACCTACGAGCGCAACAAACGAGTTATCAATGGCTATACCAAACCCAACGGCGAAGCTGTCGAGGGCTTGCATAACAATAACCTCCGCTACTACCGCACCGACTTCGTTGGACGCTCACGCTCCATGAAGAATATGCGCAAGTTGATGGCCCTCTCCACCGATATGCTCTGCATCAAGGAAAATCTCTATGACGAGAAAAAGAGATTCGCCGGGATGCCGACATTCAAAAACATATACCGCTACTTCGAGCATGGCGACAACAAAATGCTTATAATCTGCGATGAACGCTATGTTGATGAAATCGTCAGAATGATAGCAACGGTGGAAACCACCGAGCCTATCAAGGTATATGTTTTCTCGCCGAGTGAAGACCCCTGGGAGGCGAGCTTCGAGCCGGTCAACGAAAAAGTGACCCTCTGCGCTCTGCCTCAGGCTATCTACAATACCTATAAACGCATCCTCCCCAAGCGTAAGCCGCAACCGCTCACTGCAATCGTGGATGAAGATGCACTCGCAAAAACTGACGAGGACGAAAATATTGGCGGTCTCTTTGGCACTATTGAGGAAGGAGGTGAAGCATGAAAACGCTTAAATATCAACAGGATGCAGTAGGTGAACTAACCGAAAAAGTTGTCAAGCTACTGAATGTAGGCGGCAACCGCCGCAAAGTCGTTTTCGAGGCTCCAACCGGTGCCGGCAAAACCGTCATGGCTTGCCAAACGCTCGCCAATATAGTAGATGAGTTGAAGTCGCGTGGCGACACACACTACAAAGAGTGCGCTTTCATTTGGTTTGCACCGCGCAAACTGCACCTCCAAAGCTACATGAGCCTGAAAGGTGCTTTCGCTGAAACCCGAAAACTCCAGCCCGTAATGTTTGATGAACTCGACCAGAGCGAGGGCATCCAACCGGGCGAAATCCTTTTCGTGAACTGGGAGAGCGTCAACAAGGACAAAAACATAATGGTGCGCGACAGCGAAAGCTCCGCATCGCTTTACGAGATAACACGTCGTACTCAACAGGAACTCGGACTGCCGATTGTGGCCATCATCGGCGAGGAACACATGTTTTGGTCGAACACCGCCGACAAAACAAAGGCCGTGCTTGACCGCATCAATCCGGCAGTGGAACTGCGCATTTCGGCAACTCCCAAGACGATACACCCCGACGAGCGAGTAAAGGTGTATCGCCGCGACGTGATTGATGCTGAAATGATAAAGAAAGAGGTGGTGCTCAATCCCGATATTGATGTCAACGCCTCGGAAGATGTCTTGGCTATGAACGAGCGACTTATCAAGGTTGCCCTCGAAAAGCGCAATCAGATAGCCCAAGCCTACAAAGACCTCGGCATAAACATCAATCCGCTGCTTCTGATTCAGCTCCCCAACGACAAAAAAGAGAGCATGACAACCGAGGACGAAGAAGTTGCCGAGCAGGTGAAGACCTACCTGAAAGTGATGTGCGACATCACCACCGAGAACGGCAAACTTGCCGTGTGGCTCGCCAATGAAAAGGAGAATCTTGCCGGACTTGAAAAGCCCGACAACCTTGCACAAGTGCTGCTATTCAAAGAGGCTATCGCCCTCGGTTGGGACTGTCCGCGAGCTGCCGTGCTGCTCATCTTCCGCAAACTGTCGAGCGACCAGTTCACCATTCAGACAGTTGGCCGCATCCTCCGTATGCCGGAGCAAAAGCATTATCCTAATGAATTGCTCAATATCGGCTACGTCTATACCGACATCGCCAAAGAGAAAATCAACATCGTCACTGCCGATGCCAATTATATATTGAGCAATACGCTCACCGCCTATCGTCGTGCCGAGCTGCACAACGTGTCGCTCAAAGCCGTATATGCCGAACGACCGAACATCAACCGTAACGTCTTAAATTCGGATTTCCGCACCGTGCTGTATGACACCGCCACAGATTTTTGGCGGCTCGAACAGGGCGCAGGACTTTTCTCCATTGCCGAACTTGCAGCCATGCGCGGCGATGATGACGATTTTGTACCTCTGCCTGAAACAGACGATGATACAATCAATGAAAATCGTCGCAGAGTGCAAAATCAACTGCGTCTCGATGTGAAAACCATCAATATCGAAATTCCCAAGGACGTCCACTTCCAAAACGAAGTGCAGACCTTGACCGTGGATCGTGCGAAATTCGCCCGAACCACCGGCGAGATCGACGGCGTTTTCATCGCCTATATTGACGGCATGGGAGGTCAGTTTGAACGCAAGGGTCGCACCGACAAAATCGCTGCTTACCTGACCGAGCTAATCGCAGACTTCTTCGGCATCTATGAAACCGATGCCAAGAAACTTGTGCTGTATCATGAGAACAGACCCAAGTTTGACCGTCTGCTTGAAACTGCTCTCGAAAAATATGCCCGTATGCGTCAGGCCGCCGCAGCCAAAGCCGCAGCCGCCCGCGTCTATAAAGAACACGACTGGGAGGTGCCGACAGAGCGCGTTTATGATGCCGACACAAACCGTGTGGCTCCGGGAGAGAACCATGCACTGCTGCCGTTCATACAACTCAACACTGCATCAAATCCCGAAAAAGAGTTTGTTGACTTCCTCGAAGCCAACACCCAATATATCGACTGGTGGTATAAGAACGGCGACAACGGCAAGCAACACTATGCCGTTGAATACTCCAAAGGCGAGGGAGGCGAAAAGGCGCTTTTCTATGTTGACTTCGTTATCCGCATGAAAAACGGCCATATCTATCTCTTTGATACAAAGAGTGCCGGGAGCGATATTTTTGCCGCTGACAAACATAACGCTCTGCTGCAATATATGAAAGAGAACTCCACCGCCGAGCAACCACTCGCCGGAGGCGTTATCTTGCATCAAGGCTCTAACTGGCTGTATTCGCCACTGCCTATCGAGAACACAACCGATACCTTAAACTGGGATAGCTTCTATCCCCAACAAGCATAAACCATGAGCAAAGGTATAGATCAAAAATTCCTGCATTACGGCATTCGCAAGGATGACCTCTCGATGATTGAGGCCATCTGCGATGCTGAGGGTATTGACTTTGATTGGCTGAGCGAGGAAATTCTCAAAGCATACCACGCAAAGAAAGTTGACGTGATAGAAATTGACGATGCCTCCACGGAAGAAATCATCCGTGCAGCCATACAGAAAATCAAACAATAAATTTCCTCGCCATGCTTATACAAAGAATCAAAGTCAGTAACTACAAAACGTATCTTGACCTCGACCTCGATTTGAGCGTTGACGAGGAACGCCCGATTATCCTAATCGGTGGTTCAAACGGCGGCGGTAAGACCACCTTGTTTGAAGCCATAAGCGGTGCACTCTACGGTCTCAAAATCGAGAACCGAGAGCATTTTACGGAACTGCTCAATCAATGTGCTGTCGGCAAAGTCAAGCCCGAAATTGTGCTTGAAATCAAGTTCGCCGGTAAGGTGCTCGGTCAGGAACAGATATATAAGCTCAAGCGCACCTATGCACTCAATCCTGCCGGAAGACCTCTTGAAAGCGTCAACCTGAACATGAACGGTAACGTCTTTGTCTATGGGTCGATGACCGCAGCCAAAGACCGCATCCGTGCCGAGCAAGAGGTAAACAAAATAATCAAGGCCAATCTCCCCCAGAAGTTGAGCCAGTATTTCCTTTTTGATGCCATGCAGTCGAGCGAACTTCTTAAAAAGAACGTATTCGCCCAAACCATTCGCGACAATTTCGAGAATGTGCTTGGCTTCAAAAAGTATCTGCAACTCAGACGAGCCGCAGAAAAGTTGCAACAGGAATGGGCACAGCTGCGACTTCAAGCCGAGCAAGAAGCCGCTGAATACAACGAGCTTGTCAGCCAAAAGGAGAAGCTTGTTGCCGAACTCAATGCTTGCGTAGCCGAGCAAGACACTCTGTATAAATATCTGACCTCGATGGAAACCGAGTATCAGAAAGCCAAAGATGGCGCACAACAGAGTGCCGCTCTTAATAAACGTATTGCCGACATCGGTGTGCGCATTGATGATATTGTTCGCCGTGCCGCCACTTATGCCGATGACATAAAAGGCTTTATGGACAACATTGAACTCAATGTTTTCCTGCCGAAGATGGCGGCAAATCTTTCAGTTGAAATCAATAATATCCTCCGCATCAAACAAGAGCTTCAGCAGTCAAGCACCGGGGCATATCCACTCGAAACCCTCCGGGATGTCACTGCCAAGATTATTGAATATCTCAAGGAGTTGTCGCTTTGCTCGCCTGAGGTTGACGAAGAAAACGTGGTGAAGCACATGGTGGCCGTTCAGAACTCCACCAATCGCCAAGATCCGTTTGACTATCTTGACTCAGCAGAGATAGCCGCGCTGAAATCACTCGTCAACCGAGGTTCAAGCAATCAGTTTGTCGCTCTGTATCGTCAGCGTCAAGACCTCGAAGTACTCTTGGCAACCATCGAAGAACTGCGCACAGAGCGAAAGGATTTAGAGCAGACGCGCGCCGGTGGAAATGAATTTATCATCTCAACCTACGAAGACAGTCAGCACAAGGTTGAGAAAGCCAAGATTCAGGAGGGGCAACTCAAACAGGATATTCAGAAGCTTGAAAACCGCATCCACCGCTTTGACGTGCAGATTCAGCAAGAGCCTGACCTGAAATATGACACGCTTGTCAAGCTCAAACCGTTTTTTGAGAAAGTGGCCGACTCCTTGCTCAAAAAGAAAAAGGCACAGATTGAGAGCGAGATGCAACAACAGCTCAACCGTTTGCTTGTGTCCTATAAAGGCCATATCGGTCGCGTAGAGTTGAGCGACAGTATGGAAAACTTCAACATCAAGATTTTTCATACCAAAGGAAATGAAATCTCACTCAATCAGCTCAATGCCGCCTCGAAGCAAATCTTTATTCAAGTTTTGCTAAAGGTGCTCCGCAACCTCGGCGACTACAATCCACCGGTGATGATTGACACTGTGATGGGTGTACTCGACAACGAGAGCCGCGAGATGCTGTTTGAAGAATACTTCCCCAATCTTGCCGAGCAAACCATATTGCTTTGCACCACCTCGGAGGTACGCCCTGATAGCGACTATAAGAAGC
This sequence comes from uncultured Sangeribacter sp., assembly GCA_964388725.1. Lineage (GTDB taxonomy): Bacteria > Bacteroidota > Bacteroidia > Bacteroidales > Muribaculaceae > Lepagella. Next base: position 16,755 of record CAYMBR010000037.1, on the reverse strand, counting down.
TCGAAGCCTTTATTTCAAAGACATTCACGCTTCATCGCGATGTGGAGGAACAGAAAACAACCGTCAGCGATGGCTATTTTGGAATAGAATTAAATCAGTAACGCCATGCCTATACCTTTCGGAGACCTTAACCTGTATGTGCCGGAGAACTTCACTATAGACTTTACTCCGCTAAAAGACAAGATTGAGAGCTATGTCAATCTTTCCCGCACCGTTGGAAATGAGAGGCGTTACACTATCCCCAACAACAAACTGATGCGTATCTGTTTGTTGGTCGGACTTTCTCAACCCGGCAAGCGCGATGTGGCAGAAGTGGAGAGTATAAAACTACATCAAGGTAATCGCCTAATTCCGAGCTTTTTCACTCATCAAGAGCTTGCACCGCTTTATTCTGCACTTATAAAGATGCGTTACAATGATACGTCGCTTGACCTTGGCAACAATAATGTTGTGTCGCGTATCATTGGAGCAGAAATGTATCGAGGACGTGATTATCTTTTGGCCGACAATAATCTTGAAAATTACCTTTTCGCCACCGGCGGAAAGGCTATGCTTGCAAAAGATATTCCTGCTCTCAATTTGCTTATTGGTGACTATGGCGAGGCAGATATGCCCGCCAATCTCGAAATTAACAGTCGTGCTATCACCAATTCGCAAATCATCATCGCAGGCGCAACAGGTTCGGGCAAGACTAATCTCCTTGCCGTGCTGATGCAACAAATTCGCTCCATATCCTCTGAGAGTGCCTACCCGGTCAACTTCCTTTTGTTTGACTACAAAGGAGAGTTCAGCGACATACAGAACAATTACTGGCTGTCGCTCTTTGACGTTGACCGTTCGGCAATTCTCAATCCGATTGAGGCTCCGCTGCCTTTCACTCCGTTCAAGGACTTTACCGGTCACCCAATCAACGAAATCAATCTCTATTCAACAGAGATGGCATCGGCTCTGGAGTCGCTTGTACGTATGTCAACAAGCTCTAATATGAGCAACCGACTCAGCGAGGCTATCGTCGAATGCTACAAGAACACCAATGGGGCACCAATAACGTTCCCTGACCTGCTTAAAGAGTATCAAACTCGCATGAAAGACCCGGAAAAGGATGACTCCATTTCCTCGATACTCAAGCAGCTCGACCGCGCCAATATCTTCGACACCGAAGATAAGGCTGACCTTGTGGGCGAGAGCTTTATCGTCAAAATGGACGGCTATCCAAAGGATGGCCCGATAGCAAAGGCTATCGTGTACTTCTTGATGTCGAAACTCAACAACATCTATGAGCAACTTGACAAGCAAGCCGTCAACGACGATGTGGTGCAAATACGCCACTTTTCAATCATTGACGAGGCGCATTATATGTTGAGTTTTGACAATAGACCGCTCCGAAACCTTATTGCGGTAGGTCGCAATAAGGGTCTAAGCATTATTCTTGCCACTCAGAATATGAGCGATTTCAAGAATAAAGGCTTCGATTTCTATGCCAATGCCCAATACCCGCTCATCATGAAGCAGCAGACCATTGACGATAAAGTTATCAAAGACCTCTTCGGAGTCAGCGGTGGCGAACTTCAGGAAATCCGCACCGCAATTGCCGGACTTCAAAAAGGCGAGCTAATCATCAAAGACCAGATGGCCTTCGCTCTCGGCATAGGCAGCAAGTACAAGAAAATCAACGTAACCCACTTGATATAGCAATTCATACAAAGCCCTTTTCCATTTATAAAATATCCGCTTAAATAGTCGGGGTGCATTCCTTTCGGAATGCACCCCGACTCGCCTTGTTATTAGATTTGGGTTAGAGTCCGAAGAGGAAAGAGCCGGTTGCCATGTTGACAGCTCAACTGAGTTGACAAGCCACTCATAAATCGGACTTACAAGACCGAAGAGCAGTAACTCGCCCTATGCGACTCTGAAATTGATCACTTAAACAATTCTGAATGTGACCCCAACCTGACCAAATAGACAATTCCGGTGTTTTCGTCTTTCCATATCAAGAGATAATCCGATTCCACATGACACTCCATACATCCCTTATATTCCCCTGACAGTTTGTGTGGTCTATACTCTTTAGGGATATCCTCTCCTTTCATCAGATATCCAAAAATCTCGTTTAGGTCTCTACCTTCTCCGGATATTTGCGAAATCGCTTGAAATCTTTTTAAATTGACCTGAGAACCGAAGCGTTCTCATCCTTCTATGGATTTTACCATTGATTCTATCGATGACATATCCACTTCGCCTGCATATTCGCCCCTCTCAACCTCCGACAGTGCCATTCTGGTGGTTTCATTTGGTTCATTATATATAGCGTCCATCAATAAAGTTTCTACATAATTGTTGAGACTGCGATTCTCTCTTCTCGCTGCCTTCTTCAGACGCTCCACCAAATTTGTGTTTAGCCTGAACATTGTGGGTTTTCTTAATGCTATGTTCATTTGCGTAAATATTTTGATTGCAAATATAACACTTATTCGCTTATAAAACAAATTAACAAAGGAAAATATCATAATTTTTTGATGAAAATCAACTATATTTGCTCACCGTTAGAATAATATTTTTCGATAAACTAAACTTATAAACCCATATACTTAAATACATCAACTTTCGCAAGCGAAAGCTGATGTATTTAAATAGTCGGGGTGCATTCCGGAAAGAATGCACCCCGATTCGGGTCGTTATTAGATTTGGGTTAGAGTCCGAAGAGGGCAAGTGCCGGCTGCCATGTTGACAGCTCAACTGAGTTGACAAGCCACTCATAAATCGGGCTTACAAGTCCGAAGAGCAGGATGCCTACAAGGCAAAGTCCAAGACCAACCTTGGCCACGCATGTGCTGTTGAACTCGCCAATAACCGGTTCCTCCGCTGAAATCCACATTGCCTTCACCACGCAAAGGTAATAGTAGAGTGAGATGACGGTATTGATAAGGGCAATAAGCACCAGCATGTAGAGTGCCATGGATCCGGTTGATGCTACACTCGTGAAGATGAGTATCTTGCTGAAGAATCCCGCAAACGGCGGAATACCCGCGAGTGAGAACATTGCCAATGTCATTGCAACGCTCAGCCATGGATTCGTCTTGTGAAGTCCATTGTAGTCATCCATGTTCAGTTTGCCGGTGTTGTCCTCAATTGTCTGGATAACTGCAAACGCACCGAGGTTGCTGACTACATAGACAATAGTGTAGAACATCATCGATGCTAAGCTAAGTGCACTTGCTCCTATCACGCCAAGCACAAGATAACCTGCTTGTGAAACTGACGAGAACGCCATGAATCGCTTCATGTTCTTCTGGCGAAGGGCAAAGAGGTTACCAACTGTGATGGTCAGGATAATCAGTGCATAAAGCATCCATTCCCATGCACCGCTATATATCTGGCCGAAGCACTGAGTGAAGATGATGAAGAATGCAAATGCTGCGCTTCCCTTGGATACTACGGAAAGATACGATGTAACCGGAGTCGGTGCTCCCTGATATACGTCGGCAGTCCAAAGGTGGAACGGTACAAGCGACAGCTTGAAACCGATGCCGGCCATCACGAATGCAAGCGCAAACATCAGAAGTCCGCTCATCGATCCTTCGTTGATTGCTACTGCAATGTCGGAGAAATAAAGGCTGCCTACTGAGAATGCATAGACGAAACTGAGACCCATCATCAGTATTGCACTGCTGAAGACGGCTGTCAGAATATACTTGATACCTGCCTCATGGCTTTCATAGCGCCATTTGTCGAATGCTATCATCGCTGCCATAGGGAGTGATGCTGATTCCAATCCGATGATGAAGAGAAGGAAATGGCGTGCTGAAACCATCAGATACATTCCGAAGAGTGTCGCAAGAAGAAGTTCGTAATATTCACCTTTTCTTTCCTCCATCTCAGGGCTGTCGGCCCATTTGAACGACTGAAGTATCACCAAGAATGCTCCAAGGTTGAGGATGCATTTCATCGCTTTGCAAGCGGTATCATTTACGTACATGCCGCCGAAGATGCCTTCCTGGCAACTGGGGGCTATCCAGATTGCCACTGTGGCAAGGAGGAAAAGCAGGGCGGTGGCCGGGGTCAGAACTTTCTTTACCCCATTTCCTCCGAATGTGTCCATGAAGAACACGATAAGGAAGATTCCCAATACAATCAGTTCGGGGATCATCGCCCCAAATTGTGAATAGTCCATTGTTTTGTGAGTTTAAAATTGTGAGGTAAAGTTTTTATTAGAGTGCCGCTGCCTGGATGGCTGCGATAATCGGGCTAAACGAATGTTGGATTGTCTCATTGATCCAGTTGGGGAAGCAACCGATGCCTGCGATGCAGAGTATCAGTGTCACTGTGCTCAGACGCTCAAACCATGTGGCGTCTGTCAGCTGCAGGTGATGCTCATCCTGTACCGGACCAAGAAGTAGCTTGCCAACCACACGGAGGATATAGACTGCGGTAATCACGATTGAGCAGGTTGCTGCAATCACGAATACTCTGTGGAAAGTGTCTGCCTCCTGGAAGGAGCCGAAGAAGATTGTCATTTCAGCCACGAAACCTGAGAGACCCGGCAGACCGAGTGATGCAAAACCGGCAATCATATAGCAAACGCCGAGATAAGGCATAATTTTCATGAGTCCTCCCATCTGACGGATGTCGCGGGTGTGGGTGCGTCCGTAGATCATTCCAATCAGTGCAAAGAAGAGGGCTGTCATCAGACCGTGTGAAAGCATCTGAAGTATTGCACCTGTCATTGCTGTGGTATTGAGCATGAGGATTGCGAAAAGCACCATGCCGCAGTGCGACACTGAAGAGTAGGCGTTGATGTATTTGAGGTCGGTCTGCACACATGCTGAGAACGCTCCATATACAATCGAGATACCGGTCAGAATTATGAAGATCCATGCCAATTCGTTGGCTGCCTGGGGCAGAAGGAAGATGGCGATGCGAAAGCATCCGTAGCCGCCAAGTTTCATCAGCACGCCCGCATGGAGCATTGATACCGCTGTCGGTGCACTGGCGTGGCCGTCAGGACTCCATGTGTGGAAGGGGAACATCGCACCAAGTACGCCAAAACCAACGAAGGTAAGGCAGAAGAGAAGGCGTTGCCAGCTCGGATCGATGTTGGCATTGTGAGAGATTTCGAGGATATTCCATGTGCAGTTGCTTAATTCTGTGCCAGAGTGCCAGAATATGCCGATCAAACCGAGCATCAGGAATGCTGAACCTCCCATAAGCATAAGGGTCAGTTTCATCGCGCTGTATTCCTTGCGGCCTGTGCCCCATACTCCAATAAGGAGATACATCGGGATAAGTGCTACCTCATAGAACATGAACATCGTGAAGATGTCTATCGAGATGAAGAAACCAAACACGCCGGTGCTGAGCAGACAGAACCAGAGGAAGAAATTCTTCGGAAGAGGATTGATTTTCCAGGAGGCGAATGTTCCAGCAAATACAATCACGCAACTCAGTAGAATCATAAGCACTGATATGCCGTCGACTCCGACTGCAAGGTGGATGTTGAGAGGTGCATACCATAGCCAGCTGCCGAGATAGAGCATCTCTGCATCGTTGCCGCCGGCTCGCTGACAGAGAAAGTCGCAGACAAGCCAGATGCCGAGCACCATCAATATGGTGCTTCCTATAGTCATCACTGTGCGGATGGCATTCATACTGCTGTTGCGGCAGAAGCCGAGTCCCGCCATCATAAGGATGGGAATGACCACAAACCAAATTAAAATATTTCCAAACATTGTCTTATATTTTTAGCAATATGAATACTTTCATGATAGTATAAGCCATCCCAAGACTGCGATTGCAAGGACTCCGAAGAAGTACCATGCCACGTAGGCCTGGATATGTCCGTTCTGCATTCCGCGGATCGACCAGCTTGCCTTCTGTGACATCTTGGCAAACCCATCCATCGTAGCATCGATTACGTGGCGGTCAAACCATGCAATGCTCTGGCAGATGCTGCCGAAGATAAACTTGTGGGTGACGAACTGATACATCTCGTCCCAGTAGAAACGGCGGTGGGCAGCCTCCCAAAGAGTCGGCAGTGCGGCACGCATCTTTGCCGGTTTGTCGTTCTTCTTGGCGTATAGCCATGTGGCAAGGGCAATCGCACAGACAGCCACCAAGATGCTGGGCAACCATACGCTTACTTCCAAGTGAATGTTGTATGGTTTGCCATCGTAGGTGACATAATGTCCGAAAGGAATGAAACCGGCTACGCAGCTCACTGCGGCAAGGATTATCAGCGGAAGCGACATTTGCCAGGGGGCATCGTGGGGTTTGTGTTCCTTATAGTGAGGATTCTCTTCCCACCAGAAGATGAGATAGTAGAGACGGAACATATAGAAAGCTGTCAATCCTGCAACCATTGTCATCCATGCGCCCCAGATGAAGTCGTTCTGATACATTGCTGCAAGCATCTCATCCTTCGAGAAGAAACCGGAGAATGGCCAAATACCTGCTATGGCGAGGCAACCGATGAGGAATGTCCAGTGGGTGATTGGCATATATTTGCGCAGACCTCCCATTGATGTGTAGTTGTTGGAGTGTACAGCGTGGATAAGGCAGCCGGCTCCGAGGAAGAGGAGTGCCTTAAACATTGCGTGGGTGAAGAGGTGGAACATGGAAGCCATGTAGCCAAGACCAGGTGCGTGCCAGTGGTATCCTTCAGGCACATAGTCGCGTGCCACTGCAAGTGAAACCATCATGAATGCAATCTGAGAGATGGTGGAGAATGCAAGCACCCTCTTGATGTCGATCTGGCAGCAAGCCACCACTGCAGCATAGAATGCTGTGATTGCTCCGACTACTCCTACAAAGTCCATCGATGCCGGAACCTGGCAATAGCAGGGGAACATACGGGCAACAAGATATACACCGGCCACAACCATCGTAGCTGCGTGGATAAGTGCCGACACCGGTGTCGGGCCTTCCATTGCATCGGGAAGCCAGATGTGGAGAGGCATCATTGCTGATTTACCCATACCGCCCATGAAAATGAGCACCATCGCCCATGTCATCACGGATGCTCCCATAAAGGTGGCGCCCCCGCATTGTTGCATCACGAGTTCCGGGTTGGATGTGAGCATCTGGAAATTGAATGTGTCGGTGTAGAAGGTAAGCAGCAGGATGCCGATGAGGAATCCGAGGTCGGCAAAGCGGGTTACTATAAATGCCTTCTTGGATGCGGAAACAGCAGACGGCAGTTTATAGAAGAATCCGATCAGCAGGTATGAGCTTACACCCACGAGCTCCCAGAAGATATACATCTGGAAAATGTTGGTGGCAACCACAAGACCGAGCATTGAGAATGAGAAGAGATTCAGGAATGCATAGTAACGCTGGAATCCTCTTTCTCCTTCCATGTATCCCCATGAATAGAGGTGTACCATGAATGAGATGGTGGTGATGACCACAAGCATCATGGCTGAAATCGGGTCAAGAAGGAATCCGAGTTTCACCACAAGTTTGTCGGTGAAGGCAAGCCATGTATAGTCAAACACCTGAAATTGCAGACGCTCGCCGAATTCATTGATGAACTCCGGTGCGCCGCTGAAGAAGTATGTGAAGGCCACTGTGTAGGCAAGCACCATGGTGGCACCCATTCCAAGGATACCAAGTATGCCGGATACCTTGCGTGGCATCACAACGCCTCCGATTCCCAAGATGAGGAACATCGCAATTGGGATCGCAAGGATTAAAATTGGAAATGTCATGTCCATATCTTAGGAAGTTTTAGAATTTCATTTCTTTTATTTCCGTCACGCTGGTGCTCCCGATTGAGCGATAGATATTGATTACCAATGCTATGGCAATGGAAGTCTCTGCGGCTGCAATGGCTATGGCGAAGAGTGAGAACATCATGCCCTCCATCGAACCGGGGAAGAGGTAACGGTTGAAAATTACAAAGTTCAGGTCTGCTGAATTGAGCATCAGCTCAAGCGAAATCAGCATCGCAATCATATTCTTACGGGTTATGAAGCCGTATACACCGAAAACGAACATCAGGACGCTCGGCACCAAATAATATAAAATGCTTATATCCATAATTGATTTCTTTTCGGGGTTATTTCTTACGTGCGATTACAACTCCACCGATGATGCAGGCAAGCAGTAGCACACTGATTGCCTCAAACGGCAGAAGATATTGATATTTGCCGGAGCCTACCAATGCATGACCAATCTCGTGCATGGTCAGCGCGGGTCCTCCGGCTGAGATTGCCTCTGCAAGCGATACTCCGCCAAGCAAGGGCATCTTGATGAGTGCATATAGGAGAAGCAGTGCTCCGCATATTGATGCCGACATGCCAACCAACTGACGATGTGCCGCAAGCGGTGCGGTCTTGTCGTTCGGACGGTGGGTAAGGATGATTGCAAATACAATTAGCACCATGATGCCACCTGCATAGACTGCTATCTGGACAGCTCCCAAAAATTGGTATCCCATCTGGAAATAGAATATCGCGGTGCTGAGCAGGGCGAATAGCAGATAGGTCGCAGCGCGGAGGATTTTGGTCGTGGTCACGGCCATAAAACCGAATATCACCATCGAAAGGGCGGCCACGAAGTAGAGTATGATGTTTCCTACTGAATCCATTTGTTATTGTTGTTGTTTTTGTTTATTTTTCAGTTGCAGGTGTTCCACCCTCGGCGGCTGCTTTCGCAGCGGCCTCTTTTTCAGCCTTCAGTTTTGCTGCCTTGGCAAGTGCCTCTGCCTTTATTTTGGCAAGTTGCTCCGGATCCATGGCCGGTTTCGGCTTCGGTTTGGAAGCGGCCTCAATTACTTGAGCATCGGTTTGCTCGGAATGAGCATTTAGTTGACGCACAAGTTTGTCGCGTGTGAAGACAGCCTGTTCAAACTCATTTGAGAACTCAAGTGCTTCCTGCGGACAGGTTGTTACGCAAAGCATGCAGAATGTGCAGCTTCCTAAGTCGTAAAAGTACTTGTCAAGCACTTTTTTCTTCTTGCCGTCGGGGAGTTCCACCATCCTCGTCTTGAGTTCAATTGTTCCATTAGGGCAATTCATCTGGCAAATACCGCACGCAATACATTTGTTGTATGGCGGTGTGGCGTCATCGCCTATAAGCGTGAGCACCGCACGGAAGCGGTCGGCGATTTTCAGCGTGGTGTGGCGGTTCTCTGGATATTGCTCGGTAATCTTGGGAGTCACCAACTCCTTTCCGGTAACCGCCATACCCTTCGCCAGGCTGCTGACACCTTTGCCAATCGACGAAAAATATTCCTTAATACTACTCATATATTGTTTGAATTATTAGTTTTCGCTATTATATCTTTTAATTCTCAAATCTCAATTCTCAATTATTTCTCCACTTGTCCGCCGAGAATATCAAGAAGCTCGGTGGTGATACTTTCCTGACGCAACTTGTTGTATTCGAGATTGAGTTCTTCGAGAAGTTTCTTTGCGTTGTCGTTCGCACTCTGCATTGCCATCACTCGGGCTGCCTGTTCCGATGCTCGGTTTTGGATGGTGATTTCCTGCATGGTGCTTAGCACAAACATTGGTAGCACTGCATTGAAAATGCTGTTGGCATCCGGCTCGAATATGTATAGACGGTTGGCCTCCACCTTGTCGCTGTCTGAAAGCAGATTCTCCATTGTCAGCGGAAAGAGCTGCTCAAAGAGTGGGCGCTGGCGGCTCATCGAGTAATATTTCATGTAGCCTACGCTCACGAGGTCGTAATATTCCGAAGAGAATTTGTCACGCAGACTGTGGGTCAGTTCGTTGACTTTTTCTGCAGGCATCTTTGAGTCAACTCCAGCCATTGTTACCACGTGGAGATGTTCATCCTCAACCTTGACTGCTGCCTTTGCCATTTTCTTGCCGATAGGGTAGATGTCGATGTACACATTGTTGCCATATTTCTTCCTCATTCCCTTTATCTCTGCAAGAATGGCCTTGAATATATTGATATTGTATGCGCCGCACAGACCATCGTCGCTACCGAAGATTACGACTCCGATTCTCTTCACTTCTTTTCGCGGTTCGATGAGTGGGCTACTGAATTCCACTCCCGACGAAAGGATGTGTCCCATAATCGACTGAATCTGGTCGCGATATGGCACGAGTTGCTTTAGTGATGCCTCGAATTTATGCACCTTGGCCGATGAAATCATCTTCATCGCGCCTGTGATTTTCTCACTCGATGCCACTGATCCTATGCGTGTCTTTAGTTCCCTTAGGGTTGCCATTTATTTTAATTTTTTTTAGTTGGTGGCATACGTCGGTTTCACCCGGCGTATGCCTGTATGCATATTTTACTTTTTATATCTTGAAGATATTTCAGCAGCACATTCGCGGATTTTGGCCGTTACATCTTCGGAAAGATTGCCTGCCTTGATTTCATCAAGCACTTCCTTACGATATTTTGCCTCTATCAGTTGAATGAAAAGTGACTCAAATTCATGAATCTTGTCAAGTGGCACGTTTTCCATCAGACCGTTCACACCGCAATAGATCACTGCAACCTGGTTTTCTACTGGCCAGGGCTTGTATTGCGGCTGAATAAGCAATTGCTGGTTCTTGCGTCCCTTGTCGATAACCTTGGCAGTCACTGGGTCGATGTCGCCACCAAACTTGGTAAACGATTCAAGCTCGCGATACTGTGCCTGATCAATCTTAAGCGTACCTGCCACCTTCTTCATCGGTTTGATCTGGGCATTACCACCTACACGCGACACAGAGATGCCTACGTTTACTGCCGGACGGATACCCTGGTTGAAGAGTGCCGTCTCAAGGAAGATCTGTCCGTCGGTGATTGAAATCACATTGGTCGGGATATATGCAGATACGTCACCGGCCTGGGTCTCGATAATTGGAAGAGCGGTAAGTGAGCCGCCACCTTTCACGATGGGCTTCAACACTTCCGGAAGGTCGTTCATCGAGGATGCAACTTTCTGGTTGTCGATAATTTTGGCTGCACGTTCCAGCAGACGTGAGTGCAGGTAGAAGATATCACCGGGATATGCCTCACGTCCGGAAGGACGTTTCAGAATCAGTGATATCTCGCGGTATGCAACTGCCTGTTTCGACAGGTCATCATATACGATGAGTGCGTCGCGGCCAGTGTCGCGGATATATTCGCCGATTGCTACGCCGGCAAATGGTGCGTAATAGCGCATGGCGGCTGAATCCGATGCAGTTGCAGCCACTACAACTGTGTATTCCATTGCACCATACTTCTTCAAAGTCTGTACAATTGATGCCACAGTTGATGCCTTCTGGCCGATTGCCACGTAGATGCAATACACTGGTTTGCCGTCAAGGTAGTTCTGGCACTGGTTGATGATGGTGTCGATCGCAATCGCTGTCTTACCAATCTGGCGGTCGCCGATGATAAGCTCACGTTGTCCACGGCCAATCGGAATCATTGAGTCGATGGCCTTCAGACCGGTCTGCAGAGGTTGCTTCACCGGTTGGCGAAAGATAACGCCTGGAGCCTTTCTTTCGAGTGGCATGCGAAGCAACTCGCCATCAATCGGTCCGTTGCCGTCGATCGGTTCGCCGAGAATGTTGATTACGCGACCGAAGAGACCTTCGCCGACCGGGATGGAGGCAATCTCACCCGTGCGACGAACCGTCATGTTTTCGGATATTGAGTTGATATCATCGAGAAGCACAACGCCGACGTTGCTCTCCTCAAGGTTGAGCGCTACTCCTGTAGAGCCGTTTTCAAACTCCACAAGTTCGTTGGCCTTTACGTTTTCGAGACCATAGACGTGGGCCACGCCGTCGCCGACGCTCAGCACCGTGCCTACTTCCTCAAACTTGACCTGAGAACTTACGTTTTCAAGTTGTTGCTTAAGAATATCTGATATTTCGCTTGGGTTAAGCATTGTTTAATTGCTTCTTAAAAGGTTTAAACGTATTTGTTCGATCTCGTTATTGATCGATGCGTCAAGACGTTGGTCTTCCACGTCAATCACAAATCCTCCAATGAGATCCGGATTGACCGAATAGTTGAATTCGAGCTTTAGCGTCGGGAATGCCTTGCTTACGACATCACGCAGTTTCTTCAGCTGGTCTTCGCCAAGATTCGCTGCTGTGATGATTCTCACGGTTGCAATATTGTTTTCCTTTCGGTAGATATTGCAATAGGCAAGAGCCATCAGCTGCGCAAACTCACTGCGCTTCTTGTCGAGAATAAGCTCCACAAATGAACGATAGTCATCTTCCACGGACTCGCCGGCTGCCGTTATCAGCAGTTCCGCCTTATCCTCGCGCTTCACAAACGGATTGGAAAGTACCTTCTGAAGTTCAGGATTGGCTGCAAACGAGTCAGCCAATGTCTTCATCTCCTTATACACCTCTGAGGTGTTGCCTTTCTCTTCCGCAAGCTTGTAAAGTGCTTTCGCATATCTCTGCGGTATCAGTCCTTCGCTCATCGTCTCAGTTTTTCTCTATTTCGTCCAACATCTTATTGACAAGTTGCTTCTGTGCGTCATCATCCTTCAGTTGGTTGCGAACCATCTTTTCGGCGATTTCGATAGAGAACTTGCTGACTTCATTTCTGAACTGGAGTTCTGCTTCCTTGCGCGATTGCTCGATGGAAACCTTGGCGGCATCCATCACCTTGCGAGCCTCTTCGGATGCCTCTTTTTTGGCTTCCTCGATTATCTGGCTCTTCATCTGGGCTGCCTCACGCAACATTTCAGCCTGTTGGGCCTGAGCTTCTCCTATCACTTTTTGGGCGGATTCGCGTGCGTGGTCAAGTTGCTCCTTGGCCTCGCGGGCGTATTCCACTCCCTTGTCGATAGCATCAGCACGCCCTTCCATCTGCTTGATGATCACAGGCCATCCCCATTTGGCAAGCACCAAAAACAGGAGGATGAATGCGACAAACATCCAGAATACCAGTCCAAGATCGGGCGTGAATAATTCCATTCTTCTTAGAATTTAGAGTTGACCGATGCTGATCAGATGAAGAGTGCCAAAGCTGATACAATCACTGCGAAGAGTGCAACACCTTCGATAAGAGCGGCTATCACAATCATGTTCGAACGGATGTCGCCTGCGCTTTCCGGCTGACGTGCGATGGCTTCCATTGCACTTGCTCCGATTTTACCGATACCGATACCTGCTCCGATTGCGGAAAGACCTGCTCCGAGGGCTGCGCCAAATGCGCTGAGGCCTGCTGTTGCTGTTAGAATCATAATCTTGAAGATTTAATGTTATTGTTTTTGTTAATTTATTTTTATTGTTTTATGCCATATCCTCTGCATGTGCCGGATCCCCGTGGTGATCCTCAACTGCCATGGAGATGAATATGGTCGATAAGAGGGTGAACACGTATGCCTGGATGAAACTTACCAAGACGTCAAGTGCAAGCATGAAGATTGAGAACAGTAGCGATACAAATGTTGATGCCCCGGCTGCTGCCGCTCCAAACGCCGCAAATATGAATATCAGAAGCGTAAGGGTTATCACGATCATGTGGCCGCCCATCATGTTGGCGAAAAGACGGACGCAGAGTGCTGCCGGTTTGGTAAACATACCGAAAATTTCAATCACCTGCATGATGGGAAGCGGACATTTCAACCAGATGGGCACATCCGGCCAGAATATCTCTTCCCAGTAATGCTTGTTGCCATTGATATTTGTCAAGACAAATGTCATCACTGCAAGTACCAACGTAATTGCTATATTGCCGGTCAGGTTTGCACCTCCCGGGAATATCACTATCAGTCCCAAAAGATTCATCACAAGGATGAAGAAGAATGCTGTCAGAAGGTAGGGCGCAAATTTGGGGGCTTTCGCTCCAAGTGTGCTCTTGATGACTCCGGTGTAGATGAAATCCACACAAAGCTCGAGAAATCCCATCCCCTTGCGCGGTGCCTTGTAGCCCTTCCTGGTGTAGAATCTTACAAGTCCCATCACCATCCATGTCACTAACGCTGCCGCTATGAAAAGTGCCAATACATTTTTCGTGATTGAGAAGTCGAGACATCTGTATTCGCGATAGAATGTACCGTCAATATTGGTATAGCCGGATGCCACGTAGTGTTTCAGGTCTGTGTCTTTTGCTTCTGTCTCAATTTTATTCTGCTGCTCAGCTGAAATTGGGAATAGTTCCACTACCTTGCCTGCGTAATCGCTGACGTGTGGTGTGTAAAAACGATAGGTTTTGCCATCTTTTTCTACCTCATACACAACCGGCTCTGATTCTTTCTTTGTCTTGCCGGTGGCGGAATCTGCTATTCCCTCTATCTTTGTGAGTCTTGCAGAACTGAAACAAAACCATTTGCCATCCTCGGCCCTGACGATTACGGGCAATGGTATGCGCAGGGTGTGGCTGAATGGCACTTCCCATCCGTAGCCGTCGCCAAGGTGGTGGAATATCGTTTCCTTCACATCAACACCTCCGGCTCCCTCTTCGGCTGCGCTTAGCCGGAAAGGTACTGCAAGTATTGAAATGAGAAGAAACAATATGGCTAATTTCTTGTTCATGGCTGTTCTTAATATATGCATACCGATACTACGTTGTTATCCACATCGGCAATTCCACCCTTTATGTCGTAGGTCTTTTCCTCGCCCGATGCTGTGCGATATGCTATTGTTCCCTCTGTGAGTACCGAAATCAGCGGCGCGTGGTTGTTGAGTACTGTAAACTTGCCAAGTTTGCCAGGCAATCCTACTGACTCCACTTCGCCCGTGAAGGCAATTTCCTGAGGGGATATGATTTTTAAAGTCATTGTCGCGGTTTGCTATTGTTTATACTTCAGCGAGCATCTTCTTGCCCTTGGCGATGGCTTCGTCGATTGTTCCGACGTTGAGGAATGCCTGCTCTGGATATTCATCCATCTCGCCACTCAAGATCATCTTGAAGCCGCGGATCGTTTCCTGAAGCGGCACCATCACGCCCGGTACTCCGGTAAACTGCTCTGCCACGTGGAATGGCTGGCTGAGGAACCGCTGGGCTCGTCGTGCACGTGCCACCACGAGTTTGTCGTCGTCGCTCAATTCATCCACACCGAGGATGGCTATAATATCCTGAAGGTCGTTGTATTTCTGAAGTAACTGTTTGGTCTGCTGTGCCACATTGTAGTGTTCCTCTCCGATGATGTTCGGGTCAAGTATACGAGATGTGGAGTCGAGTGGATCCACAGCAGGGTAGATGCCAAGTTCCGCAATCTTGCGGTTGAGCACTGTCGTTGCGTCAAGGAATGAGAATGTGGTTGCAGGTGCCGGGTCGGTCAAGTCGTCTGCTGGCACGTAGATTGCCTGTACTGATGTGATAGATCCGTTCTTTGTTGATGTGATTCGTTCCTGAAGTGCACCCATCTCCGATGCAAGTGTAGGCTGATAACCTACAGCCGAAGGCATACGACCGAGAAGCGCGGATACTTCAGATCCTGCCTGGGTGAAACGGAAGATGTTGTCGATGAAGAGAAGAATGTCCTGGCCACCTCCTTCTGCATCGCGGAACTGCTCGGCTACTGTCAGACCGGAAAGTGCCACCCGAAGACGTGCACCCGGCGGCTCGTTCATCTGTCCGAACACCATGGTCACCTGGCTCTTCTCAACCTCGCTCATATCCACATCTGCAAGGTTCCATTCACCTTTCTCCATGCCTTCCTCAAACTTCTTGCCGTATTTCATTACGCCGCTCTCTATCATCTCGCGTAGTAGGTCGTTGCCTTCACGTGTACGTTCCCCCACACCGGTGAATACTGAGAAACCGCTCTGTCCTTTGGCGATGTTGTTGATAAGCTCTTGGATAAGCACTGTCTTTCCTACTCCTGCACCGCCGAAGAGACCAATCTTGCCACCTTTGGTGTAGGGCTCAAGGAAGTCGATCACCTTGATGCCGGTAAGAAGAATTTCGGTAGAGATAGCCAAGTCTTCAAATGCCGGTGCCGGCTGGTGAATGGCGCGGAGATTGCTGCGGTCAAGCTCAGGAAGGTGGTCGATTGGTTCCCCAATCACGTTGAGTAGACGGCCCTTAACCTGTTGGCCGGTCGGCACCGCGATGGGGCGGCCGAGATTCTCTACTTCCATACCGCGGCGGATGCCGTCGGTCGATTCCATTGCGACGCAGCGGGCTGTTTCCTCGCCTATATGTTGCTCGACTTCCAGAATCAATTCCTCTCCATTCTCTCGCTTGATTCTCAACGCGGAGTAGATTGGGGGAATGTTCTCTTTGCCTCCCTCGAAACTAACGTCGATGACGGGGCCGATAATCTGAGTGATCGTTCCTTTGTTTGTGCTCATTGTTGTTAATTGACCTGATGTTCAATTGTTTTTAGTTATTATTTTGGTCCTTTAGGCGATTTCACCCGCCTTAAAGGTATTTGTTTTCTAAAGTCGAAGTTTTAAATAAACTAAACTCTAAACTTTAAACTCTAAACTATTCAAAACAGCCATCCAAATGCCACGCATACTGCCATCAAAACGAGGTTGGCAAGAGCAATCGGCATCATGTATTTCCATTCGAATGCAAGAAGTTGGTCGATTCTCACACGCGGGAATGTCCACTTAAACCAGATGATGATGTAGCTGATGAAGAAGGTCTTGCCGAGGAACCATACGATGCTCGGTATCCAGTTCATCACCGCATTGAAGCCGTCCCAGCCTGCAATGTGGAATGGCATCCAGCCTCCAAGGAACATTAGTGAGGCAATACCGCTGACAATGAATAGGTTCAGATACTCTGACAGGTAGAACATACCGAAACTGATACCTGAATACTCAGTGTGGAAACCGGCTGTCAGCTCATGCTCTGCTTCCGGAAGGTCGAAAGGTCCACGGT
>CAYMBR010000036.1:4554-22636 GCA_964388725.1 uncultured Sangeribacter sp. | reverse complement strand
TTTTTGTAACATTTTTGAAATTTAACAATTGATATAATTTTGAATTTTGAATTTTTGATTAATTTTGAATTTTGAATTTTGAATTTTGAATCAGCGTTGCAGCTTGATTTTATGCTGAAGCGCGAAGCCAATTCAAAATTCAAAATTCAAAATTCAAAATTATTATTACTCCCACTCGATCGTGGCTGGCGGCTTCGAGGAGATGTCGTAGACTACGCGGTTGATGCCACGCACCTTATTGATTATTTCGTTACTTACCTTCGCCAGGAACTCGTAGGGGAGATGCACCCAGTCTGCCGTCATGCCATCGGTAGAGATCACCGCCCGCAACGCACAGCACCGCTCATAAGTCCTCTCATCTCCCATCACGCCGACACTCTGCACCGGCAGCAGTATCGTCCCGGCCTGCCATACCTTATCATATAGCCCCGCCTCTCGCAAGTTGGAGATGAAGATGTCATCCGCCTTCTGCAGTATCGCAACCTTCTCCGCCGTCACCTCTCCGAGGATCCGGATGCCGAGTCCCGGTCCCGGAAACGGATGCCGCCCAAGCAGTAGCGGGTCTATCCCCAGTGCCCTCCCCACTCGGCGCACCTCATCCTTGAAGAGCAACCGCAGTGGCTCCACCACCTTCAGATTCATCTTCTCCGGTAGTCCTCCGACATTATGATGCGACTTGATGGTAGCCGACGGTCCGTTAACACTCATGCTCTCTATAACGTCGGGATAGATGGTGCCCTGTGCCAACCATCTTGCATCGCCAAACTTCTGGGCCTCCTCGTTGAACACCTCGATAAAGTCGCGTCCGATTATCTTGCGTTTTCCCTCCGGGTCTGTTACTCCAGCAAGGTCGGTGTAGAACTTCAGACTCGCATCAACTCCCTTCACATTGAGCCCCATTCCCTTGTATTGCTCGAGAACCCCCTCAAACTCATTGAGGCGCAGCAGACCGTTGTTGACAAATATACATTGCAACTTATGCCCGATTGCCTTATGGAGCAAAACCGCCGCAACAGTTGAGTCAACACCGCCGGATAGACCGAGTATCACCTGGTCGTCGCCAATCTTCGCTTTCAGTTCTGCCACTGTGGTCTCGATGAAGGAGTCCGGACTCCAGCTGCCACTGCATCCGCAGATGCCCATCACGAAGTTGCGCAGCAACTGCGTGCCGTCGGTCGAGTGATATACCTCCGGGTGGAACTGGATGCCCCAGCTTTCCTCTTCCTCGATATGGTATGCTGCCACCCGTACATTCTCCGTGCTTCCTATTATATGGAAGGATTCCGGAATGTCGGTGATGGTGTCGCCATGGCTCATCCATACCTGGGTGGGGGAGGGGAGGCCCTGCATCAGAGGATCGTTGGCATCAGCCACTGTCAACATGGCGCGCCCATATTCGCGGCTTGGCGCTCCCTTGACATGGCCCCCGGCCATCTGTGCCAACAGTTGCGCTCCGTAGCAAACGCCAAGCAGTGGCAATTTACCCTTGAAAGCATCGAGCGACGGTTTCGGGGCCTCCGGATCATTCACGGAGTAGGGGCTGCCCGAAAGGATCACGCCCTTCACATCGCCGTCTATCGCCGGCACCTTGTGGAAGGGGTGTATCTCGCAATATACATTGAGCTCCCGTACTCGTCGAGCAATTAATTGTGTATATTGCGACCCAAAATCAACTATCAGTATCTTTTCCAATGTGTAATGTTTATAGGTTTATGGGTTTATAGGTTTATTTTATTGGTGCGGTTTATGGGTTTTCGGGGTTTATAGGTTTATTTTACTGGTGAGGTTTATGGATTTGTTGATTAACAATCTTGATATAAGATTGCCAAAGAGCATTAATTAATCTTGATGTTTTGAAAAACTGAGGTTTTATAGAGTCGAATGTCTCGGCAGAGATATATCTTAGATCCATACAACTCTCCAATTCGCAGTATGTTTCTGTTAAAGAACCAAATGCGATTTCAAGAAAATGTATTTTTTCTTTATAAGACATACGTCCGCAGCCTTCTGCTATATTTGCTTTGACAGAAATAACCGCTCTTTGAAGTTGAGTTCCAAGAGAGTATTTTTCGTGTTTTGGAAGCATGTTTATTATTCGATAAACATCAACCACTAATTTTCTTGCCTCTTGATAAGCATCAAGTTTCTCAAATGAATATAAGTCCATATCCTCAACCTACAGATAAAATAAACCTATAAACCTATAAACCCATAAACCTTTAATTACCGCGTGTGTAGTTTGGTGCTTCTTTCGTAATGGTCACATCATGGGGGTGGTTTTCAACCACCGCTGCGGAGGTAATCTTCACAAACTTCGCATCATGAAGATGAGCGATGTCCGGTGCCCCGACATACCCCATGCCGCTGCGCAGTCCACCTACCAACTGATATACAGTCTCACTCAAAGTACCCTTATACGGCACACGCGCCTCGATACCCTCCGGCACAAACTTGCTGCTGTCGGTTTTCTCGCTCTGGAAATAGCGGTCCTTCGATCCGGCCTGCATCGCAGATATGGAACCCATCCCGCGATATGACTTGAACTTCCTGCCATTATATATTATGGTCTCGCCCGGTGACTCCTCTGTGCCGGCAAACATACTGCCCATCATCACGGAATCCCCTCCGGCTGCCAAAGCCTTGACTACATCGCCCGAATAACGGAGGCCACCGTCGGCAATAACCGGTATGCCAAGTGAATGCGCTGCCTTCGCCGCCTCGAAGATGGCGGTCAACTGCGGCACTCCGACTCCGGCCACAATACGGGTGGTGCAGATGGAACCCGGTCCGATACCTACCTTGATACCGTCTGCTCCGGCCTCTATCAGATAAAGTGCCGCATCAGCAGTGGCAATATTACCAACCACTACATCCAAATCCGGATATGCCGACTTAACTTTCTTCAGTGTGTTGACCACATTCTGGCTATGGCCATGTGCCGTGTCGATCACCACTGCATCAGCCCCGGCCTCATAAAGTGCCTTCACTCGGTCGAGTGTGTCGGAAGTCACACCGACTCCGGCCGCCACTCGCAGACGTCCCTTGTCATCCTTCGCTGCGTTGGGATAGTCCTTGATCTTGGTTATGTCGCGATATGTAATCAACCCTTCGAGTTTTCCGTCGGCATCCACAACCGGCAATTTCTCTATCTTATGCTTCAGAAGTATCTCTGATGCCTCGGAAAGACTCGGATTGGTGGTGGTGATAAGATTGTCTTTGGTCATCACATCCTTGATAAGGATGCCCATGTCTTTCTGGAAACGAAGGTCGCGGTTAGTCACGATGCCCTCGAGTTTTCCGTTGGCATCCACCACCGGAATACCTCCGATATGGTTGTCGTGCATCAGTTTCAGCGCATCGCCAACTGTCTGTTCACCCTTGATGGTGACAGGGTCGTAGATCATGCCACTTTCGGCACGTTTCACTTTCCGCACCTGACCGGCTTGTGCCTGAATGCTCATGTTCTTGTGGATTACGCCGATGCCACCCTGACGGGCGATGGCGATTGCCATGTCGGATTCCGTCACTGTGTCCATGGCTGCCGACACAAACGGTATGTTGAGCGGGATATTCTTCGAGAATCTTGTGGCGAGTTTAACCTCGCTCGGAATCACCTCGGAATATGCCGGGATGAGAAGGACATCATCAAACGTGAATCCCTCCATCTCTATTTTTTCATCTATAAATCCCATAGTTCAAAGTCGTTTTATTATTCATCGAGATTCATCGAGTTATCTCGAGTTACCTCGAGTTTTCTCGAGAAAATTTCCAATTATTTAGAAATTCTTCAGCTTCTCTGATATCATGATGGTTTGCGTGCGGTCCGGACCCACCGAGATGATGCCTACCGGGGTGCCGGTCAGTTCCGCTATCTTCTTCACGTAGGCCTTCGCTGTCTCAGGTAGTTCCTCAAAACTCCTGCATCCGGTGATGTCCTCTTTCCATCCTTCCATCTCGATATATACCGGCTTGCACTGCGCAAGTTTGTGGATGGTAGATGGCGGCGCCATAATCTCCTTGCCGTCAAGTTCGTATGCCACGCAGATCTTCACCTTGTCAAGACCCGAAAGCACATCAAAGAGCATAAGCGACCAATAGTCGATGCCGGCAAGACGCGATGTGTAGCGTGCCACCACAGCGTCAAACCATCCGATGCGGCGCGGACGACCCGTCACTGTGCCATACTCATGCCCCCTCTCGCGGATCTCATGCGCTGTCTCGTCGAAGAGTTCTGTCGGGAAAGGACCCTCTCCCACGCGGGTGCAGTATGCCTTGGCAACTCCAACCACATTCTCTATCCATTTCGGTGCGATACCCGCACCCTGCGGGATGCTCGCTGCCGACGGACAGGAGGATGTCACGTAGGGGTAGGTGCCGTGGTCGATGCAGAGCATCATTCCCTGGGCCCCCTCAAAGAGTATCTTGGCATCGCTGTGCAGGTATTTGTCGATGAGAAGCGAGGTGTCGCAGATGCGATGGCCCAATACCTTGGCTATCTCCATATACTGGTCATAAACCTGCTGATATTCGAGCGGTTCTAGCCCATACATCTTCAGCTCCATATTCTTCACCTCAAGGGCTGCCTTCAGTCGTTCGGCAAAGTATTCCGGGTCGAGAAGGTCGCCCATGCGAAGTCCGAGACGTGAGTATTTGTCGGTATATGCCGGACCAATTCCCTTCTTGGTGGTACCGATCTTGGCATCCCCCTTCAGGTTCTCGCTCGCTCCGTCGAGCATGCTGTGCCATGGCATCACCATCGCCGCGCGGTCCGAGATATACAGTTGATAGTCGGTGGTCCCCTGGTTGTGTAGTTTTTCAAGTTCCGCTATCACGGATACCGGGTTCACTACCATGCCGTTGGCCATCACATTGATCGTCTTCGGGTTGAATATGCCCGATGGTATGCTCTGAAGGGAATATTTGTGCCCGTCGAACATCACGGAGTGGCCCGCATTGTTGCCTCCCTGGTAGCGAACCACCATGTCGGCACGGCATGCGAAGTAATCCGTGATCTTCCCTTTTCCCTCGTCACCCCACTGAGAGCCGGTGACTACTAATCTTTCACTCATTTATATTGTTGCGTTTGTAAATGTAATCGACATTTTTGAGATAGTAATCTAAGGTGAAGCAATCCTCAAGCTCCTGAGGTGTCAGCACCTCCATCACTGCCGGCGTCTGAAGCAGCAGGTCCTTGTAGTTGCTGCCGGTCGCCATCGCCTTCATCGCCACCGGTTGCACCGTGTCGTAAGCCTGCTCACGCACCCAGCCCTTGCCAATCAATGCGTTCATCACGCGCTGCGCGAAAATCACTCCGTTGGTCATATAGATATCTGCCATCATCTTGTCTTCAAAGATGGTCAGGTTCTGGAGAATGCCCATCATGCGGTTGAGCATATAGTCGAGAAGGATTGTGGCATCCGGCATGATGATGCGCTCTGTCGCGGAGTGGGAGATGTCGCGCTCATGCCAGAGGGCCACATTCTCGTAGGCTGTGGCCATATATCCTCGCATCACGCGGGCACATCCGCAGATGTTCTCGCTTGCTATCGGATTGCGCTTGTGGGGCATCGCGCTCGATCCCTTCTGGCCTTTGCCGAATGCCTCCTCCACCTCATGCACCTCTGTGCGCTGAAGGTTGCGGACCTCCATTGCCATCTGCTCCAAACTCGATGCAATCACAGCAAGGGTCGCCATATAATATGCATGGCGGTCGCGCTGTATAACCTGGGTTGAAACATCGGCGGAGTTGATGCCGAGATGTTCGCATACATAATCCTGGATAAACGGCGGTATGTTGGCAAAATTACCGACTGCTCCCGACAGTTTTCCGACCTCTACACCTGCCGATGCAAGTTTGAACCGCTCTATGTTGCGCCTCATCTCTGCAAGCCATAACACCCATTTCAGTCCGAAGCAGGTGATGTCGGCATGTATGCCGTGGGTTCTTCCGATGCAGGGCTGGTTTTTAAACCGTATGGCCTGGCTCTTCAGCATCTCACAGAATTTCTCAAGGTCTTCCGCGATTATCTCGTTGGCCTGCTTAAAGAGATAGCCGTTGGCGGTATCGACAACGTCGGTCGAAGTCAGTCCGTAGTGCACCCACTTCCTTTCCTCGCCAAGGCTTTCGCTCACGGCGCGGGTGAATGCCACCACATCGTGGCGCGTCTTCTCCTCGATTTCCTTAATACGGTCAATGTCGAAGGTTGCCTTCTCCCAAAGTTTCTTCACATCCTCTTCCGGTATCACTCCAAGTTTACTCCAAGCCTCTGCCGCGAGTATCTCAACCCGCAGGTAGGCGTCAAATTTATTCTTCTCTGTCCAGACGCGGCGCATCACGTCTCTGCCATATCTCTCAATCATAAATAATTTTGAATTTTGAATTTTGAATTTTGAATTTTGAATCAATTTTGAATTTTGAATTTTGAATCAATTTTGAATTTTGAATTTTGAATTTTGAATCATTGTTACGGCTTGATTAATTTTGCAGATTGTGCCGAAGCGCGAAGCCAATTCAAAATTCAAAATTCAAAATTCCTTAAAGAACTTCTTTCCCGATGTCTTTCCTATAGAAAAGTCCGGATTTCTCTGCCTTCTTCACATCCGAGTAGGCGTTCTTGGCGGCTTCCTCAAGGGTCTTGCCTTTTCCGGTCACCATCGCCACTCGTCCTCCGGCTGATACCAGTTTGCCATCCTTCAGAGCCGTGCCCATGTGATAGACTTTCTTGCATCCTCCTAAGTCAAGTTCCACACCTTTATTATATGAGCCCGGATAACCCTCTGACGCAAGCACCACTCCAAGGCAAGCCTCGTCGCTCCACTCCGTCTTGTGGTCGGCGGAGTCTATCGCTGCGTCAAAGAGGTCGTAGATGTCACTCTTCAGCCGGGGCAACACCACCTCTGTCTCCGGATCACCAAATCGGGCATTGAACTCTATCACCTTCGGTCCTTCCTTTGTCAGGATAAGACCGCCATAAAGTATGCCGGTGTAGTCAATACCTTCATCGGCAAGTCCGTCGGCTGTGCGCTGCATGATCTCCTTCAGTGCCCGCTCTCTCACTTCATCCGAGATAAAGGGTAGTGGTGAATATGCTCCCATGCCGCCGGTGTTGGGTCCCTTGTCGCCGTCGTATGCCCGTTTGTGGTCCTGGGCAAGTGCAAGTGGATATACCTTGCGGCCTCCAACTGCACACATGAAAGAAAATTCCGGTCCGTCGAGAAACTCCTCAATCAAGACACGTCCCTGTCCGAATGATGAGTTGAGCAGCATGTCGCGAAGCGCGGCATCTGCCTCTTCACGGGTAGCGGCAACCACCACACCCTTTCCGGCGGCAAGTCCGTCGTATTTGATCACTGTCGGCAATGGCAGACTCTCAGCGTAGGCCTTGGCATCCTCATAGCGGTCGAAACTCTTGTAGAAACCGGTCGGAACACCGTATTTCTCCATTATCTCTTTGGCAAATTCCTTGCTCGATTCGATCCGGGCTGCCGATTTGGTCGGTCCAAAAACGCGTCTTCCTTCTGCCTTTAATGCGTCGGCAATTCCGGCAGCAAGGGAGGCTTCTGGACCCACCACTGTCAGGTCGATGTTCTTTTCCTTGACAAAATCCACCAATGCCGGTACGTCAGTCACCGATATGTCGCAGCAGGTGGCATGACGAGCCATGCCGGGATTGCCGGGGCAGGCGTATATCTTCTGCACACGCGCACTCCGCGACAGCGCATCCACTATTGCATGCTCACGTCCGCCGCTGCCTATCACCAGCACCGTCTTCCCCGGCCTGATATCCTCTTCCTTTCCCGTCTGCATCTTCGGCATCATCCCGTTGATATCCTCCACAAACGGTATCTCAATATTCATCTCCATTGTTTTTTTTGGTTTAGCGTTTATAGTTTAGGGTTTAGTCATTTAGGTTGTTTGCTTGAGTTGTCTTTGTATTTTTCTTGAAGTCGAAGAGTCTCTGTATAAGAGTTTCGTAATGAAGATATCATTTTAGCTATATATTCAAAAGATGGTATTAAAGAATTTAAATGATCTTCTGTAATATAATTCAAATCTCTACAGATTTCAAGATGACAAAATGTTTCATGTAAAGAGGCATAGGATATTTCAAGAAAATGTATTTTTTCTTTATAAGACATGCGCCCATTCCCTTCTGCAATATTAGCTGGAATTGAAACAACAGATCTTCTTATTTGTGATCCTAAATCGAATCTTTCATACCCGGGTAGTCGTTTTACAATTTCGTATACATTTACTACGAGTTTGCGAGATTCTTTATATACGTTTAATTTCTGAAAAGAAAAATATTCCATAATCTTACTAATAAACTAAACCCTAAACTCTAAACCCTAAACTATTTAGTGTTTGAAATGCCTCATTCTTGTAAACAGCATGGTGAGTCCTTTCTCATTCGCCTTGTCGATCGACTCCTGGTCGCGGATAGATCCACCTGGCTGAACAATCGCCGTCACTCCCTTGTCGGCCACCAACTCCACGGTGTCGCCGAATGGCAGGAATCCGTCGCTTGCAAGCACAAGCCCTTCCGTATTCCCCGATGCCAACGCCTCGTTGAGTGCGATCTCAGCGGAACCGACACGGTTCATCTGTCCGGCTCCCACGCCAAGTGTCATGCCATTCTTCACAATCACAATGGCGTTGCTCTTCACATGCTTTACGATTCTCCATCCGAAGTTCATGTCGGTCAATTCCTGCTCGGTCGGTTTCTTCTCGGTCACTGTCATGTCGGCTGTGATGTCCTTAACGGTGGTGTCTGCATCCTGAACCAATAGGCCGCCGTTGATGCCGACATACTGACGCTGTGCCTTGCGGCTGTTGTCCATCTTCACCTTAAGCACTCGAAGATTCTTCTTTGTCTTCAGCAGTTCGAGGGCATCTTCTTCAAATGCCGGTGCCATCACAATCTCCAAGAAGATCGGCTTCATCTTCTTTGCCACCTCAAGGGTCAAAGGACGGTTCATAGCCACAATACCGCCATATATGCTTACGGTGTCGGCGGCGTATGCCTTGTCCCAGGCCTTCTCGATGTCCTTGCCGATGGCTGCTCCGCAAGGGTTCATGTGCTTCAAGCCTACGCAGAAGGGTTCGCTGAATTCCCTTACAATATTCAGAGCTGCATTCGCATCCTGAATGTTGTTGTAGCTCAACTCCTTGCCATTGAGTTGTTTGGCACTCAGCAGTGAGTATGATTCCTCTTCCGGTGCCTTGTAGAGTGCAGCCTGCTGATGCGGGTTCTCGCCATAGCGGAGTGTCTGCACGCGGTCGAACGAGAGGAAGAGTTTCTCCTCCAGTCCGGCATGCTCGCGCATATAGGTCGCTATGTGGCTGTCGTAGAGTGCTGTGTGGGTGTATGCCTTTGCCGACAGTTTGAAGCGGGTTTCATAAAGTGTGTTGCCGGTCTCGGCTATCTCTGCCAAGACGGTGGAGTAGTCGTCAGGGTCGCAGACCACTGTTACCGATGCGAAGTTTTTCGAAGCACTCCTCAGCATGCTCGGTCCACCTATGTCGATATTCTCCACTGCGTCCGCAAGTGTCACCCCCTCCTTGGCGATGGTTGCCTCAAATGGATATAGGTTTACGCATACCATGTCGATGGTCTCGATTCCATTGGCTGCTATCTCCTCCATGTGGGCAGGTACGTCGCGGCGTGCCAAAAGTCCGCCGTGTACTTTCGGATGAAGGGTCTTCACCCGTCCCTCGCAGATTTCCGGAAAACCGGTGACGTCGCTGATGTTGATTATTTTCAGTCCCGCATCGCGGAGTGCCTTCATGGTGCCTCCCGTCGCGATTATATCCCATCCCAGATTCTGAAGCGCTCTCGCGAAGTCTACCA
The DNA here is from genome assembly GCA_964388725.1 of uncultured Sangeribacter sp. Lineage (GTDB taxonomy): Bacteria > Bacteroidota > Bacteroidia > Bacteroidales > Muribaculaceae > Lepagella. The sequence goes on along the minus strand of CAYMBR010000036.1, from coordinate 12,785 downwards.
CCCCGCGCTTGTCGCTCACACTTATCAATGCTCTCATCTTTCCTAATTTTGAATTTTGAATTTTGAATTTTGAATCTTTGATTCAATTTTGAATTTTGATTTTTGATTTTTGAATCAGCGTTGCAGCTTGATTATATTCGTGGTTCTACCGAAGCGCGAAGCCTATTCAAAATTCAAAATTCAAAATTAACCCCACATTTGTCGGTAATCTTTCCAATGATAGAAGCTTTCTCGCCATGCTTCTCGAGAATCTCGATGGCTTTGGCAGCATCCTTCTCATCCACTGCAAGTACCATACCGATTCCCATGTTGAAAATGTTGAACATCTCGCGGTGGGGCACCTTGCCATATTTCTCCAGAAGTCGGAAGACGGGAAGTATCTCCCAACTTCCTTCCTTCACCTCGATGCCCTGACCTTCATGCAGGATTCGCGGTATGTTCTCGTCAAAACCGCCTCCGGTGATGTGCGCAACTCCATGCACATCCACGTTGCGGATCACGTCAAGCACCGGTTTCACATAGATGCGTGTCGGTGTCAGAAGCATCTCGCCGAGTGTCTTGTCGCCCGTCTCCTCATATTTGGCATTCAGGTCAAGCCCGGCGTCTGCCACAATCTTGCGTACAAGTGAAAAACCGTTGGAGTGAACTCCCGAGGATGCAATTCCCACAAGAACGTCGCCGGTCTTTACCTTGCTGCCGTCGATAAGGTTGGCGCGGTCCACTGCTCCTACCGTGAATCCGGCTATGTCGTAGTCGCCCGGCTGATACATACCCGGCATCTCGGCGGTCTCGCCTCCTATCAGTGCACATCCGGCCTGACGGCATCCTTCGGCAACTCCGGAGACTATCGCCTCCACTACAGCCGGTTCGTTTTTACCGACCGCCACATAGTCGAGGAAAAAGAGCGGTTCTGCACCCTGCGCAAGTACATCGTTGACGCACATTGCCACTGCATCAATGCCGATGGTGTCGTGCTTGTCAACTGCAAATGCAATTTTCAACTTTGTGCCGACTCCGTCGGTGCCGCTCACCAATATCGGTTCCTTATAACCCAACGATGCGAGGTCAAACATTCCCCCGAATGCACCTATGTTGCCCATCACCCCGGGGCGGTTGGTGCTTGCCACATGCTTCTTGATGCGGCTCACCACTTCATATCCGGCCTCAAGATTCACACCGGACGCTTCGTATGATTTAGCCATCTATCTAATTTTGAATTTTGAATTTTGAATTTTGAATCAATTTTGAATTTTGAATTTTGAATTTTGAATCATTGTTACGGCTTGATTAATTTTGCAGATTGTGCCGAAGCGCGAAGCCAATTCAAAATTCAAAATTCAAAATTCAAAATTATTTGAAGTATTTTACAGCATTTGCAAATAGATTCTGACGCTTGTTGCCGCTGATGTTTTTCATCAACCCATCGTCGTATCTCTCTGAGTGTCCCATCTTGCCGAGTATCTGCCCATTCGGACTGATGATACCCTCGATGGCATCTGTAGATCCATTCGGATTGTAGGGACTCTCCATCGTGGCATTACCTGCTGCATCGGCATACTGGAATGCTATCTGCCCGGCCGCTGCCAGTTTCTTCACCAGTTCCGGGCTTGCGGTAAACTTACCCTCGCCGTGCGAAACCGCTATCGAGTGGAGTTCTCCGACTGCAAAACCGTCAAGCCAGGGCGATGCCACACTGCCTACGCGGGTCACCGCTATCTGCGAGATATGGCGGTTGATGTCGTTGCGGAATAGGGTAGGACTCTCTGCCGTCAGTTCGCCAATCTTGCCGTAAGGCAAAAGTCCTGACTTCACAAGTGCCTGGAATCCGTTGCAGATGCCAATCACGAGTCCTCCACGTTTCAAGAGCCGCTCGATGGCCTCCTTCACCGCCTCTGTCATGATGACGCTGGCAATAAACTTGCCGCTGCCGTCAGGCTCGTCGCCAAGCGAGAAACCGCCGCTGAAGGCAAGTATATGACATTCATCTATCATCTTTGCCATCGTTGCCACCGACTCATGCGTCTGTTCCGGCGTGAGGTTGCAGAATACACTCGTGGAGCAGTTTGCCCCTTCCCGGCTGAAGGCCCGGATCATATCGTAGTCGCAGTTGGTGCCGGGGAAAACGGGCAGATATACCGTAGGATGCTCCGTCGGCTCTCCCTGCCATTTCAGTTTGTTGGCTCCTGATGTCGCATTTTCAGCTTTCCCTTTCGTATCGGCATGGTCTGGATATATCTCGCAGAATCTTCCGCTGTTGACCGCTTTCAGATCCGCTATCTTATATCCCTTGCCGGCAATCCTTATCACCGGCTCAGCAATTGTCTTGCCAATCTTCTTGTATCCTCCCGTGGTAGGTACGCTATTCATAGCGTCCCCCGCGTCTTTATTTGCCTCAAACCCTTCTGCTGCCTCCACTATTATTCCACCATAGTTCCAATCGAAAATATTTTCATCCGACTCAATCTCCGCTCCTATCTCATTGCCGAAACTCATCTTGGCAATCGCCTCGCCGAGTCCTCCAAATCCAAGAGCGTATGCCGCCGCAATTTTACCCTCCTTGATATCAGCATTGATTGCCGCAAAGTTTTTCTTCAGCGCATCGGTGTCGGGCATTCCATTCTCAAGAGGTTTTGCATCCAGGAGGTAAAGGTCATGTCCGGCCTCCTTAAACTCCGGACTGATGACAACACTTGCATCCACCGGAACAATACCGAAGGCTATGAGTGTCGGCGGCACGGAGATGTCGGCAAAGGTGCCGCTCATCGAGTCCTTGCCTCCGATGGAGGGCAATCCGAACTCTTTCTGCATCTTCAACGCTCCCAATAGCGCAGCCGCCGGTTTTCCCCACGATGTCTCGCTTCCCATCCTCTCGAAATATTCCTGATAGGAAAAACGCATCCGGGTGGTGTCGCCTCCGGCCGCCGCCACTTTCGAAACGGCTTCCACCACTGCGTAGGCCGCTCCGTGGTAGGGACTCCAGCTGCTGATGTAGGGGTTGAACCCGTAGGCCATCATGCTCGCTGTGTTGGTATATCCTCCCGTGGGCAGTTTCTGCACACTAACCTGCGTCTCCGTACCCTGCGTCTTGCCGCCAAACGGCATCAGCACTGTCGATGCACCGATAGTGGAGTCAAACATCTCGATAAGCCCTTTCTGCGATGTCACGTTGTCGTCTGCCAACATCTCCTTAAATGACGCATACTGCTTTTGCGGCATATCAGATGCCACAGCCGAAATCTTCACCTTCGCCTTCCTTGTGGCGCCGGCAGAGTCGATAAATTCGCGGCTAAGGTTGGCTACCTCCTTGCCATGCATCATCATCCGCATCCGTCCGGTGTCGGTCACGTCAGCGACGTGCGTCACCTCAAGATTCTCCTCATGGCAATATTTTATAAATTCGTCAACGTCTTTCTTCTCCACCACCACACTCATGCGCTCCTGGCTCTCGCTGATGGCAAGTTCAGTGGCATTGAGTCCGCTGTATTTCACCGGCACCCGGTCAAGATATATGTCAAGCCCGTCGGCAAGTTCTCCGATGGCTACGCTCACTCCGCCGGCTCCGAAGTCGTTGGATTTCTTGATGAGTCGCGTCACCTCCGGACGGTGGAAGAGCCTTTCTATCTTCCTCTCCTCCGGTGCATTGCCTTTCTGAACCTCGCTGCCGCACTGCTCCAGTGAACTTACATTGTGCTCCTTGCTCGATCCGGTGGCTCCTCCTATGCCGTCGCGTCCGGTTCTGCCGCCAAACATAAGGATGACATCTCCGGCCGCCGGACGTTCGCGGCGCACGTCGGATTGCTTCACCGCTCCGACCACTGCCCCCACTTCAAGGCGTTTCGCCACATATCCCGGGTGGAATATTTCGCGCACGTGGGTCGTGGCAAGTCCTATCTGGTTGCCATAACTGCTGTAGCCGGCTGCCGCACGCTTGGAAATCACGCGCTGAGGAAGTTTCCCCTTCATCGTCTCCGATACCGGCTTGTAGATGTCGCCGGCCCCGGTCACGCGCATCGCCTGATACACATAACTGCGACCACTCAGAGGGTCGCGGATCGCTCCGCCAAGACATGTCGATGCACCGCCAAACGGCTCTATCTCCGTCGGGTGGTTGTGGGTCTCGTTCTTGAACATCAGAAGCCATTTCTCCGTCTTCCCATCCTCGACATCAACGTCAATCACTATCGAGCATGCGTTGTTTTCCTCGCTTTCCTCCTGATCGTCGAGAATACCTTTCATCTTAAGCCATCTTGCTCCGATGCAGGCCATATCCATCAGGCAGATTCTCTTCTTATCCCTGCCTAAGTCATGTCGCATCTGACTGTAGAGCTCAAGTGATCTCTTTATGTCGTCGGCCGCCATGGAGTCCTCAACCTCTATGTCGGTCAGCTCGGTCATGAAGGTGGTGTGGCGGCAGTGGTCACTCCAGTATGTGTCGAGAATCCTGAGTTCCGTTTCCTTCGGGTCGCGTCCCTCTTTCGAGAAATAATCCACCACTGTCATCAGGTCGGCCACATTCATCGCCAACCCCATCTCCTTGATGAAGGCCGGTGCCGTCTCTTCCGTAATCTTGTAGAATCCTTCCAGAACCTTCACCGGGGTTGCCACGGCTCGCTCAGGCGGACACAGCACACTCATGTTTTTGCTGCGTGATTCCACAGCATTGATGGTGTAGTGGGCGATTTTCTCCAAATCGGTATCGCCAACTCCTTCATCGAAGATCATCAGTTTTGCACTTCTGATCTCAACCGCAGATGAGGGGGCTATCAGTTTCACGCAGTCTTCTGCTGACGATGCCCGCTGGTCAAACTGACCGGGCAGACACTCCACTGCAAGATATTTCTTTCCGGTAAGGTCGAAATCCTCTGTCACCGTGTCGGTGGCCGGTTCTCCGAATACGCGGTATTTTGCCTCATCCACCAATGCGGGTTCGGCATTGAAAACGTCATATACGCAGATCAGGCGCAGATCCTTGATGTCAAGGCCAAGGTTCTCGTTGAGTTCCTTCCTCAGGCTCTCTGCCTCAACCCTATAGGCCGCGCTCTTCTCCACAAAAATTCTTTTAGCGTCCATATATAATTTTGAATGTCGAATTTTGAATTTTGAATCTTTGATTCAATTTTGAATTTTGAATTTTTGATTAATTTTGAATTTTGAATTTTGAATTTTGAATCAGCGTTGCAGCTTGATTTTATGCTGAAGCGCGAAGCCAATTCAAAATTCAAAATTCAAAATTCAAAATTAATCAAGTTTAGAGGTCAGCACTTTCTCCGCCTGCTTCTTTCTGAATTCAGCCATCTTCTCCTCCAGGTCCTTGTCGGTCACTGCCATTATCTCTATTGCCAGCAGTGCCGCATTCTTCGCACCGTCGATGCTGACAGTGGCCACCGGTATTCCGCTCGGCATCTGCACCATGCTCAGAAGCGAGTCAAGGCCGTCGAGCGTACGCGCCTTAATTGGCACTCCTATCACCGGCAGTGTGGTGAAGGCAGCACAGACTCCGGCAAGATGCGCGGCACCGCCGGCCGCTGCTATTATCGCCGCACAACCCTCCTCACGGGCTTTCTTTACCCATGCCTCAAGTTCATGCGGCGTGCGGTGGGCACTCAGCACCTTCTTGTCGTATTCCACGCCGAACTCGTCCAATATCTCGGCACTCCCTTTCATCACGGGCCAGTCTGATGCAGACCCCATCACAATTCCAATCTTCATACCTTCTATTTTTTAATTTTTTTATTCCATTTCAATTTGTCATTATGTCATATGTCATAATGTCAAGATGTCAAAATGTCAATAAGACAATTCTAACCCCAAAAGTTAAGACCGCATCCCGTCTAAACGGAACGCGGTCTTTCCCTTATGTCTTTCTATCCATAACTGCACGATACATCATTGCACCTGCACACGCTTCCATAAGCACTATCGAAGTGCCTTGGATTGTATTGATATAATGCTGCTTATGTCGGTGTCTTGACTTTGTGATGATGAGCATGTTTCGGATGTTGTCTTCGGTTATCAAAACTCATTGCAAAATTAGTCATTTTCCTCGACATATGCAAATTTTTTTCAATTCAATATTGCGATTATCTTTGCTTCCTTGTCCCCTATCGCCCGCATGGCGTGGGGTATGGTGGCGTCAAAGAGTATGCTGTCTCCCTCATGAAGCACCGTCGACATGGTGCCGATCGTTATCTCCATCTCCCCTTCAAGCACGTAGTTGAACTCCTGACCATCGTGATAGTTGGGCTGTCGCGCAGTCCCGGCTGTGTGCTCTGGCGCTATTGTCACCAAAAAAGGCGTGATCTTGATCTTCTGGAATCCTACTGCAAGATTCAGGTAGGAGTACGCTTCGCTGCGTTCCACTTTCTTCCCCTTCCCTTTGCGGGTGATGAAATAGTTGCTCGCCTTAGGCTCTTCTCCAAACATCAGAACGGCCAGTTCAACCCCTTTGCGAGAGGATAGGCGTTGCAGAAAACTCAATGGAATGTCGTAATCCCCACTCTCATATTTCTGCAGTGTCTCAACGTTCACTCCACATTCTGCCGCCATCTCTTCCGGCGACAAGTCAAGCGACTCCCTGAACCCCTTAAGCCTCTCCGCTATCTCTTTCATCTCTTTCATACCTCATGTTCTTTTTGCAAAAGTAGTTATATTTATTCTTATAACAAATTTTATACCATAAATTTTTGATTTCATCAAAAAAAGCCGCTCCCCATCCCGGGAAGCGGCCTTCTTTTCAGGTTCAATCTCTTATTATATCAGCGGCGCCATATACAATGGCAGATAATTCACCCCATCCTTTGTGTTATAGTCAGAAGAACTCAGCAGGTAGGAATCTCCTATATATTGCGAGAATTTTTTCTTAAACTTCTCAAGAGAATAAATCGTATAGTTGTTTGATGACTTAACCTCTATCGGACACACATTGTGTCGGCTTGTTGTCTCTTTCTTGCGGGTCAAGAAATCAATTTCTATGTTCTCACCCGAATCATCGCGCGAATAGGATGAGTAAAAATACAACTGATGACCACTTGTCCGAAGCATTTGTGCTATAAGATTTTCAGTCAACATGCCCTTATTGAACTCTAATTTGTCCCTCAGGATTTTCTCATACACCCCTTTTGCGAGTTGTTCGCTGTCAAATGCCATAGACACCAATAGTCCGGTATCTCCCATGTATAATTTCACTTTGTTGTCGTCTTTGTTTAGGGCAAGTCCAACCGATGGTTCGGTTGCTGCATAACATGGGTTTACCACTCGGCTCTCATTCAGCCAGAACAGGGCATCTGTGAAATCCCGCATCCTGCTCCCCTTTTTCAGTTGAGAGGGACGTAGTCTTTTTTCATGTTGTTGGAGCATCCCCGGAATGTTGTCAAAAACTGTCGACACTCTCCCAGCCTGTCTTCCCGCATACTTTGATATGTCGTTGCGATATAGGGCAAGTATTGACCGCTTTATGCCGTCAACCTGAATGAAATCTTGTGTCGAAACATACTGTTCTACGGCCTGTGGCATGCCTCCGACAAGAATATACGATCTTAACAGCTCCATCATCATGCGGTGTGCCGATTGTCCGAGTGGTTTTCTCTTTTCGTAAGATTGCCTGACAAGTTCATACAGATCTCCTTTGCCTATTGCCCACAGATATTCTTCAAAGTCCATTGGGCACATGTCTATTCGCATCTCCTCGCTGGGTATCACGATGTCTTTTACATTGTGGTTTATGCTGACAAGAGACCCGGTTTCAATGTAATCATATCTACCATCTTTCGTGAGATATTTCAATGCCGCTCTCGCCCGCGGATACATCTGAACCTCATCGAATACTATCGCAGATTTGCGTGGATAGAGCTCCACTCCATAAAATAGCGACAGCCTGGAGAAGAACTCGTCAAGATCTGTGAGATAATGTTCGAATAGATCTATTACCTTATCTTCGGTATTGTTGAAATCTATCAGTATGTATGATGAGTATTCCAAACGTGCAAATTCTTCTGCTATCCAGCTTTTCCCTACACGTCTGGCTCCATCTATCATTAATGCAGTCTTCCCTCCCCATTTCTCTTTCCAATCCTTAATCTTATTGTATATCTTCCTCCTCATACATTTACAACTTCGTTACACATTTTCAAAATATCTCACTTTATAAACATACACGTTTTCAAAACATCTAAATGAAATAAACATACACGTTTTCAAAACATCTAAATGAAATAAACATACACGTTTTCAAA
>CAYMBR010000036.1:0-4454 GCA_964388725.1 uncultured Sangeribacter sp. | reverse complement strand
AACCTACACATTTTCAAAACATCTAACCATACTGAACCTACACGTTTTCAAGACATCACTGTATTTTCAATACAAAAAAAGCCGCTCCCCATCCCGGGAAGCAGCCTTTGGAATCGTTTATGTCTTCAATTACTTGAAGAGATACTTGATGCCTATCTGCATCTGCCAGCACTGACTGTTGTTGTAGTAGTAATCATATGTCTGGGTCGGTATCTCTCCGTTGGCATTTCTAAACATCGAGTATATCGGTTCGCCAGATGCATTGACACCCTCATACTTGAGCACACGGCAATCATTCGAAGCCTGGGCTGCTGTCTTCTGCACTCCCCAGCTGCTGTTGAAGAGGTTGCCGATGTTCATTATGTCGAAACTCAACTGGATGGAGTGTTTCGTGCTTCCCACCTTGAAGTCAAAATCTTCCATGATGCGGAAATCGAAGGTATGCACCCAAGGTGCTCGCGCTGCGTATGCCTCTGCATACTGACCACGGTGTGAACTCAGATATTTGTCTTGACTTATAAAGGCTTCGAAGGCTACTGCGTCTTCCTGGCTTGTGAAGTTAAGGTTCTCTCCCTTTGCCGGAATATAGATAAGGTCGTTCTGGATGCCGTCGCCGTTCATGTCGTTGGAATAGCAGAAACTGTTGCCGCTCGGGCTATAGCCTGTGTAGAAGAGGCTAAGGTTGGTGTTGCGCGTCAATCCTCCGTGGGTGAAAGGTATTGTCCATGTCACGCTTCCTATCAGTCGGTCGGGAATCACATAGCGTGAACGCTGCACTGTGGCGAAGTTCGGTCCGTCTATTGTGTAGAGGCCCTGCCAGGTGCTGACCGGGTCATTGCCGGGCATACCGCTCACTTCCTTGCTCTCTGTGTGGGTGTAGGCCATCATTATGTTGAGAAGATCTACAGGCTGAAGATTTGCCGTCAGGTTGAAGGTGTAGCCATAGCCCTTGTTGGTATTAGTCAGCACTGTCGCGTTTTTGCCGCTCACATATGTGAAGGTCGATGGATATTTCAGTCGGTTGTCGGGTCCCGCAAAGCGGTTGGCTGCCTCTCCTCCTTCCCACTTGTCGGGGGAGATGATGTTGATGTTGTCGAGCATCACGGCGTTGATGTTCTTGTTATACATGAACTCGCCGGTCAGCGTGAAGGGAAATTTCACCGGCACCTGCCAGTCAATTCCTATGCTGCTCTTCCAGATTTGCGGCATCTTGAAGTTATCGGCAACTCCGGCAATCTTGCTGCCTGCCACATGGTTCTCATCTGAAATCTGGGTCGGCAGATTGAAGAAATTGATCATTTCCTCAGGTGTAGTCGGCAGTTTTCCGTCCGGGCCAACTGCAAGGCTGGCGAGTTGGGAGTCGGCTCCCGTCGGTATGCCGTTGCTGTAAGTCGTCTTGTAGGTAACCGAGTTTTGCACCATTCCGGCGTTGGTCGGCATATTGGTGAAGAACACGAGTGGCAGACGGCCGGTGAATATGCCGGTCCCTCCGCGAAGTGTCAGACTGCGGTTGCCAAGGATGTCCCAGTTGAAACCTACTCGCGGAGATACCTGCATGTGGCTTGCCGGCCACTTGCCGGTGTCGATGTGCTGGCCACCGAAGTCCAGTGCGTAGATGGCCTTGTTGGTGGCAAGGTCGGAGTTGTCAAACATCAGTTCGTCAAGTCGAAGTCCGTAGGTAAGCTTAAACTTGCGGCCGATGTTCCACTCGTCCTGAAGGTAGATTCCCAACTGGTTGAACGTAACCTGCGCCGTCGGGTTCAGTTCCCCGCCCCAACCGTAGGTCAGTGCAAAACTCTCCGGGGCGTTGCCGTTGATAAGGTCATCCACTGAATTGAATCGATAGTAACCGGTGCCGTTGCGCATATAGGCGTTGTTGGCAAACTGGTGCTCAAAGCTGATGCCGGCCATCAGTCGGTGGTCGCCAAGATTCCATGTCACATTGTCGGTTACGTTATATACCTTGTTCTTTACTCCGTTGTTCCATGTAAACAATTCATAACCGAGGCTCATGTATGGCTCCAGTATCGGATTACCGTCGGCACTGTAGCCGTCCATGATGTCGATAAACGGGAAGGCACTTGAGTTCGATCCGCGGATATCCTGGATGTCTGTGTAGGTGAAGAGAAGCTGGTTGCTGAGGTTGTCGGTAAATCGGCTGTTGAAGTCCAGCGACCATGATGTCACCTTGTTCTCAAGTGAGTACATGGCGTTTGCAAACACCATCGACCAGGGGCTCACGCGGTTCATGCCATTCAGACGATAGCCCGTGTCGGAAGAGTTGCCGTTGGGTTCATTCCATTGGGTATTCTTCGTGTTGTTGAAGCGAAGGCTCAGTTTGTGGTAGTCGTTGATATTCCAGTCAAGACGTACGAGAAACTTGCGGTTGGATTCATCTGCCGGGAAATCGTTGTAGCTGCCAGTGCTGTAGCCATATCTGCTTGCCATGAATTCCTGCACTCTCTTCATGTCGCTGATCAGTGTGCGCGATGTCATCTCATCTACTGCTTCTCCATCGGTTCTCGCACGGTATTTGATGACTTCTTCTGGTCTCTTTTCATATTCGAAGTTGGCGAAGAAGAAGAGCTTGTTTTTCAATATCGGACCTCCGATGGTCACACCGTAGGTGGTCACGCTCTCGTCGGCCTTGGTCCCAAGCTCTGTCCCGTCGATGCGGTTGCCGCGGAAATTCTGGTTGGTGTGGTAGATATATGCGCTCCCCTTAAACTGGTTGGTGCCCGACTTGGTGATGGCGTTCACTCCGCCGCCGATGAAGTTGGTTTGGCGCACGTCGAAAGGTGCGATCACCACCTGCATTTCCTCAATCGCTTCTGTAGAGATTGGTGTGCCGCCTCCGGGAAGGGTCTCGCTAAGTCCGAAGTTATTGTTGAAGTTGGCTCCGTCGATGGTGAAGTTGGTGCTTCGGCCGTCGCCACCGGCAAAGCCCATGCCATTGGCGTAGGGGGAGAGTCGCGCGATGTCTTCAATGCTGCGGTTCACTGTCGGCATCGTCGTTATCATCGACTGCGAGATGTTGGTCGTCGCGCCGGTCTTCTCTGTGGTGAATTTCCCTTTCTTGCCCTTCACCACAACCTCCGCAAGTTCGTTGTCGGAGGGTGTCAGATACACGTTCAGTTCCTCGATTTCACCAAGCGCAAGCATGATGTCTTCAAAGACTACCGGTTGCATCCCTACGTAGCTGACCCTCACCGTGTAGGGACCGCCTACGCGCATACCCTGGATGTTGTAGCGTCCGTCAAGTCCCGACACTGCTGCATAGCGTGTCCCCGACGGTCCGTGGGTTGCGATGATGGTCGCTCCGATGATGGGTTCCTGTTGGTTTTCTGTGATGATACCCGCCATTGAGGCTGTGGTAACCTGTGCGTTGGTGGCAACGCACATCATGCCGAAAATCAGCATTACTGCCAATCTTGCAATCGTTTGCCTTAAATTTTGTGCCATAATAAGTTGTTAAGATTGTTTGCCGATGCAAAATTACAAAAATTTTCTTAATTTTTGTTAATCCTACGATTTTTTTTGTAATTTTCTATCTTTTCCAAACCCTTTTCATCTTTAGACCCCACATTTCACCATTTTTCAAGCAAATTAGCAATCACGATCCTTAATGAACCTACACATTTTCAAAACATCTAACCATACTGAACCTACACGTTTTCAAAACATCTTCATATATATAGCATACATGATTTCAAAATATCAAAGCCAAAAAAAGCCGCTCCCCATCCCGGAAAGCGGCCTTTGGAATCGTTTATGTCTTCAATTTTTATTCTTGGTATCATAACTTAATCGTTATAACTCATCTCCAAAAATATTATCTATTATGGTGTTGACAACTTCATTAAATTTTTCCTTTTTTAGAAATTGATTTTGCCGACTTACTATATCGTTCAATGTAAAATATGCAATGAAATGTGTTACAAAATATGATTTCTTTTGCAAGTTTCCTCCCAATATATCGTCAGGATTAATTTCTATTGTATATTCTGGATGTATGTTTTTTGAAGAAATAAGAACAGCATAAAACATCCCTTCCTCTTTATCTTGTAGTTCATCAACAGATATTACAAGTGCAGGATGGATTCTATCTATGCCGTCGAGGAATCTGAACGATACCTCAACGATCTCTCTTTGATGTACGGAAGTTACAGCCATTTCAATATTGGGTCGATTGCTCTTGCTGATGTGTTTTTAAGGAATGATTTAGTGTCTGTTATATCAGACGTGCCTGAAGTTGAAAATTCTGAAGGACAACGTTTGTAATCCTCTGTCAGTATTGCCAATAATTGTTCATCAGACAATATCGAATATTCCTTATTGCTTTTAGTTCGTAGTCGAGCCATAATATAATTCCTCTTTTATTCTGCAAAATTAATTAAAATCCTTCTATTCTCCAACTAATTAAACAAATATTTCCACCCTCCAGTTCAAAAAAA
>CAYMBR010000035.1:0-22927 GCA_964388725.1 uncultured Sangeribacter sp. | reverse complement strand
ATATAAGCGGATAGGCATACACTCAAATTCATGTATTTTTAGAACCTACCTTTATCCAACGTGTAAAAAATGCTATTTACTAATTTTCAGCAGGATAATGTCGGATAAATTTAATCAGATTTATCCGATTTTATCCAAAATTTGAACACTTTTATCCAAATATATCAATATTTGAACCACTTTCGGAAAAGGAGAATGAACGAAATATAAAATATATAGGTAATAATCATTTTAAAAGGAAATATTGAGAATATGCGACAATATCTTGAATTGCTACGGCATATAATGGAGGGGGGACACCGGAAGGAGGACCGGACCGGAACGGGTACGATATCGACTTTCGGCTACCAGATGCGCTTTGACCTCTCCGAGGGGTTTCCTCTTGTCACGACCAAGAAGACACACCTCAAAAGCATCATCTATGAATTGCTTTGGTTTCTGAATGGAGACACCAACGTGCATTATCTTCAGGAGCACGGAGTGCGCATCTGGAACGAATGGGCAGACCCTGACGGCGACCTCGGTCATATCTACGGCTACCAGTGGCGGTCATGGCCTAACTACAACGGCGGCCACATCGACCAAATCAAGGAGGCGGTGGAGACCATCAAAAACAATCCGGACTCACGCCGAATCATCGTCAGCGCATGGAATGTGGCAGACCTTGACAACATGAACCTTCCCCCTTGCCACGCATTCTTCCAGTTTTACGTCTGCGATGGCAAACTATCACTCCAGCTATACCAGCGTAGCGCCGACTGCTTTCTCGGAGTACCTTTCAACATAGCCTCCTACGCACTGCTGACCATGATGATGGCCCAGGTATGCGGACTGCAGCCCGGCGAGTTTGTCCACACACTCGGGGATGCCCACATCTATCTCAACCACCTGGAGCAAGTCAACGAGCAGCTAACCCGGACTCCACGCGCTCTCCCAAAAATGAGAATCAATCGGGAAGTCAAGGACATTTTCGATTTCAAATATGAGGATTTCACCCTGGAAGGCTATGATCCCTGGCCTGCCATAAAAGGCACAGTAAGCGTATGACAGACATCAATAGACCAGAATTGGCAATGATGGCCGCCGTAGGCCCCAACCTTGAGCTTGGGAGCGGGGGCGACCTGATATGGCACATATCTGCCGACCTTAAGAATTTCAAGGCCGTAACCACGGGACATCCGGTGATCATGGGGCGAAAGACATGGGAATCCTTGCCCAAACGGCCTCTGCCTGGACGTCTTAACATTGTGGTTTCTCGGTCGGACGTTAAAATCGACGGTGCGAAAGTGGTCAACACACCGGAAGAGGCAATCGCCGCATGCCAAGGCGAGGCTGCTCCCTTCATCATAGGCGGGGAGCAAATCTACCGTCTGTTTATGCCGCTGGCCACAAGACTATATATCACACATGTGGATGCACCGACATCCAAAGAGGCAGATGCATGGTTTCCCGAATACCGCGAAGGCTGGAAGCTCACAGAATCCACGGAATGGAGCACCGACCCGAATGGCATCAAATATAGATTTGAGATATGGGAGAGGAATTGAGTCCAAACATACGCCGGATAGTATTTATCTGCAAAAGCGATCTTCGGGGCGGGGCCGCGATTGTCACATTCAGACTCGTACAGGCGTTGCGTCTTGAGGGTTACGATGCCCGGATGCTGGTGTGCGAGAAACTGAGCGATGCCTCCTTCGTGGAGCTATGCGCACCGAAATGGAGAATCAAACGGGCCTTTTTGCGAGAACGACTCGACGTGTTTCTGCACAACGGGATGAATAAGGAAACACTTTTCAAAATTGACCCGGCGACTTTCGGGCTACCGATTTGGCAACACAAGCGGGTGAAACAGGCAGACGCGATAGTACTGAGCTGGGTTAACCAGGGTATGCTCAGTCTGCGCGGGGTCAGGAAATTGTGCGGGCTTGGCAAACCGATGGCCTGGATCATGCACGACATGTGGAACATGACTGGCATTTGCCACCATGCGGCCAGCTGCACCGGATTTATCCACCAATGCGGCGACTGCCCATTGCTGAAGGACAAGGCCAATCCTGAGGATATGTCGTACACGGTGTGGCAAAACAAGCACCACACCTATGCGAGTACCCACATCAAATTTGTGGCGGTCAGCACATGGCTTGCCTCCAAGGCCAAGGAAAGCAGTCTGCTGCGCGACTACGAAGTGAAGGTGATCCCCAACGCCTTCGACATTGAATCGGAAAATGAAGAATTTCGCAACGGCAGCGACGATGAATTAGCACAGATCGACAGCTCGGGGCCAATAAAGATCATCTTCGGCGGAGTGCGTCTTGACGACCCCATCAAGAATCTGCCAGTGCTGAAAAAGGCCCTTAAGATAATCAACGACAGGCATCCGTCAATTGCCAACGACCTCAGGCTCGTCACCTTCGGAGAGTTCAAGGAATCAGGAAGCGGGGAAGGCTTCGCCATCAGCCATCGGCATCTCGGAGTGCTTCAAGGCAACCAGGCGATAAGGCGAGCCTACCGAGGCTGCGGGATAGTGGTATCGACCTCTGACTACGAGACACTTCCGGGCACTCTTATAGAGGGGCAGGCATACGGGTGCATACCAGTTGCAATCGACCACGGCGGACAGTGCGACATCATCGACCACAAGATAACGGGGTGGCTTGCGCCTTGGAATGATTCGGCGTCGATCCGGGCAGAGGAAATAGCGCGAGGCATCGTATGGGCATACCAGCAATGCCGGGGGCCTCAGATTGGCGAGATAAGGCGTGAGATGCTGATATCGGTGCATAAAAAATTTAGCGCGCCAGAAGTGGCACGCCAAATCATAGGACTTGTGTCGGGGTGACAGGATTCGAACCTGCGACCACCTGGTCCCAAACCAGGTGCGCTACCGGACTGCGCTACGCCCCGCACATTAACACTAAAAACCAAACCAACCGGAATCCAGTTTGACAACGCAAAATTAATGATTTTCCGTCAGACCACCAAACTTTTCGGCTAAAAATTTCTCATTTTTCCAATTTTTTGTACACCTTTTTTGAGGATTCATACGTTTTACCAATATGAAGAGTATTAAAACGACCATATATTTATCCATGGCCATCATACTGATGATGGGGATAGCCATAGAGGCGACGGCAAAGAAAAAGAGCGAGGCAAAGATGGACATCAAGGAAAACGTCTATGACTTCGGCAAGGTATCGGCCAAAGGGGGGAAGGTGTCGCATGAGTTCACCTTCACCAATACGGGCGACAGCAACCTGACGATAATCGATGCGCGAGCCGACTGCGGATGCACAAAGCCGGCCTACAGCGAAGAGCCGGTGGCACCGGGGAAGACCGGGACAATAAAGGTAACGTTTGTGCCAACAGGGAAGGGACATTTCACCAAGAAAGTGACCGTCACGACCAACGGCAATCCACGCAAGACTCGCCTACTGATAAAGGGTGAGGTCGTGGAGTAACCCCCATACCCCACAAGAGCAATGCGCATCAAGACCAGACTCACAGCGATAGCGGCGATGTCGGTGGTGACACTGACATCGGGATTCGGCATAGCGAATTCCCAGATAGAGAAGTCGCTGCAATTCATACCGAAGACACTTGATTTCGGGACCATCCGCGAGACGGATGGGAAAGTGACGAAGACAATCGGGGCAGTAAATGTGTCGCCAGACTCCACATTTATCATCTCGGCGCGCACGAGCTGCGGCTGCTCGGAGGCTGAATATGACGGAAGGATGCTCGCACCCGGAGACACCACAACAGTGAGCATCACGTACGACCCCACCAACCGTCCGGGGAAATTCCAGAAGACAGCCAAAATATTCACCGGGAAGGATAGAATCAGCAACACGTTTCGAATCACAGGCAATGTCATACCAAGCAAGAAGCACCTCGACAAGTCGTATCCGGAGAAAGCCGGCAATCTGAGGCTATCGACATCGATAGTGTCGGTAGGGGAAATGCGGCATGCCGAGAGCAAGCCCATTTTCATTGGGATCTACAACGACAGCGAGAAACCACTGACTCTTAGAGCGGAGTGCGACAACGATGCTCTTGAAGCAACGCTGCAACCCGACATCGTGGAGCCATTCGGCATCGCCACGCTGTCGCTGATGCTGAAAGGGCGCGACATACCGACGGGCACCGGCGACTTCAAATATACAGCAGACATAAAAGACTCAACGACGGGCGAGACATTGGTGTCGATTCCCGTAGGAGGCACAATCAACGACAAGACCCACTAACCCCATAAAATTCAAGTTCAAAGATGGAGCATCCCGAAAACGACGCGAAATATACCGGACTCAAGGTGAACGCCGGAGTCACCTCCAACCCCACGATCAACCCATACAGGCGAGTGGTTAAGAAAAAACGAATACTCACACCCGGAGAATACGTGGAAGGCATTCTCAAGGGAGATGTGAGCATCTTAGGGAGGGCAGTCACCCTTGTCGAGAGTACGGCTGACGACCACCAGGCGATAGCACAGGAAGTAATTGAAAAGTGTCTACCCTACAGCGGCAAATCGCGCCGCATAGGGATCACGGGGGTGCCCGGGGCCGGCAAATCGACCTCGATTGACGTATTCGGACTTCACGTGATCCGACAGGGACACAAACTTGCGGTACTTGCGATCGATCCGAGCAGCGAGCGGACCAACGGGAGCATCCTTGGCGACAAAACGCGAATGGAGAAGCTGTCGCTTGAAAAAGACGCGTTCATCCGGCCTTCCCCCTCATCGGGTTCTTTGGGCGGAGTAGCGAGAAAGACACGCGAGACAATAGTTTTGTGTGAGGCAGCCGGTTATGACCGGATATTTGTAGAGACAGTCGGAGTGGGTCAAAGCGAGACGGCGGTGCACTCGATGGTGGACTTCTTCCTTCTCATCCAGCTTGCCGGGACTGGAGACGAGCTCCAGGGGATCAAACGCGGCATCATGGAGATGGCCGACGGGATTGCGATCAACAAATGCGACGGCGACAACATAGCCCGTTGCCAACTTGCGGCGCAGCAATTCCGGACAGCGCTGATGCTCTTTCCGCCAACTCCGAGCAAATGGGTTCCGGAAGTGGTGACCTACAGCGGCTACTACGAACTGGATATCGACAAGGTATGGGATATGATCGGCCGCTATTTCTCGTATGTAGAGGAGACCGGCTACTTTGAGCGGAAGCGCAACGAGCAGGCACGCTACTGGATGACAGAGACGATCGAGGATCAGCTGAGGAGCCGCTTCTACCACACCCCCGGGATACGCGAGCTGATGGAGCAGAAAGAGATGCGAGTGCTCAACAACGAGCAGTCGTCGTTTATCGCAGCCAATGATATCCTGAACTTCTATTTCAACTCATTGAAGCATTAATATATCTTTTTAGACTCCATTTTCAGAAATGGAGTCTAAATTTTGTCAAAAAAACCTTGCCACTCGGTTCTTTTTTATTATCTTTGCAAAAAGTTGACGCAAGCCTACATCATTATTGCTTTATTAAGTAATCTAAAAAACATATGACCACCACGTTCTGGATATATACGGACATAGCAGTATTCTGCATCGCGTTGCTGCTGACCGGCATAATAATACCTCAGATTCTGCTCATAGCCTTCAGTAAGAATCTCTTTGATGAAGTAGACGAGAGGAAGATACATAAGGGGATAGTCCCGCGGCTCGGAGGAATAGCCTTCTTGCCGGCCATCATATTTTCCATATGTCTTGTACTTGCAGTGGGGATCAGCACGCAGGTGGTGGATCTGTCGTCGGTTTTCAAGGATGTAGGCAAATCGATGCTCTATCTGATATGTGCAGAAATGCTGATATTCCTTGTCGGCATAGCCGACGACCTGATAGGAGTCAGATATAAGGCCAAGTTTGTGGCGCAGATTATCTGTGCGGTGTTCATCTGTGCTGCCGGGGCATACATCCACAACCTTGGCGGGATGCTATGGATAGATGAGATACCGGTATTTTTCGGATGGCTAATATCCGGATTTATAGTGGTCTATCTGGTGAATGCGATCAATCTGATCGACGGCATCGACGGGCTTGCCTCCGGGCTGAGCGGAATAGCCTTGATATTCTATGGGATAGTGCTGACAATCAGCCACCAATGGATACTTGCGCTTCTTGCATGGGCACAACTTGGGACATTGGTGCCATTTTTCTACTACAACGTATTCGGCAATCCGAAGAAGCAGAAGAAGATTTTCATGGGCGACACCGGAACACTGACACTTGGGATGCTGATGACGTTTATAGCACTCAGCATCACCAACATAGACTCATCAGAGATCACGCACCACTACAACAAGATGGTGCTTGCGTTCTCGCCGCTTGTGATACCGGCATTTGACGTGATCCGGGTATATTTTCACCGGGTTCGCAACCACCGCAACCCGTTTCTACCGGACAAATGCCACATCCACCACAAGCTACTTGCCCTTGGCTTCAACCAGCGGACATCGCTATGCCTGATACTCGTGGCGGCAGTAGCCTTCATGCTTATCAACGTGTTGCTCTCCCCCTACATATCGTCGACATTCCTACTTATTGCAGATGTCGCTATCTGGATCGCACTCAACATAGCCATCACGCATCTGATACGAGTCAGGGAGCGGAAACAACACGCCACTCTCTATGAATGAGGAATCAAAGACAATAATACGGAAAAATTTCAGTTAATTAAAATAGGGCCGCAATTAGGGTCCTAAAATTAGTATCAACCCGAAATCGCATAAACCAACTGATGAATATAAAGAGAATAGCACGTCTCTCGCTTGCCGTCATGGCGATAGCATGCACGATGGCAAGTTGCTCGACCACAAAGAAAATCGCATATTTCCAGGACGCGAATGATGCCCAGCTCATAGAGATAATGACAGAGGAAAAGGAAATCACGGTGCAGCCACACGACAAGCTGTCGATAGTGGTAAGCTGCTCGGAACCAGCGCTTGCACAGATATTCAACCTTAACCTTGTGGCGAACCGTTCGGGCCAAGGAGACAGCTTCAATGGCGACGGGGCATCGCTAAAAGACTACTCAGCAAGAAGCGAGGGGCTGAGTACCTTCACGGTGTCGGCGGAAGGCACGATAGACTACCCGGTATTGGGGATACTGAAGATAGAAGGAATGACCCGCAATGAACTTTCCGCCTACATCAAGGGGGAACTGATGGGAAGGAATCTCATCAAGGACCCGGTGGTGACGGTGGAGTTTCTCAACACCGGAGTCTCAGTGCTCGGAGAGGTAAAAATGCCCGGGCGCTTTGACCTGAACGCAGACGTGATAACACTGCCGGAGGCGCTTGCGCTTGCCGGGGACCTGACAATCCAGGGAAAGCGTGACAATGTGATGGTGCTGAGGAGGATGGGCGACAAAGTGGAAAGCTACCGAGTGAACCTGACCAACACGAAGGAGATGGTGCAATCGCCCGGATTCTACCTGAACCAGGGAGACGTAATCTATGTGGAGCCTAACGACGTGAAGAAACGTCAGACGACAGCCAACGGCAACAACGTCTCGAACATCAGTTTCTGGCTATCGGTGGCCTCCCTTCTGGCTACAGCGGCCGTGCTGATCAAATAACGCTTTTACCCTTAATTCTTAATTCTTACGACTATGTGGCCATTCAAGACAAAAGCCGACACAATCATACAAAGCGGACTACTTACCGGAGCGACCGACTGGCACTCACACGTGCTGCCGGGAGTCGACGACGGGATACAAAAAATAGAAGACTCGATCGAAGTGCTGAAGCACTTCGAATCACTTGGAATCGACACTCTATGGCTGACCCCCCACATAATGGAAGACTATCCGAACACGACAGAAAAGCTTCGGATGAGATTCGAGGAACTGAAGAAGGCGTGGGACGGGAATGTGAAGCTGAGACTTGCATCGGAAAACATGCTTGACTCACTTTTTGAGGAGCGTCTTGCGGCGCGAGATCTTCTGCCGATAGGGAAAAACGCAGACCATCTTCTCGTGGAGACATCGTATTTCTCGGCGCCAATGGGATTTGACGGCATAATAGACTCCATCATGAAGGCCGGATATTATCCACTGCTTGCGCATCCTGAAAGATACACCTACATGAACGAGAAGGATTATGCCCGGCTGAGGGAGAAGGGAGTTAAAATGCAACTCAACTATGTGTCGCTTGTGGGAGGCTATGGCGAGACAGCAAGGAAGAAGGCCATCTGGCTGCTTCAGAATGGCTGCATCGACGTGGTGGGCAGCGATGTGCACCGTCTGTCATCCAACCGGACGCTTCTTGAAAAGAACCCCGACAAGAAGGAGCATCTTGAACTTCTCGGCAAAGTTCTCACCACCAAAAATACAATCTGATGGCCAGGGGGATTTTCGACCGCACAGAGCGGCTGGTGGGTGAAGAATCGATGAAAAGCATAAGCCAGGCCAGGGTGATAATATTCGGCATGGGGGGAGTCGGGAGTTGGGTGGCAGAAAGTCTGGTAAGGACCGGAGTCAGACACCTGACAATCGTGGATGCCGACAAAGTGGACACCACCAATGTCAACCGCCAGATGCCGGCGACATCGCTCACGATCGGAGAAGACAAGACATCTGCCACTGCCAGACGTCTGCTTGAGATTAATCCCGATGCTGAGATAATTCCCATCAAGATGTTCTATTCGACGGATACAGCCGACAGCATTGACCTTTCCCAATACGATTACATTGTAGATGCGATAGATTCCCTCAAAGACAAAGCCTTGCTCATACTAAATGCGACGCGTAGCGGCAGAAAGCTCTACAGCAGCATGGGTGCCGCCCTGAAGATGGACTCCACGAAGGTGAAAGTGGCGGAATTCTGGAATGTGAAAGGATGTCCGCTGGCAAGAGCCCTACGCAACAAATTCAAAAAAACGAAGGAATTTCCACGAAAGAAATTCCTTTGCGTATATTCGGATGAACTGCTCCCCAACAAAGGGGCCACCACGGAGACCTGCGACTACAAGGCGAGCATCAACGGCAGCCTTGTGCACATCACGGCGATCTTCGGCTTCACCCTTGCCGGCGAAATCATCTCCGACATCGTCAATCAATGACAACGGTGAAAACGTTGAAGACGATGACAACGTTTTAAAACTTCCTGCAAGAAATCACCACATCATCATACTCCATCACCATACTTGAGGAGTCAAGATGCCGGATACGAAGATCCATCTCCCCGGTATCTGGCACGCCCCAATAGACGAGTCTGTCCATCCATTCCTTCGACAGACGACCATTCTTAATGTATGGGAAATCAAGCAGCAATTTATTGCCTACATATTTCATATTGCCACGCAGCCATGTCGGGCGCAAATCAGTGAAGCCGAGTTGGAAGGTGTTGAGATAGAAATCGTAGTAAAACCTCTCCCCTTCGGGAAATTCCACCGGGGTTCCGGAATATTTCACTTCCATCACCTGCCACTGACCGTCGAGGTCTCCATTGTGCGACCATTTATGGCATCCGGCCAAAGTCAGAACCATGGCCAACAACACGAAAATTTTTAAAAATGCTATATTCTTGCTTTTCATATTGTAACTCACTTTTAAAATTTGACAGGCAAATCATATCTCACGCCGAGTAACACACCAAAGTTGTTGCCAACAAGATCACCTCGGTCGAATGCCACTGAAAGCTGACACTCAAGTTGTTTCAGTTTTTCAGGTCGCCATTTCACCTCTGCAAGGAAATTCCACATGTCTCTGATTTCCGGGAAGGGTTTATAGTAATTACCCCAGCTTCTGGTGTTGGAAAGTAGCAGACGCCAGTGCAATCCTTCCATTGGGTCGCCCTTTATGCCGACATGATGGGAGATGTTGCGGTTGGCATAGAATTCCAGGATATGGTCGGAGTTGTAGATGGGAGAGACGAAAAATGGATTTCCGATAGCCATGCCCCAGTGCATCCATCCGGTATAGAGCTCATTGTTGTAGTAATTGTCGACACCCGAAACCTGCTCCGGCACTTCGTCAGATGTGTCGTTGTAGACAGGACCGGACTGATATTTGGAGCACATCAATTCATAGGTCAGGCCAGAGATGATGGGGTTTTTCGGCAATGACACGTTCAGCCCCCAGAGGCCATCGAGCCAAGGAAACTGAATCCACATCATGGAGTGATCCTCAAACATGTGCTGCCAGTATGCATTGACCTTCAGCTCGGCATCAGTGGTCCATCCGAGATTGAAGTCGTAGGCTCCCACAGTGTTGCCCTCCACGTTGGTGCTTTCGCTTTCCAGATTGTCGGCACTACCCGGCAGCGGGACGAAAGCCTTCATCCAGGCGCTGAAACCTGTCGGGGCCTTAATGTCGCGATACTTGCCATTTCTCTCATAATTGTAGATAGTGCCCTCAAATTGCGTTGCCATTTCTATGCCGACAGAAAAAGTGAGCGGGAATTTCTCTTCATTGCCGGCCTTAAGCCAAATCCCGCGGTCGCACATAAGCTCCCCCTTGTTGTATCGGCTCATGGGGGCAGCCCAATGTTCCTGCCAAGAAGAGTCAGTGAATTTACCATATGCAACGTGTCCCTTGACCGACAACCAATTGTTGGCGAACCGCAGTGGTTCGAAATGCATGATTCCGGCTCTCACCTGCGGGATAGGGCGAGCGTTGCCGCTAAAAAGGAGTTCTCCGCCCGACAATTCCTGGTCCACGAGGTAAGACTCTCTGTTGTGGCTTCCCACCATAAGGGAAAGGCTTCTATAGCGGATTTCGCCATAAAGCTGCTGAATCACAAAATTGGAAGTGAATTTCCAGGGGACAGCAAGTTCGACGCCGGCCCCCCATGAGAAACGTCGGTCATAGTCGAAATTCTTAACGGCTGCCAAATCGAAATAGCCATAACCACGGTCGATCGAAGAAAGGCCCTGGCGATTAGCAGCGAGCCAAAACGGGGTGTGCGAACCGGAAGAGAGGGTCTGCCTCAGCTCCGCCGAGACAGTGATTGTGTCTTTTTCCAGCTCATCGGAATATGCTCCGAAAGCCACCGCGAAAGCCGCTATTGAAAGAAAGAAGCGATGCATTAGAGTCGGATGTTGGTGATTAGATGTTGAGACAGAGTTTCTAAAAAAATCCGGCACTCCAAGCAAGAGTGCCGGATTCCGAATGATTCACCCTTATCAGCTGAGTTACTCGGCTTTTCCGTCTGAACCAAGCACATTAATAATCTTGTGCCTGTATAATTTTTCCATTTCGTCGCGAGCCGGGCCGAGATATTTACGTGGGTCGAACTCAGCGGGTTTTTCCCAGAGGACCTTACGAACGGCGGCAGTCATAGCGAGACGGCTGTCGGAATCGATGTTGATCTTGCAGACATCCATCTTAGCAGCCTTGCGGAGTTCCTCTTCGGGGATACCGATAGCATCGGGAAGTTTGCCACCGTATTCGTCGATCATCTTAACGTATTCCTGCGGCACTGAAGAAGAACCGTGGAGCACGATGGGGAAGTCGGGGAGTTTCTTCTCGACAGCCTCAAGCACGTTGAATGCCAATGGAGGGGGCACGAGGAGACCAGTCTTCGGGTCGCGGGTGCATTGTTCGGGAGTGAACTTGTAAGCGCCGTGGGAAGTACCGATAGAGATAGCGAGGCTGTCGCAACCGGTCTTTGTCACGAAATCAATCACCTCTTCGGGATCAGTGTATGTGTGATGGTCGGAACTTACCTCATCCTCTACACCAGCGAGCACACCGAGTTCACCTTCGACAGTGACGTCATACTGGTGAGCGTAGTCGACCACTTTCTTGGTGAGTGCAACGTTTTCATCGTAGGGGAGATGGCTACCGTCGATCATGACAGAAGAGAAGCCATTGTCGATACAGTCTTTGCAGAGATCGAAAGAGTCGCCATGGTCGAGATGAAGAACGATCTGGGGATGTTTCCAACCGAGGGACTTAGCGTATTCCACAGCACCCTGTGCCATGAAACGGAGCAGGATAGGGTTGGCATAGTTGCGAGCGCCCTTAGAGACCTGCAGGATGACCGGGCTCTTAGTCTCGGAAGCAGCCTTGATGATGGCCTGGAGCTGCTCCATGTTATTAAAGTTGAACGCGGGGATTGCATAACCACCGTGGACTGCCTTCGCAAACATCTCTCTGGTGTTGACGAGGCCAAGTTTTTTATAATCTACCATTTTACCTAAAACGTTTTTCGCAGAGTCCACCTGAAATAGGTGAGCTGCGGGTTAAATACAATGCAAATTTAATCAATATTTTCGAATCTTACACTATCCTTATTTGGAAAAATGCGTAATTTTGGCTAAATTTGTGGGCTGAATAGCAAAAATACAACAAATAATCCCCGAGGGATGTTAAAACGACATGAAAATTTTCAGTTCAAAACATATAAAAGAGCTTGACTCGGCCACGTGTGAGGCACAGGGTATAGATTCCCTGACACTGATGGAAAGGGCAGCGAATGCAGTAGCCAAAGAAATATCGGAAAGGTTTCTACCAAGCCGTCGCATAGTGGTGATAGCGGGTCCCGGCAACAATGGAGGCGACGCATTGGCGGTGTGCCGACTTCTGGCGGACCAGGGAT
This sequence comes from uncultured Sangeribacter sp., assembly GCA_964388725.1. GTDB lineage: Bacteria > Bacteroidota > Bacteroidia > Bacteroidales > Muribaculaceae > Lepagella. Next base: position 10,381 of record CAYMBR010000035.1, on the reverse strand, counting down.
TCTCCAACATGGAGATTTTTCTTTTCAATGTGAAGGGGAAGCTTTCAGCCGACTGCGAGTCACAGAAAGCAAAACTTCCGGAGAGCGAAGGAATAAAATTCACTGAAATCACGACATCGTTTTCGCCCCCGCATCTGACTGAAAACGATGTGATCCTCGACGGACTCTTCGGGTCAGGGCTACGAGAGCCACTGAGCGGGGGATTTGCCTCAGTGGCGCGCCTGGTGAATGAATCGGGAGCATACGTGGTCAGCATAGACATCCCGTCGGGTCTTTCGGCCGACTGGAACAGCGGGTCGAAATACCGCGACATAGTGCATGCGAACCTGACAATCACCTTCCAATTTCCAAAGCTCTCCTTTTTCTTTGCCGAGCATGCCGACATCCTTGGCGAGGTAAAGGTGGCGAACATCGACCTTGACCCAAAAGCGATGAAAGAGACGCCGAGCAACTGGCTACTGATCGAGAGCCGCACAGTGAGACCACTGCTGCACCGGCGACCACTCTTCAGCGCGAAAAGAGACTTCGGGTCGGCCATGCTCTTTGCCGGCAGCTTAGGGATGATGGGGGCTGCGGTGCTATGCGCCAAGGCATGTCTGAAATGCGGGGCCGGGCTTGCGACAGTGCATGCTCCGCGGACAGCGATGACCATCCTTCAGACGGCGGTGCCGGAAGCAATGTATGAGCCGGACCGGAACGACCGGCTTATCTCTGACATGACGCTTCACCACTCGCACCAGGCAGTGGCAGTGGGTCCGGGTCTCGGCACCGGAGATGCCACTATAGATGCACTTGAGTCGTTGCTGAAGAACTGCAAGTCGCCGCTTGTGGTGGATGCGGATGCGCTCAACTGCATATCACGCCGGCCAACGTTGCTGACAATGCTTCCACCGCGCACAGTGATCACGCCTCACGCCGGAGAATTCGACCGACTCTTTGGCGAGCACACGACATCCGAACAGCGACTGAAAAAAGCCATAGAGATGTCGCGCCATTACAACATAGTGATAGTATTGAAAAGCCACTACACGATGATCGTGCGTCCCACCGGGAAAGTCTATTTCAATTCGACGGGAAACCCCGGGATGGCGACAGCCGGGGCAGGCGATGTGCTGACGGGAGTTATAGCGTCCTTCATGGCGCAGGGTTACCAGCCCGAACATGCCGCCACGATCGGAGCCTACGTGCACGGGCTTGCGGGCGATATCGCCACCGAAGAAATCGGAGAATATGGAGTAGTGGCCAGCGACATTGCCGACCGGCTTGGACGCGCCATAAAATCGATCATCGAGAGAACAGTGTAGAAGCAGACGACTTCGACAAACATTATTACCGACATGAAAAAATCCATACTGACCGCAGGATGCATACTGGCATCAACATTTGCCTACGGGCAGGCCACGAAGGTGCTGACAGCCGAGAAATCGAACGAATACGGAATCGTCTATTCGCTACCCCAGACCGCCCTTGAGGTAGAGGTCACGGCAAGACACCAGGTGGCCAAAAGAGGTCCATTCTATCTATATGCGAACAAATATATCGGCACCAGCGACGTGGTGAAGGAGGACTCGGAGACATGGGAAATCACGGGCATCCGGGTGACACCCTATGGGGTGCCCGACTCCGGGACGCAATACCTGATGCAGCTGAAGGCTGGAGCTCTGACCTCGGTGACAGTAGATGCCGACGGGATGCTTCTTGCCATCAACAAGGAAGTGGCATCGCCGACAACCGACAACCGACAACGAGAGACAGTCAGCCCCACGAAATGGCCGACAGGCCGGGAATATCTTGATTTTGTGGATGAAGATTTTGTAGCCTCGCAAAGTGCGTCGCGCCAGGCGCAGCTGCTTTCGGAATCACTGATGGAGATTCGCGACTCCAGGCTGTCGCTGACGAGGGGCACGGCCGATGCGATGCCGACCGACGGGAAACAGCTCGAACTGATGCTGAATTCACTCAGCGAACAGGAGACGGCAATGACTCGTGCCTTCACGGGAAGCATGACAACAGAGACGACAGTCAGGAAATTTTCCTACATTCCCGAAGGGGACGGCAAGGAGATACTCTTCCGGCTATCGGACTTCGCCGGATTTGTTGATGCCGACGACCTGTCGGGAGATGCGGTCTATATAGAAATATCGACGGCCAATGTTCCGAAACTTCCTGTCGATGCGAAGGGGGTAGAGAAGAAACTGCCCAAGAACGCAGTGGTCTACAGTCTTCCCGGAAGTGCGCAGGTAAGCATAACGACAAACGGCAAAAAACTCTACGACAAGGAGTTGCTATTTTCACAATTCGGGATTACCTTCGGACTTGATCCGGCACTCTTCACCGACAAAAAAGAGCCCTCCTATGCGACGTTCGACCCAGTGACCGGCGCACTCATCGAAGTAGGCACGGTGAAATAAATTGAAAATTGAAAATTGAAAATTATAAATTGAAAATTGAAAATTGAAAATTAAACATAGAACCCCAAAAATTATGGCAACAAAACCCTTTCATTATCAAAAGCCTTTCGAGCTTGGACCGGACACCACGGAATACAAGCTCATCACCAGCGACTACGTGAAGACAGAAAACTGGAACGGCCACGAGATGCTGGTCGTAGACCCGGAGGCCCTCACAATAATCGCCAACGCCGCCTCACATGACTGCTCCTTCATGCTCCGCCGGGAGCACAACGAGATGGTGGCCAAGATACTGCATGATCCTGAAGCTTCAGAAAACGACAAGTTTGTGGCACTGACCATGCTGCGCAATGCCGACATCGCCTCAAAGGGAGTGCTTCCTTTCTGCCAGGACACCGGCACATCCATTTGCGCAGCCTACAAAGGACAGAACGTATGGACCGGCTGCGACGACGAGGAGAAGATATCCCTCGGCGTCTATAAGACATATACCGAAAACAATCTGCGCTACTCGCAGAACGCCCCTCTGACCATGTATGACGAGGTCAACACCGGCTGCAACCTTCCGGCACAGATTGATATCCACGCCACCGAAGGCAATGAATACAAATTCCTCTTTGTGGCCAAGGGAGGCGGCTCCGCCAACAAGACCTATCTCTATCAGGAGACAAAGGCGATTCTCAACAAAAAGACTCTTGTGCCCTTCCTGATTGAAAAGATGAAGACCCTCGGCACAGCCGCGTGTCCACCCTATCACATCGCATTCGTGATCGGCGGCACCAGCGCAGAAAAGAACCTTGAGGTAGTGAAGAAAGCATCAGTGAAATATTTCGATAATCTTCCAACGACAGGCAACGAATATGGACGCGCCTTCCGCGATGTGGAACTTGAGAAGGAACTCCTGGAGGCAGCCCACTGCATCGGACTCGGTGCACAGTTTGGCGGCAAATATTTCGCGCACGACATCCGGGTGATCCGCCTGCCGCGCCATGGCGCATCGTGTCCCGTAGGTATGGGCGTCAGCTGCTCGGCGGACCGCAACGTGAAGGCCAAGATCAACAAAGATGGACTCTGGATAGAAAAACTCGACGAGAACCCCGGAGAACTGATACCGGAAGAACTCCGCAAAGCCGGCGAAGGTGAAGTGGTGAAGATCGACCTCAACCGCCCGATGGCAGAAGTGCTCGCCGACCTTGACAAATATCCGGTATCGACGCGTCTTTCGCTCAACGGCACCATCATAGTAGGCCGCGACATAGCGCATGCCAAGATTAAGGAACGCCTTGATGCCGGGGAGCCAATGCCCGACTATCTGAAAGAGCATCCCATCTATTATGCAGGACCGGCGAAGAAACCGGAAGGTTACGCATCGGGATCGTTTGGACCCACCACCGCAGGACGCATGGATCCCTATGTGGATCAGTTCCAGGCTGCAGGCGGCTCAATGATCATGATAGCGAAGGGCAACCGCTCGCAGCAAGTGACCGATGCCTGCAAGAAGCACGGAGGCTTCTATCTCGGCTCGATAGGAGGACCGGCCGCCATCCTCGCGAAGGACTCCATCAAGAATGTGGAACTCCTTGAATATCCGGAACTCGGCATGGAGGCAATCTGGAAGATAGAAGTTGAGGATTTCCCTGCCTTCATCCTTGTGGACAACAAAGGCAACGACTTCTTCAAGCAGCTGAAGCCGAGATGTCCGCTTGCCTGATCAATGCACAATGCATAAAGCACAATGCACAATGCACAATAGGCTTCGCGACAATATACGATGCACAATTAAGTGACAATCAGAAAGAATCCGATAATTGAATAAGGCAATACGCAACAGCACGGCATGGGAATGGATTCCCTCGCTCTATATAGCCGAGGGAATCCCTTATTGTGCCGTCAACACACTGCCGGTGCTGTTCTACTGCGAGATGGGAATCTCGATAGCTGAAATCACAGCATGGACGGGACTGCTTTCGCTGCCCTGGATGATCCGCCCTCTCTGGAGTCCTTTTATCGACATCTTCTCGACGAAGCGCCGCTGGACACTGACGATGCAGCTTCTGATGACACTGACGATGCTCGCAGTGGCAGTTTTTCTGCCGACCTCATTTTTCTTTGCGACGACACTGAGCGTATTCGCCTGCATGGCATTCTTCTCGGCGACCCACGACATAGCCGCCGACGGCTTCTACATGCTTGCGCTTTCGGAGAAGCAACAGGCAGACTTTGTCGGCATCCGCTCTACATTCTATAAAGTGGCGACAGTGGTCGGGCAAGGCGGGCTAACCTTATTGGCGGGCTATCTCGAGAGCCTCGGCAAATCGCCATCTGGTGCATGGGCGATGGTGTTCTATTGTCTGACAGCCATTTTCTTTGCGATCTGGCTATGGCATACGCGGGCACTGCCACGTCTTGCCAACGACAGTCCGCTTGGGGCAAAGACACCGGCAGAAGTGGCAAAGAATTTCGGAAATACATTCGCCACCTTTTTCAGGAAACCTCATATAGGAGTGGCCCTTGCCTTTATGCTGCTGTATCGTTTGCCGGAGGCGATGTGTGCGAAGATGGTGGCGATCTTTCTTAAGAGTCCGCTATCAGAGGGAGGTCTTGGCTTGACACTGACCGAGATAGGGTTTGCCAACGGCACCATAGGGGTCATAGCCTTGCTTGCCGGGGGAGTCTTGGGAGGAATAGCCATCGGACACGGAGGGCTACGCAAATGGCTTTGGCCAATGGCCTGCTCACTTGCATTGCCATGTCTTGTATATTGCCTGCTCGCAATTTGGCCAGACACTGATTTCAGCATCATCTGCATAGCGATAGGGATAGAGCAGTTTGGCTACGGATTCGGGCTCACCGCCCTGATGATGTATATGATCTACTTCGCGCAGGGAGAGTCGGAGACGTCACATTATGCTTTCTGCATAGCATTCTCTATGGCCGGCATCATGCTTCCGGGAATGGCAGCGGGTTGGATTTTCGAGAAGATAGCCGGGATGGGATGGTCGGGCTTCAGCGGAGGTAATCCATTTGAGATTTACTTTTGGTTTGTCATGGCCTGCTGCGCAATAACTTTCATAGCATGCAGAATGGCATGGCCGTCATTGACGGAATTGAAAAATTAAAAATGAAAAATGAAAATTTGACTAATCAATCAAAAATCAATAATAATGAAAAAGACATTGACTCTTTTTGCTTTCGCAGCAGCGGCTTTCGCAGCCGGCGCCACCGACATGGACATCTACCGTGCCGGACAGGCAGACCCTAAAATCGAGATACCTGATTCAACCGGTTTCAAATTCACAGATGTGAAGGTTAACAAGACGACTTCAGTCAAAGACCAGAACAAGTCGGGCACATGTTGGGCTTTCTCCGGGACATCCATGGTGGAAGACGACGTGATGCGCAAGGGGGGACCGGAACTTGACATCTCAGAGATGTGGACAGTGCGCAACTGCTACATCGACAAGGCAAAGAAATACATCATGACCGACGGCAAAATCAATTTCGCCCAGGGAGGTTCTTTTGCGGATGTCATCTATGCGATGGACAACTACGGAGTTGTGCCAGAAGAAGTATATACCGGTCTGAACTATGGCGAGGACAAACACTCCCACTATGAGATGGCAGCAGCATTGGAGAACTATCTCAACGCTATCAAGAGCAACCCCAACAGAAAGCTTACAACCGCATGGCTTCCGGGCTTCATCGGTATCATCGATGCCTACATGGGACCAGCAGTGGAGACCTTCACCTACAATGGCAAGACCTACACCCCACAGTCTTTCGCCAAGGAAATGAATATAGTGCCGGAGGAATATGTATCTTTCACCAGCTACACGCACCATCCCTTCTACAAACCATTTGCCATGGAGATTTCCGACAACTGGCTATGGTCGGAAAGCATCAACGTTCCGATGGAGGAAATGAAGCAGATAGTGGATGAGGCCCTCGAGAATGGCTACACGATTGGCTGGGCAGCCGACGTGAGCGAGAAAGGCTTCAAGTGGCGCAAGGGATATGCCGTGCTTCCCGAAAAGAAGGCCCCGGAAGACATGGACAATGCGGAGGTTGCCCGCTGGACGCAGCTCTCAGATTCCGACCGCGATGCCCTACAGTATGACATCAAGGGACCGGTGAAGGAACGCAAAGTGACCCAGGAAGACCGCCAGCGCACCTTTGAAAACAAGGAGACGACCGACGACCACGGAATGACAATCGTGGGCTATGCCACCGACCAGGAAGGCAACCGCTACTACAAGGTCAAAAACTCATGGGATACAAACCAGCTCTACAACGGCTACATCTACGTCTCAGAGCCTTATTTCCTTGAAAAGACCCTTGACATCATGGTCAACAAGTCGGCAGTACCCTCTTCAATTGCCAAGAAAGTAGGGATTAAATGAAAGAAGTAAAAGCGAAGAAAGCATTGGGGCAGCATTTCCTCACAGACCTTCCGACCGCAGAAAAGATAGCCGACACGATATCGGAAAGAGATCTGTCGGCAGTGTGCGATGAAGTGACGGCAAAATCATACGGCCAACTTCCGATAGTGGAGATAGGTCCTGGGATGGGAGTGCTGACCAATTTTCTCGTGGCATCGGGACGCGATGTCACAGCCATAGAAATTGACACCGAGAGTGTGGAATATCTGCACCGCCACAATTCCGGGCTCAAAGTGATCGAGGGAGATTTCCTGCGGATGAACCTTGACGAGATAGAAAATGGGGAATTTGCCCTAATCGGCAACTATCCATACAATATTTCATCGCAAATATTTTTCAAGGCACTCGAATATAAGGAAAAAATCCCCGTCATTGCCGGGATGCTACAGAAAGAGGTAGCGGAGCGCATCTGCTCTCAGCCAGGCTCGAAAGTGTATGGCATTCTATCAGTGCTACTACAGGCATGGTATGACTGCGAGTACATCTTTACCGTAGAACCCGGGGTATTCTCTCCGCCACCGAAGGTTAGAAGCGGAGTACTACGCCTCGTGCGCAATGGCCGCACAACGCTTGGGGTGGATGAGAAAAAGTTCAAGACAGTGGTAAAGACAGCATTCGGTCAGCGGCGCAAGACATTGCGCAATTCGCTTGCAGGGATGATATCCCCGGGAAGTAGTCTGCTCGAAGATCCGATACTGAAGGAGCGACCGGAGCGTCTCAGCGTGGGGCAGTTTATCTATCTGACGGAAAGAATATAAGGCATAAAGGGCAACCCCTCCGGGGTTGCTGGATGATTCAGTAACCCCGGGCCGCAAGGACCCGGGGTTAACAAAATTCATGGCCTCCGGCCATGTTTGCCGGAAAAGATCACCGATCATGGAAATCTGTAAACGGATCTTATGCCAATGCCTTGGGGAATGTACACTTACTTGCTTGAAGCGAAGCGTTGACTATACATATCGTCATAGTATCGTTCGTAGTCGCCGGAGGTGATGTTGTCCATCCAGTCCTGGTTGTCGAGATACCAACGCACGGTCTTCTCAATACCCTCCTCAAACTGCAGGGAAGGTTCCCAACCGAGTTCGGCCTGAAGTTTGCGGCTGTCGATGGCATATCGCATGTCGTGTCCAAGGCGGTCTGTAACGTAAGTGATTAAGCCCAGCGACTGGCCTTCGGGATTACCGAGAAGTCTATCCACAGTCTTGATGATGACCTTGATAAGGTCGATGTTTTTCCACTCATTGAAGCCGCCGATATTATATGTGTCGGCAATCTTACCCTCATGGAATATAAGGTCGATTGCACGCGCATGGTCTTCGACGAATAGCCAGTCGCGGACATTCTCGCCCTTGCCATATACGGGGAGCGGCTTGCCGTGTCGGATATTGTTGATAAATAGAGGAATCAGTTTTTCAGGGAACTGATATGGGCCATAGTTGTTGGAGCAGTTGGTGACTATAGTAGGCATGCCGTAGGTATCGTGGTATGCTCTGACGAAATGGTCGCTGCTCGCCTTGGAAGCCGAATAAGGGGAGTGAGGATTATATTTTGTGGTTTCAAGGAAAAATTCAGTTCCGTAGGCCCCCCCCGTTCCCCTAAAGGGGGAGTTTATGTTAGCGGAAGCTTTTGTGGTGAATGGAGCGGGGACACCTTCGGGATGGGTCAGTTCGAGAGCACCATACACCTCATCGGTGGAGATATGATAGAAAAGTCTTCGAAAGCCCCCCGACCCCCTAAAGGGGGAGTTTGACAGTGTTTCCTTAAGATAACCATAAGCGGGATCAGCGGAGGACAACACTCCCCCCTCAGGGGGCTGGGGGGCTTCTGGATTCTCTTCCCAATATTCCTTGGCGGCTTGGAGGAGTGCGAGGGTACCCATTACGTTGGTTCGGGCAAATGTGAAAGGGTCCTTGATGGAACGGTCTACGTGGCTTTCGGCGGCAAGATGTATTATGCCGTCGATTTCATACTTCCTAATTATTTCGCGCATCTTGTCGAGATCGGCGATGTCGGCCTTGACAAAGGTATAGTTTGGTTTATCCTCAATATCCTTAAGATTTGCGAGGTTGCCGGCATAGGTCAGTTTGTCGAGATTGACAATGTGATAGTCGGGATACTTATTCACGAAAAGACGGACCACATGAGATCCGATGAATCCCGCTCCGCCGGTGATCAGAATATTACGCTTCATCTTTATTTTCTTTAATCTTTTTCGTTTTTTTGACTATAGTATTCCATCCGCCATATCCTTCGGGAGCAACCCCTTGACATCGAAAACCACTCCTTTTGCAGGGTCTTTAAGCAGAGATCTCACATCAAGATTGATGAACTCCCTATGAGCCACGGCGAGCACCACGGCATCATATTTGCCCTTCATTTTGTCGATATCCAGGGATTTAATTTGCACGCCATATTCCTTACGGGCTTCATCAGGATAAGCCCAAGGATCTACGACATCGACATTAGGGGTAAATTCATTAAAAGTAACGCAAACATTAGCCACTTTAGTATTCCTGAGGTCGGGGCAATTCTCCTTGAAAGTGAAACCGAGGATCAGGATGTCGCTGTCTTTGACCATTACACCTTTTCTATTCATGATATCGATGGTCTGCTTGGCGACGTATGCGCCCATGCTTTCGTTGGTCTCACGCGCTGCAATGAGCAGTTGCGGGTTGATACCACATTCAATAGCCTTGCTAATCAAATAGTAAGGGTCGACAGAAATGCAGTGACCGCCTACCAATCCCGGCTTTAGCCTAATGAAGTTCCATTTGGAAGATGCGGCATCAATCACGTCTTCGGTGTCGATACCCATTGCGTTGAAGATTTTTGCAATTTCATTGAAGAATGCAATATTGACATCTCTCTGGCAATTTTCGATGACCTTTGAGGCCTCAGCCACTTTTATAGAAGGTGCTTTGTGAGTGCCATTGATCAAGACGCTGTCGTAGACACGATCAATGAAGTCGGCAGTTTCGGGAGTTGAACCGGATGTCACCTTTTTGATAGTCTCCACGGTGTGGAGTTTGTCGCCGTAATTAATACGCTCCGGAGAATAGCCGCAGAAAAAGTCTTGATTCAATTTGAGTCCACTCACCTTTTCGATTACGGGGACGCAACACTCTTCGGTCACGCCGGGATAAACAGTGGATTCATAGACCACGATGTCTCCACGTTTTAACACCTTTCCCACAGTCTCAGAGGCACTGAGGAGAGGGGAAAGATCCGGGAGATTGTTGGGGCAAATAGGAGTAGGGACAGCCACGACATAGAAATTGCAGTCGCGTATTTGCTCAATATCACTTGAGAGGATAAGATTATTGTTGGCCAAGGCGTCCTCGATAACTTTACGGGAGACCTCAAGCCTGGAGTCTCGTCCGTCGTTGAGTTCTCTGACCCTATTGGGGTTTACATCGAAACCTATTGTGGGGAATTTAGTGGAAAAAAGCCGTGCCGACGGGAATCCCACATAGCCAAGCCCAACGACACAAATTTTAATTTTGTCGAGTTCAAAAGTTTTCATTCGTGAAT